>JAEYAL010000062.1 GCA_023404805.1 Actinomycetes bacterium | reverse complement strand
GCTCCGGCGTGCCCAGCGGCGCCGCCGGCGGGCCGACGTAGGTGTCGCCGTGCGCCGCACCGGTCACGCGGCGGCCTGCAGGGCACGCGCTGGATGGGATGCGGCTGGCAGCTCCCGCACGCGGTCGTCGGCCCCGGCCAGCCCCATCCGGTGCAGCCACGCCTCGAACTCCGGTGCGGGCCGAGTGCCGAGCACCTCGCGCACGTAGAGCGCGTCGTGGAACGACGCCGATTGGTAGCCGAGCATCACGTCGTCTCCCCCGGGCACCGTGATGAAGAACGTGCAGCCAGCGGCGCCGAGCGACGTCAGCAGCGTGTCCATGTCGTCCTGGTCGGCCTCCGCGTGGTTGGTGTAACAGACGTCGCAGCCCATTGGGAGGCCGAGCAGCTTGCCGCAGAAGTGGTCTTCGAGCCCAGCGCGGTGGATCTGCTTGCCGTCGTAGAGGTACTCCGGCCCCAGGAACCCCACGACGGTGTTCACGAGCAGCGGCTGGAACGCCCGCGCGACGGCATAGGCGCGCACTTCGGCGGTCTGGAGGTCGAGGCCGTGGTGCGCGCCGGCCGAGAGCGCCGCGCCCTGGCCGGTCTCGAAGTACATGACGTCGGTGCCGACCGTGCCGCGCTTCAGCGACAGCGCCGCTTCCTGCGCCTCGGCCAGCAGCCCCAGCGTGACGCCGAAGCCGGTGTTGGCGGCCTCGGTCCCTGCGATCGATTGGAACACCAGGTCGACCGGCGCGCCGCGCTCGATGCATTCCAGCGTGGTCGTCACGTGCGAGAGGACGCAGGACTGCGTGGGGATCTCGTAGCGCTCGCGCACCTCGTCGATCATCTGCAGCAGCGCGATCGTCGCGGCCGGCGAGTCCGTCGCGGGGTTGATCCCGATGGTCGCGTCGCCGCAGCCGTACATCAGCCCGTCGACGATGCTCGCGATCACTCCTGCGGGGTCGTCCGTCGGATGGTTCGGCTGCAGGCGTGTCGCCATCACGCCGGGCCCGCCGAGCGTGGTCCGGAAGGCGGTCGTCACCGTGATCCGGCGCGCGACTTGGATCAGATCGCGGTTGCGCATCAACTTCGAGACGGCGGCGGCCATCTCCGGGGTGAGCCCCGGCCCGGCGGCAGCCAGGTCGGCCGGGGTCGTCTCGTAGGACAGCAGCCACTCGCGCAGCTCCCCCACCGTGAAGCCCGCCAGCGGGGCGAACGCCGCAGCGTCGTGCGAGTCGACGATCAGCCGCGTCACCTCATCGTCGGCGTACGGCACGAAGGCGTCGCCGTCGAGAAACTCCGTCAGCGGCACGTCGGCGAGCGCGAGCTGCGCGGCGACGCGCTCCTCCTCGCTGCCCGCAGCGACGCCCGCGAGCGCGTCGCCCGAGCGCTGCGGCGAGGCGCGGGCGAGGAGCGTCTTCAGGTCGTCGAACCGGTAGCGCGTCGCGCCGGCCTGTGCGAAGTAGGGCAACGAGGTCCTTTCACGAGCGGCATCGCGGGCGGCTCGTGGGACGCAGCGTAGGCGCGGCCGGCAGCCGCGGCCTTCGCCACGTGTCCAAGGATTCCCCGAAGGGCTGGGCCCTTTAGGCGTCGATGCTGGTCCAGCCCGCCGCAGGCGAGCCAATCCTGGCGAGCAGGGCCCTTTAGGCGTCGATGCTGGTAAACACGTCGTCGAGCAGGCGGTCGACGTCGGGCAGCGCGAAGAGCTGGGTCAGCTCGTCCTTGATGTCGTCGCGGCTCGATCCGCCGAGCGCGAGGTCGAGGGCGATCAGGCGGGCCGAGGCCTCCTGGTCGCGGTCAGCGGTCTCCGCCGACGTCTCGAGGTCGAGGTCAGAGAGGTCGTCGTCGCCGAGGTCGGCGAGGCCCGCGTCCGCGGCATCGGCCGTCGCGACCGGCTCGGCGATGGCTGCGTCGACATCGGGATCGGTCTCGGTGGCGACCACTTCGGCGTCGGTCTCGGGACCGGGCGAGAAGCTCGCGGCCGAGTCCTTCACGAAGCTCGCGGCCGATGCGACCGGTGCGACGCCGCCATGCTGCTCGTGCAGGTCGGCGATGTTGCCTTCGAGCAGGGCCAGATCGGCGACGAGGCGGTTCACGCCCGTGCGGAGGTTCTCGATCATGCCGCCGAGCTCGGAGTCCATCGCTTCGACGCGCTGCAGCATGCGGGTCGTCTGCTCGCCGACCTTCGACACGTGCTCGCGGGATTCCTCAAGGGCTTCCTGGCGCGCGCGCTGCGCGTCGCCGGCGGCGCGTTCACGCAGCTCGCTGGCTTCGGACTGCGCCTCGCGGAGCAGCCGCTCGGCCGTCGACTCGGCCGCTTCGACGATCGCCTGCACGTGCGTGCTGGCGCTCCCGGCGACGCCGCCAGTGGCAGCGCGGTCGGTCTCGCGGCGCAGCTGGTCGAGCTCGTCCGCGATCCGGGCGAGGTGCGCGTCGACCCCAGCCGGGTCATAGCCCCGGCGCGCGATGGGGAAGTCGCGCTTCTCGATGGACTGACGGTCGAGCGTCACGCGGGCGTTCCTCCTGAAGACATAGGCCCTTTCGAGGGTACTCCTGGCACTCCGGCTCCGCGCAACTCATCCTGCGAGCGGGCCCGGACGCCGTCCGGCTAGCCTCCAGCGGGTGGGAGTGGACCTCGCTGCGGCCGCGTCTGGCTTCGGGCTCGGGCTCGCCCTCATCACCCCGATCGGGGCCCAGAACGCCTACGTGCTGCGGACCGCGGTGCGGGCGCCGCGGCCCGCCGTCATCACGGTCGTCGCGATGGTCGTGACGATCGACGTCGCGCTCATCGCCCTGGGCGCGGCGGGCGCCGGCGCCGTGCTCGACGGCCGCGACTGGCTCCGGGTGATCCTCTACGTCGGCGGCATCGCGCTGCTGGCGCCGTTGGGTTCCGCACGCTGGCGGGCGGCATCCGCGGCGGCGACGACTACGCCGCCGCGCTCGAAGGCGATGCCGAGACGACGCCGCGCGCCGTCATCGGGCCCGTGCTCGCGCTGTCGCTGCTCAACCCGCACGTCTACCTCGACACGGTCGCGATCCTCGGCAGCGCGATCGCCACCAACGACCCTGAAGACCGCGCGAGTTTCACCGCCGGCGCGATGCTCGCGTCGTCGGTCTGGTTCATCGGACTCGCCGCGCTCGGCGCGGTGGTGCTGCGCCGCTACGGCGCGCCGGTGGCGCGTGCCGTCGACCTCGTCGCGGGCGCGGTGATGCTCGTCGTCGCGGCGGTGTTCGCGATCGAGGCGCTGCACCTCATCGCCGACTGACCCACGCCGCAGTTCGAAACGGACCGCGGTCCAGTGTCGCAAAACGACACCGATCTTGAATCTGTTTTCTGGCACATCGGCCAAGTGCGCTCGACGGCGCCACTGGACGGAGGCAGCCCGGGCTACACCGGGAGGCTGAGCAGACCCGCCGGGCCTTCGGCCACGAGCCCGTCGGCCACGAGCCCGACGAGCGCGGCGGCGACCCGTTCGGCCGCGATCCCGTCCGGCAGCGCATCCGTCAGCGCGGCCCGGTCGACCGGGCCCTGTTCGACGAGCGTGGCCACGATCCGGCCGCGGACGTAGCGCTGGGTCGACTCGAACGGCTGCGACACCGCCCGGGCGGGGCCGCGGCGCAGCTCCCGCTCGGCCGCCGGGTCGACGAGACCCGCCGACGCGCACCACTCCGCCACCGGGCATTCGCCGCAGCGGGCCACACGCGCCGTGCAGAGCGTCGCGCCGAGATCCATCAGCGCGTGGTTCCACTCCGCGGGCGCCTCAGGCGGGACCTGCTCGATCGCCCGCCGGCGCACCTCGGCGGCGCTGCGGCCGATCGCGGCGTCCCAGCGGTCCAGGACGCGCACCTGGTTCGTGTCGACGGCTGCTGCCAGCTGGCCGAACGCGAACGCCGCGACGGCTGCGGCGGTGTACGGGCCGACACCCGGCAGCTCACGCAGACCGGCTTCGTCGGCGGGCCAGCCGTGTTCGGCGACCGCCCGCGCGGTGGCCTGCAGCCGCAGGGCGCGGCTGTTGTAGCCCAGGCCGCTCCACTCCCCCAACACATCGGCCGGGGATGCCTCCGCCAGCGCGGCCGCGTCGGGCCAGCGGCGCAGCCACGCCTCGTACCGCGGAGCCACGCGGCTGACCTGCGTCTGCTGGAGCATCACCTCGGAGACGAGCACCGCGTACGGGTCGGTGGTGCGGCGCCACGGCAGGTCGCGGCCCGTATCGGCGTACCACTGCAGCAGCGCATCGCGTCGGGCAAGCACGCGCCGCATGGTACGGGCTGGCGCGCGTCGACTCCGGCGGCGCCGGGTTGGGTGATGTTCTGCGCGCGCCGTCCGACCGAAGGAGGACATGCTGCTTGCGTCGAACGCGTCCGCAATGCCCCGCCTCGCGCGCCCCCGCCCCCCTCGCCGCCACCGCTCGGCAGCGCTCGCCGGTGCCGTGTTCGCCGGTGCCGTGTTCGCCGGTGCCGTGCTCATGCCGTCCATGGCCGCGGCGTCGTCGATGGCGATCAAGGCGCCCGCTGAGCTCGTGGAGTCGAACACCGCGCAGGTCGACGTCTCTGCCACGCTCGACGTCGCTTCGTACGTCGAGGTCAAGCTTCGCGCGGCCGGGGCGCCGTGTGCTGCGAGCGCCGCCGCCGACCCCGGCACCAACCTCCTCGACCGCAGCGCGATCGAGCCGACCTTCGCCGTCACGGCCGTCACGTCGTTCGATGTCGCGGGCCAGTACGTGATCTGCGGCTGGGCGCGCGACACCACCAAGGCCGAGGCGCCCGTCGTCGCGTCGGCGTCAGCCACCATCAACGTGCGCGCACCGAAGCTCTCCCTCAAGGTCTCGACGCCGGCGTCGGTCGCGATCGACGAGCTCTTCACGGTCACCACGGTGGCGTCGGCCGAGGTCACGCGCCGCGCGTACGCCGGCCTCGTCCCGAACACCGGCAAAGGCTGCCCCGCCACCTACGGCGAGCTGCAGAAGACCAAAGGCGTCGTGCCGGTCCTCGACCAAGCCGGGTTCGCGGTGACGGGCGGCCCGTCGACCGACAAGCAGCAGATCTCGCTTCCGGCCAAGGGCAAGTACCTGGCGTGCGGCTATTTCCACCGCTCGGCGATCACGGAGGCGCCGCAGGCCACCTCGAAGGCGGAGTTCACCGTCGGCGCGCCGTGCGTGATCCCGAACCTCAAGGGCAAGACCACGGCCGCGGCGAAGAAGGCGCTGGCCAAGGCGCACTGCCGCCTCGGCAAGGCCAAGACCGCCAAGAGCAAGACCGTCAAGAAGGGCCGGATCATCCGGACCGGCAAGAAGGCGGGCACGTCGCTGCCGCCGGATACGGCGATCGGCGTCATCGTCTCAAAAGGCCCTTAGCGAGGACCGGCGTCCGCCCTGTCGACGGCGGAAAGCCCGCCCCGCGCCAGCTCAGTCGTCGAGCGTGACGTGTCCCGGCTGCGCCGCGACGCGCGCCAGCCACGCCTGGATCCCCGGATAGCCGGAGAGGTCGAACTCCCCGACCTCCGCGACGTGCGTGTAGGCGTAGAGGGCGATGTCCGCGATCGTGTACGCGTCGCCGACGAGGTAGTCGTGGTCAGCGAGACGCGACTCCATCGCGTCGAACGCCTTGTAGCCGCCGGCATGCAGTTCAGCGAGCCGCTCCGGCGTCGGCTTCTCCGCCACGTAGGCGAGCAGGAAGCGCGCGACGGCCACGTACGGCTCGTGCTGGTACTGCTCGAAGAACAGCCACTGGTTCACGAGCGCGCGCTCGTACGGGTCAGCCGGCACGTACTCGGTGCCCTCAGCGAAGTAGCTGAGGATCGCGTTGGACTCGCCAAGCGGGCGGCCGTCGTCGAGCACGATCGTCGGGACGCGCAGCGCGGGGTTCAGCCCGCCGAGCACCTCGGGCCGGTTGGAGCGGTCGACGACGTCGAGCTCGTGCCGCTCGTAGGCGATCCCGCGGTGGGCCAAGATCTGCCGCACCTTCCAGCAGTTGCCTGAGACCTGGGAGTTGTAGAGCAGCGGCATGGCGCCGACGGTAGCTGCCGTGCCGTGGCGGTGCCAAGAGCCAATCGGCTCCTCGTGGCCGGGCTTGCCCCGCCCGTAGCGCCGCCGCGAGAACGCCGACCCGTCAGCCTGCCCAGATGGCTGCGATTCCACACCAGGCCAAAGCGAGCGACACTCTCACGTGGCTGGTGCGTCTCGGGCTGATCGCGTACGGCGTTGTGCACGTGCTGATCGGCTGGCTGGCGATCCAGCTGGCGCTCGGCGATTCCGAGGGCCCGGCAGACAAGTCAGGAGCGCTCCATCAGCTTGCGGGGACGCCGATCGGGCGGCCGCTGCTCTGGCTGCTCGCGCTCGGGTTCGCGGCGCTCGTCATCTGGCAGCTCGCCGAGGCCGCGGTCGGCCACACCGAAGACGACGGCGCCAAACGCGCGGCCAAGCGCGCGCTCTCGGCCGGCAAGGCTGCTGTCTACGGGTTCTTCGCGCTGTCCTCGGCGAAGATCGCCGCCGGCGGCAAATCTAGCGGCGGCGAGTCGGAGGAGACGATGACCGCCAAACTCCTCGATGCGCCCGCGGGCGAGGTGCTCGTCGGCCTCGTCGGGCTCGGGATCCTGGCGCTCGGCGTCGGGCTCGCCTACTACGGCCTGGCGGAGAAGTTCAAAGACGACCTCGACCGCGCGACGTCTGGCGCCGACGGCAAAGCGATCGTGCTGATGGCCAAGATCGGCTACGTCGCCAAGGGCGCCGCGTTCTCTGTGCTCGGGGTCCTCTTCGTGATCGCCGCCGTCGAACACAACCCCGAGAAGGGCGGCGGCCTCGACGACGCCCTGCGCACCATGCTCGGCCAGCCGTACGGGCCGTTCCTCGTGGCTGCGGTCGGCCTCGGCATCGCGTCGTACGGCGTCTACTGCTTCGCGCGGGCGCGGCTGATGCGAACCGCCTAGCGGAGCAATCGCACCTGGTTCCGGTGAGTACCATCGGTGGGGATGCAGGCGCCACCTTCCTCGAGGCTCGACGACCAGCGTGATGAGCACGGGCGCCGAGCTCGGGTCCCTGAGGCGCCGAGCGCCGAGCGGCTCGATCGCCTCACTGGCCTGCTCGGACCGCTGCAGCTGCTCACCCGGCCGTACGTCGACGGGCTCGACGGCCTGCCCGCGGACGGCGCGCTGTACGCGGGCAACCACTCATCGTTCGCGGTGCTCGACGCGCCGTTCATGATCGCTGAGCTGTGGCAGCGCCGCGGGATCGCGGTGCGCCCGGTCGGCGATCATGGCCACTACGCCGTCCCGGTGTGGCGCGAGACCATCGAGGCGGCGGGCGTGGTCCGAGGCACCCGCGCCAACGTGCGCAAGCTCATGGCCGAGCGGGCGAACCTGCTCGTGTTCCCGGGCGGAGCAGCCGAGGTCTTCCGACCCCGCGGGCAGAAGTACCAGCTCCTCTGGAAGGAGCGCCTGGGATTCGCGAAGCTCGCGATCGAGACCGGCTACCCGATCGTGCCCTTCGCGGCCGTCGGCGCAGAGGAGATGCTCGACATCCTCGTCGACACCCACACGCCGGGCTTCGACCAGCTCTCGGCCGCGGTCAAGTCGCTCGGCGGCTGGGGCCTCCCTCCTCTGCCGATCGGGATCGGGCCGACGGTCGTCCCGCGCTTCCAGCGGCTCTACTTCTCGTTCCGCACTCCGGTGGATACGGCTCGCTTCAATGGCGACGCCAGCGATCGCAACGCCGCAGCCGTCCGTGACGAAGTGCGGGCGGCCGTCGTCGAAGGCCTCGACGAGATGCGACGCTTTCGGAGCATCGACCCGGACCGCAAGCTCGGCCGAGCCCTGCTCGGCATGCCGATGCGCCTTCCCAAAGCCTCCGGCGACGACCCAGAGCGCGAAGTCGTCACGCGGGCCGTGGACGCGTGGAACCACCTTGGCCCGAGCGGTCTGGCCCCGATGCTCGCCAAGCAGGTCACGATGATCGACTCGCGGGACTGGAGCGGCGCGGCGATCTGGTGGGGACGGCAAGCGGCCGTGGAACGCCTCCGCAGCCTCTCGGAGTCCAACGGCGTCACCTCGGTCCGCGCCACCGCGATCGATCGGCTCGACGACGGCACGCTCGCCGTCGCGCTGCAGATCACCGCGCGAGCTCAGCCGGCACGCACGACGACGTTCTCGATCACGGTGCGCCGCAACGTGATCGAGCGCATCGAGCCAGCGTCGCCGGCGTCGGCCTGACGCGGGCCACCCGACGCGAACCGCCCGATCTCACGGCGGCTTCGCCCGGCTCCCGTCAGCGGCCTACAGCGTCAGGCGAGCCGAGCCGAGGCCGCCGCCCGGACATCCTTCTCTTCCAGCGGGTCACCAGCGAGCTCGGCGATCCGCGCGGCCGCCTCCGGGTCGCGGAGCGACGCGTGCTCGGCGCCGAGCACGCGTATGCGGTCGTTGCAGTCCCACAAGCAGTCGATCGCGAGATCTTCGGGAAAGCCTCGGTCCGTCGCCGCCATCGCTTCGATGACGAAACGCCGACCGAACGAGTACAGCATCTCGCGATAGGCCTCTCGCAGTTCCGGAAACGGGCCCTGCTGCGGACAACGCGCGAGGGCCTCAGCGAGATCGCACAGCACGTATTGATTTGCCCGCGGCCCATGAGCCAGCTCGGCCGTAAACAACTCGCGGACGACCGGGATCTCTGCAGGCGATGCATGCCTTGCGAACGCCAGCGTCGCCGCCCGGCGCTGCTCCCCGGTGCCGGCCCTCGCCCATGCGATCGCCGTGGCACGCGTGACCGCGAAAGGCAGCATGGAAAAGGCCCTGTGCATCGCGTGCTTTACGCGCCTCGGCTCGACACTGGAAGAGAACGTCTGCAACGTGGGCAGGAGCTCTGCGCGCTCCTGGTGCGCCAGCGCCAAGATCGCCGCAGCGCGCATCGGGCAGTCGGGATCGTCGGCGGCCCGGAGCATCGCAGCGACGTCGTCGGGTGAATCTCGGGTCCTGAGTTCTCGCAGCACCGGCCATGGCGCTGGGATGCCTCCGGCAAGCAGCTCGTCGGTGGGCGCGCCCGACAGGTCGGGCCCGGACTCGGCCGGCGGGCCGTCTGACGAGTCATCTTCGAGCTCGTCGGCCAACCACTCGGCGGCTTGCTCTCGATAGGGGCCTTTGGCCGCTTCTCTCCGGATAACAGCAGTGGCGTCAAGGTTGCCCAGCTGATTGAGGCGGCCTACAACCTCGAGCGCCAACGGCTCGCGTTTGCGCTCGACGTCGGACGCTCGCGACGCGTAGGCCAGAAGCAACTCATCGACCGTCGCGATGTCGATAGCGAGCGCTAGAACGAGCCGGGCGAGGTAGTCCGCCCGTTCGTCGAGCTGATCCCAGCGTGGATCGTCGGCGATGCAGGCCACGACGTGCTCGGCAGCGCGCGGGTCGCCAGCGAGCGCCGCTCGTGCGCCTGAGCCGAGACCGCGCTGGAGCTGACCGAAGAGCGTGTCCGCGGCGGCGAGTGGCCAGGCGCTCAGACCGCTGCTCCCGCGGCCTTCGCCATCTCGAATTCGCGGCGCGCCTCGCGGAGCTCGTCGCGCAGATGCGCCGCATGCTCGAAGCGCAGCTCCTCGGCGGCCTGCAGCATCTCCTCTTCGAGCTCGACGATCATCGTCTGCAGCTCGCCCACGTCCTTGGTGTCGCGGTCGGCAGCGGAGCGGCGGCTCTTGCCGCGCTTGTTCGGAAGCTTCGACTGGTCGGACTGCAGGAACTCGGCGATGTCGGAGACGCCCTTGACGATCGCCTGCTGCTCGATGCCGTGCTCCTCGTTGTAGGCGATCTGGATCGCGCGGCGGCGGTCGGTCTCGTCGAGCGCCGTCTGCATCGACGCGGTGATGCGGTCGGCGTACATGATCACGCGGCCGTCGACGTTGCGGGCCGCGCGGCCGATCGTCTGGATCAGCGAGGTGGCGCCGCGCAGGAAGCCTTCCTTGTCGGCGTCGAGGATGCCGATCAGCGACACCTCGGGGATGTCGAGGCCCTCGCGCAGCAGGTTCACTCCGACGAGCACGTCGTAGGTGCCGAGGCGCAGGTCGCGGATGATCTGGATCCGCTCGAGCGTGTCGACCTCGCTGTGGAGGTAGGCGACCTTGAAGCCCAGCTCCGTGAGGTAGCCCGAGAGGTCCTCCGACATCTTCTTCGTGAGCGTCGTGACGAGCGTGCGCTCGCCCTTCTTCACGTTCTCGCGGATCTCGCCCATCAGGTCGTCGACCTGGTTCTTCGTCGGGCGCACGAGCACGTCGGGGTCGGTGATGTACGTCGGGCGGACGATCTGCTCGGTCAGCGTCGTGGAATGCCCGCGCTCGAACTCGCCGGGCGTCGCCGAGACGAACACGACCCGCGGCACGCGCTCGAGGAACTCGGTGAAGGTCTGGGGGCGGTTGTCGAGCGCGCTCGGCAGGCGGAACCCGTGGTCGACGAGCACCTGCTTCCGCGACCGGTCGCCCTCGTACATCGCGCCGACCTGCGGCAGCGTCTGGTGGGACTCGTCCATGAAGCAGACGAAATCCTCGGGGAAATAGTCGAGCAGGCACCACGGGCGCGTGCCGGGCGCGCGGCCGTCGAGGATGCCCGAGTAGTTCTCGATGCCGTTGCAGAAGCCCGTCTCCCGCAGCATCTCCATGTCGTACTGGGTGCGCTGGCGCAGGCGGTGGCTCTCGAGCACCTTGCCCTGGTCCTCCAGCTCCTTGCAGCGCTCGTTGAGCTCGCGGCCGATCCGCTCGACGGCCATCGCGATCTGGTCGCGGTCGACGTTGTAGTGCGTCGCGGGCCAGATGCCGAGGTGGCCGAGGTCGTCGTCGATCATCTCGCCGGTGAGCGTGTCGAAGTGCTGCAGGCGCTCGATCTCGTCGCCGAAGAGCGTCACGCGGTAGGCCGTCTCGGAATACGCCGGGAACACCTCGACGACTTCGCCCTTGGCGCGGAACCCGCCGCGCGACAGGACGGTGTCGTTGCGCTGGTACTGGCTCTCGACCAGTCGGGCGAGGAGCTCGTCGCGATCGAACATCCCGCCCTTCTTGAGCATGATGACCTTCTTGTTGTAGTAGTCCGGCGAGCCCATCGAGTAGATGCAGGACACCGACGCGACGATCACCACATCGCGGCGGGCGAACAGCGCGGCCGTCGCCGCGTGGCGCAGACGGTCGACCTCGTCGTTGATCGCGGAGTCCTTCTCGATGAAGAGGTCGCGGCTCGGGACGTAGGCCTCAGGCTGGTAGTAGTCGTAGTACGAGACGAAATACTCGACGGCGTTGTCGGGGAAGAACGTGCGGAACTCGTTGCAGAGCTGCGCGGCGAGCGTCTTGTTGTGGGCCATCACCAGCGCCGGGCGCTGCAGCTCCTGGATCACCCCCGCCATCGTCATCGTCTTGCCGGTGCCGGTCGCGCCGAGCAGGGTCGTGAAGCGGTCTCCGGCCTCCACGGCCTGGGAGATCGCGTTGATCGCCTGCGGCTGGTCGGCGGCCGGGGCGAACGGACTGTCGAGGCGGAACGGCGGCATCCCGGAAGACGTTAGCCAATGGGCGAACGGAAGTTCGGGGTTTGCGCGCCTCTTAGGACAGGAGCGGTCCTAAGAGGCAGTCGGTGTCAGGCGGCTGCGGCCGCAGTTGCGGCCGTCGCCCGCGCGGACGGCGCCGCAGCCATCGGCCGCCGCCGCACGGCGTTCAGCCCGATCCGCGCCATGACGCCGGGCGAGAGCGTCTTGAGCGGAGACTCCGTGCGCCCGCCGACGGTGTGGATGGCGTGGGCGACGCGCTGATCGCGGGCGCCGGCGCCGTAGAGCGCCTGCTCGAAGCCGGACAGCGGCCGTCCGGTCGAATAGGCACTGGTGAGCAGGAAGTGCGGCGCGAGACGGCGGATGTGGGTGCGGCGGTAGCTGCGCAGCGCCCGGTCGACGGCCGCGTCATCGGCGCCCGAGGCGAGCACTGGGCCGACGGCGTCAGCGAGCCACGCGCCCGTCGCGATCGCGAAGCCGCAGCCGGTGCCCCAGACGAAGTCGTTGGCCTGCGCCGCATCGCCGATGAACGCCAGGCCGGGCTTGGCAGCGGGCCGCCATGAGTTGCGCTGCGAGAGCGTGCCGATGTACTTGCCGACGAGCTTGGCTTCCGACAGGTCGGGGCCGTCCGGCAGGGCCTCCTGGAACCGCCGGAACTCGCCGTCGAGGTCGGCCTTGAACGCGGCGACCCGCTCAGGGGACTTCTTCGGCGCGACCGCGAGGAGCGTGAGCCCGCCGTCGGTCGGGAACGAGTAGCCGATGTCGGGATCGAGCAGCCACAGGCGGGCCGACTCGGCGGGGCCGCGGTCCATCTTCACGCCCTCGAAGTAACCGCCGTAGCCGAACCGCGCATTGCCGGTGACCCGCGCCGGGACGCCGGCGAACTTGGCGACCGCCGAGCCAGCGCCGTCGGCGCCGACGACCACGCGAGCAGCGATCTCGCGCACCTCGCCGCCCTGGCGGACGGTGACGCCGACTGGCCTCCCGGCCCCGTCCTTGACGACGCCAGTGACGGCCGCGCCGAGCTGCAGGTCGACGCCAGGCGTGCTCGCCGCCAGGTCGCGGAGCATCGGGTCGAGCACCTCGCGGCGCACGTTGATGCCCTCCTCGAGCTGCTCGCCACGCGGCGCCGCAGCGTCGATCCAGCCGTGCTGGGACCAGATGCGCGGCGAGCGGTGCGGCCCGCGGATCTCGCGCAGACGGCTGCCGATCCCAAGCCGCGAGAAGACGGGGTTCGCCAGCGCGACGACCTCGTGGGTGCAGAGGTGCTTGTAGTGGGCCGGGTCCGGCGACTTCTCGACCAGCACGACCCGGGCTCCGGCGCGCCCCAGCAGGGTCGCGGCCGTCGCACCAGCGACGCTCGCGCCGACGATCACCACGTCGTAGTCAGCAGCCATGTCGAGTCCCCTTCGGACGTTCCGGATGTCCGGACCTGGACAGCGCGGACCACTTGACAGCGTCAAGCCGAGTCGAGCCTATGCGGCTCACTTGACACTGTCAAGTGACTGGGAAGCGGAGCGTCAGAGCGCACCCGCGAGCACTTGGCGGAGCACGCCGCGGACGGCGTGGTCGTCGACCATCATGTGCAGCCATCCTTCACGCCAGAGCGCCGCGCTGCCGTGGACGAGCGCCCAGCAGCCGAGCGCGACCTCGTCCGTCGACTGGTCCGCGCGCCACCCTGTCGCCTGCGCGTCGCGCACGCAATCGCTCAGCACGCCCCATGCGCGCGAGCGGGCTGCGATCAGCGCCGCGTCGTCGTGGTCGATCTGGTCCGGGCTCGCCACCAGGGTGAACAACTGCGGGTTCGCCATGCCGAAGTCGACATACGCCATCCCCAGGTCGACGAGCCGCTCCAGCGGGGGCTGGCCCGCATGCTGGGCCGCGAGCTCGACGAGCCCGGCGTACATGCGGTCCCACGTGCGCGCGGCCAGCGCGGTGAAGAGCCCCTGGCGGCTCGCGAAGAAGTGCGCCGGCGCCTGGTGGGAGACCTCGGCGCGCCGGGCGATCGCCCGCAGGCTCGCGCCGGCCGCGCCCTGCTCGCGAATCTCCTGCTCAGCCGCGTCGAGCAGCGCCGCGCGGACATCCCGCGACGCGGGCGAGCTGGGGGCCGGAGCGGTCATGCCCGTGAGCCTACGGCGTCGCCCAACCGCCGACGCGCGGCACCGGCCGACGCCGGGCCCCAACCCCGGCCCCACCCCGGTCTTGGGGTCGGTTTTCCGCCACTGGGGGTCGCGGTTTGGGGGTCGATCTCGGGATCGCCTCGATGTTCTGGAGCCCTCGCGAATCCAGAGTGGCCGCCATGCACACCTTCCGCACCCTCGCCCTCGCCGCGCTGCTGGCCGGCGCCGCAGCGGCCCCAGCGTCGGCCGACTCCATCGCGTTTATCAAGGACGGCAACGTCCACCTGGCCACGCCGGACGGCAGCAAGACCGTCGCGGTCACCACTGCTGGCGGCTACTCGACCGTGTCCCAGTCCGACGACGGCCGCATGATCGCCCTCCACGGCAAGCGCTTCCACCTGCTCAGCCGGTGGGGCGACGTGCTCGCCGACTTCACGCCGGTCGGCGACGGGACGGCCGGGTCGATCACGCTCACCGGCCCGTTCAGCCCGGCGATCTCGCCCGACGGCACGAAGGTCGCCTACGGGTTCTACGTCCAGTACAAGTCCGGCGACCCGAACTGCGGCAAGCCGGGCGGCTGCATGCAGGGCCAGCTCTACACCGGCACCGGCTACTCCAGGTCCGACGGGCCGGTCGAGTGGTCCACCCCCGGTTACCAGGCGCAGTACTCCTGGACCGACCCGTCGTGGATCGACAACGCGCGCACCCTGATCTCGTCGCCGACGTCGGCGTTCGTGAAGGAGTCCGCGATCGACACCGCGGGCGACGGCAAGGACGCCTTCGGCTGGTTCAACGACGATTTCGTCGGCAACCTCAGCGACGGCGCCATGAACCGCCAGGAGACCGCGGTCGCGTTCATCGGCAACACGGAGGCCGACCGCCTGCGCGTCTACCGCACGGCTGGCAAGCCGCAGGAGGGCGCGGCGCCCGTCGGCTGTCTCGACGCGCCGGTCGCGGCAGGCGGGCGCTGGTCGTCGCCGAGCTGGGCGCCGAGCGGCGAGCGGCTCGCCTGGGCCGGGCCGCAGGGCATCTACGTCGCCGAGCTGCCTGGCATCGGCGCGGCGTGCCCGGAGGCGGGCGCGGTGAAGGTGAACGCGTTCGAGCCTGGCGCGACCTCGCCCGACTGGGGCCCGGCCGATCTGCCCGGCCCGAGGCCGGCGACACCCGGGCCGGTGAAGCCCGACGGTCCGGTGGGCCCCGTCGGACCGGTCGGCCCCGATGGCCCGCACGACCCGACCCCGACCACGCCCGCGATCACGGGCGGCAAGGTCACGCTCAAGAAGGCGCTGTCGGCGGGCATCAAGGTGTCGGTCCCATGCGAGGGCGCTGGCAAGGTCACGGTCACCGCGACGAAGGGCAAGCGCAAGCTCGGCACCGGCAAGGCGAGCTGCCGCGGCGGCTCAGCCTCCGTGACCGTCAAGCTCTCGGCCACGGGCCGCAAGGCGCTGCGCGGCACGAAACGCCCGCAGGTCACGCTCAGCGCAGCAGGCGCTACCGCGCTGAGCCTGACGCTGCGGTAACCGCAGGCTCGTAGAAGTCGGCGTACATGTCGTCGCCGGCGAAGCGCTCCACCGGCCGCCGCGGCACCAGCCGCGCGGCCGGGGCGGGAGCCGCGCCAAGCGGCGCTCCGGCGCCTCCAGATGCGGCATCCTGGGACCGATGAACCGGGCGAGCACCGAGCCCCTTGATTCGACGCGGATCGAACTTCATGCTGCTCACGCTAGCAGCAGTTCGATGGCCGTCGAACACGTATGATTTGACAGACCGTGTCTGACTTGCCTGAACCCGACGCTGCAGCGATCGAACTGACCGCCGTGCTCCAGGCCCTGGGCGACGAGCAGCGGCTCCGGATCGTCCGTGAACTCGCTGCGCTTGGCGAGGCCGCCTGCGGCGCTGTGCAGCTCGACGTCTCGAAGGCGACCCGCTCCCACCACTTCAAAGTGCTGCGCGAGACCGGCCTGACGCACACGCGCACCGAGGGCACGCGCCGCTGGGTGTCGCTGCGCCGCGACGACCTCGATGAGCGGTTCCCGGGCCTGCTCGATGCCCTGCTCGCCGCGCAGCCCAGCGCGACCTGACCAGCCCCTGCGACCTCCCATGCGTTTCGGCCGACCGCGCGCCGCGCGGGACCGCGCGCTCCGCCTGCGCCCCACCGCGGCGGTGCTGGCC
>JAEYAL010000031.1 GCA_023404805.1 Actinomycetes bacterium | reverse complement strand
GCGCCGGCTCACGCGCGCGACCGGGCCCGGGCTCATCGCCGCGGGTCTGATGGGCGCCGTCCTGCTCGCTGCCAGCGACCTGCTCGCGCAGCGGCTGATGCCGTCGACCGGCCTGCCCGTCGGCGTGATGACCGGCGCGCTCGGCGGCGCGTACCTGATCTGGCTGCTGCACCACGAATGGAGGCGCGACCGATGAGCCGCCTAGAAGGCACGGGACTCGAGCTCGCTTACGACCGCCGCGTCGTCTCGCAGGACCTGACCATCCGCATCCCAGACGGCTCCTTCACGGTGATCGTCGGCCCCAACGCGTGCGGCAAATCAACGGCGCTGCGGGCCCTGGCCCGGATGCTCAAGCCGAAACGGGGGACCGTCCTGCTCGACGGCGAGTCGATCGCGTCACAGCCCGCGAAGGTCGTCGCCCGCAAGCTCGGCCTGCTCCCGCAGTCCTCGGTCGTGCCTGATGGGATCACCGTGCGCGACCTCGTGGGCCGCGGCCGGTTCCCGCACCAGGGCCTGCTGCGCCAGTGGTCGCCCGCCGACGAGGCCGCCGTGCAGCACGCGGTGGAGTCCGCGCACGTGGACGACCTCGCCGACCGGTTCGTCGACGAGCTCTCCGGCGGCCAGCGCCAGCGCGTCTGGCTCGCGATGGTCCTCGCGCAGGACACCGAGCTGCTGCTCCTCGACGAGCCGACGACCTACCTCGACATCACCCACCAGGTCGAGGTGCTCGACCTCTGCGCCGACCTGCACGAGCACCACGGCCGCACGCTCGTCGCCGTCCTCCACGACCTCAACCAGGCGGCGCGCTACGCGACCCATCTGATCGCCATGAAGGACGGGCGGATCGTCGCCGAGGGCCAGCCAGCCGAGATCGTCGACGCCGCGCTGATCCAAGAGGTGTACGGGCTGGAATGCCTCGTGATCCCCGACCCGCTGACCGGGACGCCGCTCGTGGTGCCACACGCGCGCGGCAAGGGCGTGCCCAAGGCCGGCCCGGGCGCAGGCTCCCCGGCCGACCTCGGCTAGCCCGAAGCGCGGCTCAGCGCATCACGAGGCCCATGCCCTTGCTGATCAGCGTCAGCGAGTGGCTGGGCGTGAGGCGGATGAGCAGGTCGAGCGCCTTGGCGTCGTTGCCGACCATGATCCGCGGCTTGCCCTTCTCGACAGCCTTGAGGATCACGTCGGCAGCCGAGTCCGGGCTCATCTTGAGCAGCTTCTCGTTGTAGACCTTCTCAAGCGCGATCTCCTTGGCGGTGATCTCCTCACCGCGCTCCTTCGCGGCGATCGTCGCGTTGGTCGCGATGTTGGTCTTGATGCCGCCCGGGTGCACGGAGAGCGTCTTGACCGGGTGGCCCGCGGCCTCCAGCTCCAAGCGCAGCGTCTCGGTGATCCCGCGGACAGCGAACTTCGCGCCGCAGTAGTGGCTCATGTTGGCCTGCGCCATCACGCCGTTGAGACTCGAGATGTTGATCACGTGGCCGTCGCCCGAGGCGATCAGGTGCGGCAGGAAGATCTTCGTGCCGTGCAGGACGCCCCAGAGGTTGATCGACCAGACGCGCTCGTAGTCCTCCCACTCGGACTCCACGATCGAGCGGTTGAACGCGATGCCGGCGTTGTTGTAGATCTGGTTGACGGAGCCGAAATGCGTGACGACTTCGTCGGCGTAGGCCTCGAACGCGGCGCGGTCGCTCACGTCGAGCCTGGCGGCGTGGACCTCGGCCCCGAGGCCCTTGGCGAGCGACTCGGTCTCGGCGAGGCCGGCCTCGTTGACGTCGGAGATGGCGAGGCGGGCGCCGCGGCGCGCGAGGCCGAGCGCGAGCGCGCGGCCGATGCCGGAGCCGGCGCCAGTGACGACGGCGACCTTGCCGGTGAAGTGGCTCATCAGGACCTTTCGGGGGTGGTGCTTGGGCCGTGAGAGAGGCCCAGGATGGCGGACAGCCAGATCGTCACCAGCGTGTCGACCACGGCCGACTCGTCGATGAACGGGGTGTCCTGCGCGAACGTCGCGTGCAAGACGCGCTCGTTCATGAGGTTGAGGGCGGTCATCAGGTCGCGGGCCGGAACCGCCGAGGGCGGGATGTGGCCGGACTTCTGCTGAAACTCGATCACGCCGGCCGTCATCGCGACCCAGCTGTCCATCACGCGCGACCACAGCTCGGCGGCCTCGGGGTTGGCGATGCGCGAGTCGGCGGCGGCGAGCGCGACGGCGCGGTGCTCGCGGAACGTCTCGTAGAAGGCGGTGATGCCTGCCCGGACGAGATCGGCGGGCTCGGTGCCGGCGGCGGCGAGCGCCTCGTCGCGGCGGGTGTTGGCCTGGCCGATGACCTTGTCCATCAGGCTCAGGAGGACCGCTTCCTTGGACGGGAAGTAGAAGTAGAACGAGGAGCGCGAGATGCCGGCGCCGCGGGCGATCTGGTCGATCGAGAGCTCGTGGAGCGCGTGCGTCTCCAGCAGCTGTTCGGCGGCCTCGAGGATCGCGGCCTCGCGGTCGTCGCCGTTCATCCGCTTGGCGCGGCGCCCCCGAGAGGAGGGGGTGGTTTCGGGGCCCGAGGGGCGGCCGGGGGCGGAGGGCGTCGAGCTCACGGCCGTCGACCATAGCGGCTCGATGGCCAGTTGTCGACACGGTGTTGACAGTATCGACACGGTGTCGATACGCTGCCCGCCATGTCGCAGTCAGAGCATCTCGACGTCCTCATCGTCGGAGGCGGCCTGTCCGGTATCGGCGCCGCCTACCACCTGCAGAAGTCGCATCCCCGCCGCTCGTACGCGATCCTCGAGTCCCGCGACGAGCTCGGCGGCACGTGGAGCCTCTTCAAGTACCCCGGGATCCGCTCGGACTCCGACATGTCGACGCTCGGGTTCGCGTTCCGCCCGTGGACGGAGACGGCGTCGCTGGCCGACGGCCCCGCGATCCTCGACTACCTGCGCGACACCGCCGCGGAGTACGGGATCGACAAGAAGATCCGCTACGGCAAGAAGGTCCTTGGCGCCGCGTGGTCGAGCGCCGATGCGCTGTGGACGGTCGACGTCGAGGACGTCGCCACTGGCGAGATCTCCCAGATCACGAGCAACTTCTACCTCTCGTGCACCGGCTACTACCGCTACGACGAGGGCTACACGCCCGAGTTCGCGGGCCGCGACGACTTCAACGGCCAGATCGTGCACCCGCAGCACTGGCCCGAGGACCTCGACTACAAGGGCAAGAAGGTCGTCGTGATCGGCTCCGGCGCGACCGCCGTGACGCTCGTCCCGGCGATGGCTGACGACACCGAGCACATCACGATGCTCCAGCGCTCGCCCACATGGATCGCCGCGGTGCCGTCGAAGGACGTCATCGCCGAGAAGCTGTCAGCCGTCATGCCCGACCGGTACGCGTTCGGCATCGTCCGCTGGAAGAACATCTTGCGCCAGATCGGCATCTACCAGCTGTCGCGCAAGCGCCCGCAGATCCTCGCCGACGTGATCCACAAGCAGCAGAAGAAGATGCTGCCCAAGGGCTACGACATCGGCACGCACTTCACGCCGTCGTACAACCCGTGGGACCAGCGCCTCTGCGCCGTGCCGTCGGGCGACCTCTTCCGGTCGATCAAGAAGGGCAAGGCGTCGATCGTCACCGACCACATCGACCGCTTCACGCCGGACGGCATTCTGCTCAAGTCCGGCGAGACGCTCGAGGCCGACATCATCATCACCGCGACCGGCCTGAACCTGCAGCTGCTCGGCGGCATCCCGTTCAGCGTCGACGGCGCGCAGGTCGACCTGTCGAAGCAGATGGCCTACAAGGGCATGATGCTCACGGGCGTGCCGAACATGGCGTTCGCGATCGGCTACACGAACTCCTCGTGGACGCTCAAGGCCGACCTCACCGGTGACTACGTCGGCCGCCTGCTTTCGCACATGGACAAGACCGGCACGAAGCAGTGCGTCCCCGTGCGCGGCGCGGGCGTCGAAGAGCGGCCGTTCCTCGACTTCGGCGCCGGCTACGTGCTGCGCTCGCTCGAGGCGCTGCCGTCGCAGGGCACCAAGCAGCCCTGGTCGCTGCGCCAGAACTTCCTGATCGACCTGCCGACGCTCAAGTTCAGCAAGATCGACGACGGCGTCATGCAGTTCACCAAGCCGACCGGCAGGCCCGCCGCGCGCGGCGCGGGCGAGGCTGAGGCGGTC
>JAEYAL010000021.1 GCA_023404805.1 Actinomycetes bacterium | reverse complement strand
CTGCCTGGGCGCCCCAGCTTGCGCCCGGTGCAGCGCTGCTCGATCGCGGCGACGCCGGGGGAACCGCGGCGGGCGCAGGACTCACGTGGTCGTCGCCTGCGCCGCAGACCGACCTCGCCGAAGCCGTCCGCGGTACCGCGATCCCCGGCGGCGCCACGCTCGCGGGCGAGCCGATCGAGCTGCCACCGGCGATCACGCCGCCGCCGATCGCCGGCACCGTCCGGCTCGACGAGGTCATCGACTCCGGTGACGGCTGGCTGCGCCGGGTGGAGGCCGGCGAGGTGCTGCGCATCACCGACCTGCAAGGCAACCAGGCCGCCGACACCGTGTTCTTCTGCGCTGAGGATCCGGCCGGCGTGCGGTACTCGCACACCGCCACGGTCGCCGACCAGCGCAACCCGTACCTCTCCACCGGCTCGCGGATCATGGCGACCGAGGGCGCCCCGTTCGCGACGATCACCGCCGACACCATCGGCAACCACGACACGCTCGGCGGGGCCTGTGCCCGCGAGTCGAACGTCGTGCGGTATGGCGAGCACACCCGCTACCAGCACGCGTGCCGCGACACGTTCGTGCGGGCGCTCGTGGAGTCCGGCCTGCCGATCGGCAAGCGCGACCTGACCGCCAACATCAACTTCTTCATGAACGTGCCGCTCGACAGCGACGGCGGCCTCGACTTCGCTGACGGCGTGTCGCGGCCAGGCGGCTGGTTCGAGCTCACGTTCCACCGGCCGACGCTGGTGCTGATCAGCAACTGCCCGCAGCTCAACAACCCGTGCAACGCGTTCGACCCGACGCCGGTCCGCGCGGAGATCTACGCGCCGGCGGGAGCTGGCGCGACTGGCGCTGCCGAGGCCGAGGCCGCTCGGACGACTGCGGCCGCCCCGGCCCCGGAGGTCGTCCGATGAGCGTCGCAGCTGAGGACCTCGTCCCGCTCCTGCGGCTGGTCCAGGTCGACCGCCCGGGGATGCTCACCACGGTGCAGGACCTCCCCGGACGCACGGGCCTGTGGGAGGTCGGCGTGCCTCCGTCCGGCCCGATGGACGCCGCCGCCCTCGCGCGCGCGAACGCGCTCGTGGGTAACACGGCGGGCGCGGCCGGGCTCGAAGCCACCCTCGAAGGGCCCGCCTTCACGATCCCCGGCGGCGGTGTCGTCGCCGTGAGCGGGGCCGAGGTCGCCGTCACTGTCGGCGGGCGAGCGGCGGCCCTCGACACCGCCATCACGGTGCGTCCCGGCGAGCAGGTCGACATCGGCTGGGCCGACCGCGGCGCGCGGATCTACGTCGCGGTCCGCGGTGGACTCGACGTGCCCGAGTACCTCGGCAGCCGCTCGACGTTCATCGCGGGGGCGTTCGGCGGCTTCGACGGCCGCCCTCTCCAAGCGGGCGACCGCATCGGCATCGGCCCGGTCGGCGACGACGCGGTCCCCGCCGATGGCACGGTCGCGCCCGCCGCAGCGATCCCCGAGACCTGGACGCTGCGCGTGCTCCACGGGCCGCACGGCGCGCCCGACGTCCTCGCCCCCGAAGGCCTGGCGACCATGCTCAGCACAACCTGGACGGTCGGCACCATGGCCGACCGCACGGGGGTCCGGTTGGAGGGCGCGACCCCGAAATGGGCGCGCGACAGCGGCGGCGACGCCGGCCTGGACCCGTCGAACGTGACGGAGACGCCCTACGCGCTCGGCGCGATCATGGTGTCGGGGAACACGCCGATCATCGTCGGCCCCGACGGCCCGAGCCTCGGCGGGTTCGCGGCGCCGCTCTGCGTGTCGCTTGAGGACCGGTGGAAGATCGGGCAGCTGCGGCCGGGCGACCAGGTTCGGCTCGCGCCGGCCGCTCACGCGCTAGCCGCCGACGCGCTACAGGTCGTCGGCGAGCCGCTTGCCGCAGCGCCCGCCCCGGCGCTGGCGGCGCAGCTCCTCCCCGCCGTCATCGAGGAGAACGGCCCCGCCGCGCGCTACCGCCGCGCCGGCGACTGCGACCTGGTCGTGGAGTACGGCGAGGCGGTGACCGATCTGGCGCTGCGCTTCCGCATCCACGTCCTCCAGAGCGCGCTGCGCGATGCTGCCGTCCCGGGCATCCTCGACACCACGCCGGGTATGCGCTGCATGCAGGTCCGGTTCGACCCCGCCCGGCTCGACCACGCCGACGTGATCGCCGCGCTGCGCGAGCTCGAGGCGAACCTGCCGCCCGCGTCCGAGCTGGCCGTGCCGTCTCGCGAAGTCGTGATGCCGCTCTGCTGGGAACACCCGGGGGCGGTCGAGGCGATGCGCCGCTACGCCGCGCAGGTGCGGCCCGACGCGCCGTGGTGCCCGGACAACATCGAGTTCATCCGGCGGATCAACGGCCTGGACTCGGCCGCCGAAGTGCAGCGCACGATCCTCGACGCGAGCTACTGCGTGATCGGCCTGGGCGACGTGTACCTCGGCGCGCCCGTCGCGCTGCCGCTCGACCCGCGGCACCAGCTCGTCACCACCAAGTACACGCCCCCGCGCGGGTGGACGCCCGAGAACGCCGTCGGCATCGGCGGCTCCTTCCTGTGTATCTACGGCATGGAGGGCCCGGGCGGATACCAGCTGTTCGGCCGGACGGTCCAGGTGTGGAACCGCGCGGCGCACGCCGGCCGGGTCACCGCGCCGGGCGCCGTGGAGGGCGAGACGCCGTGGCTGCTGCGGCACTTCGACCGGATCCGCTTTGAGCTGGTGAGCGAGCGCGAGCTGGCCGACCTGCGCGACGCGTCAGCGGCTGGCCGCCAGGTCGTGTCGATCACCGACGGTACGCTGCGGCTCAGTGACCGCCTCGCGCTGGAGCACGCCAACGAGGAAGAGATCGCCGCGCTGCGTGCACAACGCGGCGCAGCCTTTGACGAAGAACGGGCCCGGTGGGCAGCATGAGCATCATGAGCAGCACCTCTGAGCCGGTCGGCGCCGTCCTCGGGCGGGTCCGGCTGGGCGAGCAGACCGTCGCCGAGTCGGCGCTGTCCGCCCTGCACCGGGCGCAGGCGCATGGCGCCCCGGCGAGCATCCGCTTCCCGGCTCCCTCACTACCGGGCGCCGAAGCGGCGCTGCCCGACGCGTCCGCCACGGTGGATCCCGTCTGGATCGACCGCTTCGATGAGGTCGCCGTCGAAGCCGCCGCCATCCGCGCCGAGCTCGCGGGCCCGCATGCCCGCCTGCTCGGTGTGCCGGTCGCGGTCAAGGGCAACATCGACGTCGAAGGTCTCCCGACGACCGCTGCCTGCCCGAGCTTCGCGAGCGCGCCGGCCGAGCTCTCGGCCACCGCGGTCCGCCGCCTGGAAGACGCCGGCGCGGTCGTCATCGGCACCACGAACCTCGACCAGTTCGCCACCGGCCTCAATGGGACCAGATCGCCGTACGGGGCGCCGCACGCCGTCGGGCACCCCGGCCGCATCTCGGGCGGCTCCTCGTCGGGGTCGGCGGTCGCCGTGGCCCGCGGCGACGTGCCCCTGGCGCTGGGCACCGACACCGCCGGATCGGGCCGCGTGCCCGCCGCGCTGAACGGCATCGTCGGCCTCAAGCCGAGCAAGGGCCTCGTGAGCACGGCGGGTGTCCTGCCGGCCTGCCGGTCGCAAGACGTCGTGAGCATCTTCGCCGCCGACATCGACTCGGCGGCGCTGGCGCTCGACGTGCTGGCTGGCCCCGACCCGGCCGACCAGTGGTCGCGCCACGCCCCGACCGCGGGCTCGAGCTTCCCCGCCGGCCTGTTCGACGACCCCACGGTGACGACCGACGAGGCGCTCGCCGTGCGCGGTGCCGCGAGCCACGGTGGCGACGCCGCGGCGCAGCCGCCGGCGCGTAGCAAGGACGAGCTGGTGCTCGGGATTCCGGCGTCGATCCTCGTGACCGCCGCCGACGAGGAAGCATCGATCGCCTGGGAACACGCGCTGCGGCTCGCCAAGTCGCTGCCGGTCCCTGGCGGTGTGCGGCTCGTCCCGATCGACCTGGCGCCGTTCTTGGAGGCGGGCGAGATGCTCTACGGCAGCGCGTTCGTCGCCGAGCGGTACGCCTCCGTCGGCGCCTTCATCGAAGCTGCCGTCGGCGTGGCCGGCGGTGTCGAGGCCGACCCGTCCATCGACCCGACCGTGGCCTCGATCGTGCTCGCTGGGGCCACTCCGACTGCGGCGGAGGCGTTCACCGCGATCGACCGGCTGCGCGCGCTCGTGAAGCAGACCCACGCGGTGCTGGCCGAGGTCGATGCCCTGCTCACCCCCACCGTGCTGGAGCACCCGACCCATGAGGAGCTGGCCGCCGACCCGGTCGGCGTCAACGCGCGCCTGGGCACCTTCACCACGTTCGGCAACCTGCTCGACCTGTCGGTGCTCTCGCTGCCGAGCCTGCCGCGCCTCGACGGGCTGCCGTTCGGCGTGAGCCTGCACGCGCTGCCCTTCGCCGAGACGCGCCTGCTGCGGATCGGCGCCCGCTGGGAGCGCGCGGTGCGCGACGCGGGTGGCGCCTCTGGCGGCGGAGCCGCAGCGCCGGGCGATGCCAGTCCGGGCGATCGCGTGCTCGTCGCCGTCGGCGGCGCCCACATGGCCGGCCTGCCCGCCAATCCCGAGATGATCGAAGCGGGCGCCGAATACGTCCGGCTGACGCGGACCGACACCGACTACCGCCTCCACGTCCTGGCGACGGCGCTCGGGCCGCGGCCCGGCATCGAACGCGTTCAGGGCGAAGGGCCGGGCGTCGAGGTAGAGGTGTGGTCGATGCCGACGGAGCGCCTCGGGTGGTTCAGCTCCAAAGTGCCGCCGGGCCTCGCGATGGGTCCGATCACGCTGCTCGACGGCTCGACCGCGCTCGGCTTCGTCGGCGCCGCCGCCGACGACGTCGCCGGCTCGCGGCTCGTGCCGAGCTGGCGCGCGTTCGCGAGCGGCGGCTAGGTCGTAGCGGCGGCCCGAAGGCGCGCCGCCACAGGGCTCACGGGCAGCGCGGCGCTACTCGTCGTCATCGTCGGTGCCGAACGCGCGCAGCAGCGCGACGAAGGCATCGAGCTCGGCGTCGACGAGCGGCGCCGCGTGGTCGTGGTGTTCGGCGCCACCGCGGAGCTCGTCGCGCAGATCCAGCGCGATCGGGTCCTCACCTTGGACGAGGTCTTCGAGGTGGCCGATCCAGACGATGCAGAAGAAGTCGTTGATGAGGTCGTCGAGCGCCTCGGCTTCCTCGGGCCGCAGCTCCTGCAGGTCGCGCAGGGCGTGGTCGAGATCGAACCGCGCCTCGTGCCAGTCGTCTTGATCTTCGGCGAACGCATCCGGGTCGACGAACGCGTGCGCATCCAGCAGCGCGTACTCCAGCTCGGCGCGCGACGGGTACCAGAAGAACTGCTGGTCGCCGTCCTCCCAGGGGTCCTGCACCAGCACGCCCCACGGCGACTGGCGCGGATCGGCGTCGCGGGCAGCGACCAGCGTCTCGATCACCTGGTCGTGCGACCGGTAGACCTTGCGAACGGGATCGTCTGCCACGCCGCGATGTCTAACAGCTTGCTGCGCCCGACGGGTGACCAGCCGCGGGCGCGCGACACGAAGCCACGTCCGCGCGGCGGCAGCTAACGGAGCGTGAGCGTCTTCTCGGCGAGGATCTTCGCCGTCGCCGACCCGTTGCGCACGCGGACGCGGTACGTCGCCTTGGCGAGCTTGTCGAGGACCAGGCGGTTGGCGCCAGCGGCCGCCGACGCCGCGAACGAGCGCTTCGTCGTCCACTTGGGCTTTTTGCTCGTGCCCTTGCGCTTCTCGATCGTGATCCAGATGCCGCTGACCGCGGCAGAGGTGAAGCTCACCGAGCGCGACTTCAGCTTCACACCGGTGACCTTGGGCGCTGTGGCCGGAGCCGACTCGCCGCCGGGAGTGCCGGTGCCACCGGTGCCACCCGTGCCGCCGCTGCCTCCCGAGCCGCTGCCTCCCGAGCCTCCACCCGAACCCTTGCCGGTCTTAAAGCTCCAAGTACGCGTGACCGCCGCGCCTTCTTTCGGCTGGAACGTGACGCTCGCGGTGAAGGTGGAGTTGTCGGGCAGCGGCTGAACCGGGATCACGATGCCGCCGGGAGCGAGGTACTGGCCGAGCGCACCGAACGCCTCCTTGCCGGTGATCGTTCCGGAGTTGTTGTCGACGGTGCGGATCTCGATCGGTCCGGCCGGACCGGTCAGCGTCGCGGCCGTGATGCCACCGCGCGAGAACCACTCCGGCGCGAACGTGTTCGTTCCGGAGTAGAAGAAGTAGAGGTGCGGACCCGTGCCGGTGCTGCGGGTCACGTCACCAGCGGCGTTCAAGCCGACCGCTGCGGCGGGCACGAACGGATCCTCGTAGGACGGCGCCGTCGTCGGCACCGTCGCGCCCTCCCCCGGATAGCTGAAGGTGGCCGCGGCCGGGAACGTACGCCGCGGCTCACCCAGCGTGTTCAGGCACCCGCGGTCCGCCCCCGACTGCACGATGAACGGGCTGAGCATCTGCATGAGGTGGATCGGCGCAGTCTCAAAGGCGTTGACGCCCGTGCTCGAGAAGGCGTCGCCGGGCTTCACGAGCACCGATGACCGCCCTGCCAAGTCGCCCTCCTTCGTATATCCCGGCGTCCCCTCGGTCTCCGGATGCTGCAGGAAGATGTTGTTGGTCGCCAGCCAATCCATGTGCTTCTTGCAGCCGTCGCTCATCGCCGGGTTTTCGGTGATGTCGGCGGGCAACCCGTGCGGCGCGCGCTGCGCGTTCAGGAACGCCACCTGCTGCGGGCCGGTCAGCGCCGCCAAGGCCGGCGCCGCCGACAGCAGTCCTGCGGTGGCCGCGAGCACGCCGCTGACGGCCAGGGGAACGATGCGAGCGGTCATGGTCATGAGATCGGCCGAGGTCTGGTCACGCCGCACGGGTGCTGGACCACTTTGTCGAGCACCCGGCGCGGAACGGTGGTGTTGGCGCCGCGGCGCGGACGCCGGCGGCGTCAGTCCTCTTCCCAGACGACCGGCTTGCCGAGGACGGCGTTGCCAGCCAGCTGGACCTGGGCGTCGCCGCCCAGCGGGATCTTGATGCCTTCGATGCGGCGCACGTGCTTGGAGATCGCGGGCTCCTCGAGGAGCGCGTCGATGACCCACGGCACGGCGTCCCACAGCGCCGAACGCTGGCTCGCAGCATTGCGGCGGTGGCCGGCGAAGAACAGGTAGATGTCGAAGCGCGGGACGTCGTGCTCGTCGAAGCGGTCGGACTCGCCGTCCTCGTCGACGACCTTGAAGTACTTGCGCAGGCGCTTGGCCTGCGACGGAGCGGCAAGCAGCGCCACATAGGTGAGCGCCTCGAGCAGGCCGAGCATCGGGTCGATGTCGTCGCCGTACTTGAACTCGCCCACGATCGGAAGCGCGTCCTCGTCGCGGGACTGCAGGAGCAGGTCGAGCTGGAAGAGCTCGCCCGGATCGCCTTCGGGGGCGTCGTCGGCGTCGAACGATCCGACCGCGTCGCCCTTGATGCGCAGCGGCGCGACGGAGTAGCCGGCGTAGTCGGCGGCGAGCTGCGGGGCGCCGGACACGGTGACGCCGCCCGCCTCGAAGACCGAGTAGAGGATCTCGTGGGCCTTCTGCAGGTCGGTCTTCGGACCGAGCTTCGGGGCGGTCTTGCGGTTGCGGGCCGTGACCTTCACGGGCTTCGGCGGCGGCTTGGGGCCGTTGCGCGTCTCGCGGCTGTTCAGCGCGGTGCTGACCTGGCTGCTGCCAAAGGCGGCCTCGAGCTGCTCGATGCTGCGCTCGAAGATCCCGGCGAGCAGCTCAGGCTCGTCGATGATCGTGTTCTTCCACTCCACGCGCTCGGCGGTCGAGAGGGCTTGAACGCGGTGGAACTCCCGGAGGATGTCGACGTAGGGGACCGTCGCGGTCGCGGGGGCATCGGCACTCATGAACGGCAGCCTACCTATCCGCGTGCCCCCGGCCCGGCGGTCTGCTTGCGATCGGCCGAATGTCTACCCGGGTTCCCGGAAAGTGCGAAGGGCCCCGGAGCGTCATGGCGTGCTCCGGGGCCCTGCTCTTCCAGCAGCCCCGCCGATCAGGCGGCGGGACCAGCTGTGGGTGACATTCGTTGCGGCGCGTGGGCGCCGCGCAGTGTTAGGAGCCGGGGTTCGGGCGCGGCACGCCGACGCCGTTGTCGCCTGGCTGCAGCTGGCCTTCGACGATCGGGTCAGACCCCGGGACGCCCGGGGTGCGCTCGATCGAGAGGCGCTCGCCGGCTTTGGAGCGGACGGGCACCAGCGGACGGCAGTTGGAGTCCGGCTTCGTGTTGCCGTAGACGACCGCGGCCTTGGCACCATTGATGCACTTGATCACGGGCTTCTTGCCGTTGGCGAGCGACTCGACGAACGAGCCCTCGTTATCGGCGGCCCCGTCGATCACGACCTCGTTGGTCGACTCGGCACCCTGGAGGCGGATCAGGTTGACGCCGGAACCGACGCGCACCGTGTTGACCCACGCGCCAGCGCGGACGAAGTTGTTGCCGTTGCCTGCGGTGATGAAGTTGGTGCCGCGGCCACCGAAGATGCGGTTGTTGCCGTGGCCGACCGTGATGCGGGTCGTGTACTGCTGGGAGCGCGGCAGGCCGGTCTCCTCGTTCATGTCGGCCCAGACCTCGTTGTCGCCTTCGCCGGCGTCGATCGTGCCGCCGCCATGGCCTCCGAACAGCTTGTCGCGGCCGTCACCGCCGGTGAGGTTGAAGTCTTCCCACAGGCCAGCGATATCGGCCTGGATCCGGGCGTTGCCGTCGTAGGTGCGGACGTTGGCGCAGTTCTTCGCCTTGCGCTTGAAGATCTGCATCGAGTACTTCTGCAGCGCCGCCTCGTTGAGGTAGACGGTGCTGGCGGGGTTGCCGCCGCAGTCGAGCTTGCGGACGCCCGCGGTGCCCGACAGGTAGAAGGTGTTCACACCCTTGCCGGCCGTGATGTAGGCGATGCCTGAGCCGTAGTAGACGGTGTTGTTGCCGTCGCCGACGGTGTACTTGCCGCCGCCGGAGCCGGTGAGCAGGACGTTGTTGCCGTCGCCGAGCGTGGCGATATCCGGCGCGCCGCCGACGTCGACGTAGTTGTTGCCGTCGCCCGCCGTGATGACGTCGTGGCCCGAGGAGCCGTAGATCGTGTTGTTGCCCGCGCCGCCGTTGATCGAGTCGGAGCCAGCGCCGCCTTCGATGTAGTCGTCGCCCCCGCCCCCGGAGATCTTGTTGTTCGACCGGACGCCGTAGATGCGGTCCGGGCCGTTGCCGCCGATCAAGGTGTCCGCGCCGCCGCCGCCCCAGAGGGTGTCGCCCGCGCTGGACTTGGCCTTCAGGCGGTCGGGGCCGGGCGACCCGACGATGGTCTTGGCGGAGGCAGCAGGAACGGCGACGAGCAGGAGCGCCGTGGTCAGGCCCGCAGTGATGTGGGGGTTGCGGAGGGAGAGCACGTTCTTGTGTTCGACCCCTACACGCGGGCCGCGCCGTGCTCCCCAGCAGATGACCGACGCTAAACGCGCCAAAAGCGGTGCGTTGGACATGCGTTGGAGCGCGCCACGTGACATCGGGCCCAAACGCTTAAGGAGCAGGCGGAATCTGCCGACGGCCTGCGGTCAGGAGTGGGCAGGCCAGGCGCGGCCCGAGCGCTCCCGCGCCCGCGGGCCCAGCTCGCCGGGATCAGCCCGGGCCTACTTGTCTGCTGGCAGCACGTAGTCCCGGCGGGCCGTGCCATCTGCGGCGAACTCGACGTAGCGCTGGATCGCGCTGCCGCCGCTTTTGCGACCGATGCAGCGCTGGCCCGCGCCAGTGCCACCCGTGCTCGAGCCGTCGGGGTTCACGGGCGCCGACGTCGCGCAGACGTACGCCAGCTTGGAGGCCTCTTGATAGCGGTCGTCCGCAGCCAGCAGTTCGGCGGTCTGCTCGGAGGTCTTCTCGCCAGCGATGGGCGGATCGCCAGCAAGGAGCTTTGTGACCGTGCCGTCGTCCTGGAGGCGGACCACCATGTAGACCGGTTCGCCGGCGCCCATGTCAGCCCCCATGCTGCAGCGGTACGACGGCGGAGTGCCGTCGGTCGGTTCGCACTCGATACCTGTCATCAGATCCGGGTTCGTGATCCGGCCAGCCAGCTGGTCGCCGTCTTGTGCGAGCGCCTTCTCCACCGTGGCGGCATCGCCGGCCGCGGCCGCGGGGGTCGATCCGCCAGAGCCGCCGGTGGTGCCAGGCTTGTCCTCGTCGCCGCAGCCCGCGACGAGGATCGCGACGACCGCGGCGATCGTGATCAGCAGGATCGGGATGCCCATGAGGACCGGGCGGCGCCCGTGGTTCGGCACCTCGGGGCGCGGACCGAGGTCGCGGCGGACCCACTCGTCGTCATCGAAACCCGCGCCGCGCGGCGTGGACTTCGGGGCGTCGGGCGTCGGCTGGTCGGCGGCCATGCGGCAACCGTATCCCGCGGACGTGCGCGCCGTCGCGCTTGCGAGTCGGCTCAGCTCGCCTCGGCTGCGCGAGCCAACGCCTCAGGCCGCCTCGGCGACCCGGCGGCGTGCCGCGATCGGCACCGTCGTCTCCGAGAGCCCGGGGATGCTGATCCGGGCGACGTAGCGGACGTCCGCCGTGAGCTCAGGCCCGAGCACCGCAGCCACCTGCACCAGCGCCTGCTCCCCGGGGCCGAGCTCGAGCACGGACGGCGTCACGGTCGCCACCGGCGACGCGCTGTTTCCGCCGGCGTCGGTGAACGGCGAGAGGTCGATGGCGGCGGACACCGCTTCCGGGCGTTCGTTCTCGACGAGGAACGCCGTCACGACGCGCGCGCCCGTCTCGCCTTCGAGGAGCAGGATCGGGTCGGCGAGCCGCTGGTCAGGGTCGGCTTCCTGGCGAGTCGCGGCCCGCGCGTCGGGTTTGCCGGCGGCGCGCCACGACCGGGCCGCGCTGGCCGCGGGCTCTGGAGTGGCGCCTCGCGCGTCGTCGTCATCCGACGCGATACCGAGCAGTCCGACGACCCCGGGCACGCGCGGCCGCACGCCGATCGGCGAGAAGAGGTCGTACGCGCGGGCGGCGATCGACCACCCGGCGCGCAGCGGCAGGCTCGGGACGCTCAGGCGTGGTCGCATCCACACTCCGTGTAGAAGTGGTCGTACCAGTGGTGCTGGTAGTCGGGTTTGTCGTGGATGTCGACCGCGTGCCAGCAGCCGCAGCCGAGCGCCGCCGTCGCGTGGTGATGCGTGAGCGGGTGGTGGAGATGCGCGTGCGCATACGCATGCAGATGGGCGTGGACCGGGTGCCCGTGGTGGTGGTGCGAGGCACCATGCGGGTGCAGGTGCACGTGGAGGCGCTTGGCTTTGAGCAACCAGCGGAACCGGTAGGTCTTGCAGCCGCTCACCGTCACGACGACCGGCGTGAGCGCGCCGTGCGCGTTCGGGGGTACGTCGAGCTTCAGCTCGACGACGCGCCGCTCCAGCGGCTTGAGCGTGAACGTCGCCTTCGAAACCGTCACCCCGGGAGTGTTCGTCTCGACCTCGTACGCTTCGGTCTCGTCGCCGAGGTTGGTGATCCCGACTTCGAGCGTCGCACTCGTCCCCGACTTCACGATCGCGTGGCGGTCGCGCAGCTGCACTGCCGCCCAGCACGGCGGCGGGATCGCCGGGTCGAAGTAGTCCGGTCCCTGGAGCGCCTTGAAGACGAGCTTGGTCGCGACGACCGCCGGGACGGCCACCAGGCCGACGGCGACACCGACGCTCTTGGACACATCGGTCATGACGGCGTCTCCTTCGGTTTGGCGGTTCTCGCGCGGGGCTTGGCGGCCACGGCCACGGGCGCTTTGGCCGGACGCGGCACGGCGGCCGCGACGCCCGCGGGTGTGTCGGCGGCGGCCGTGGGCGCAGGTTCGTCGACCGGGGGCACCGTGATGCGGACCGGGACGTGCGTGGCGTCGATGTTCCACGAGCCCGAGTACTCCGCGCCTGGCTTGATCCGGTCCGAGAAGGTGAGCGAGAGGCTGACCGTCCCAGTCGTGCCCGGCGCCACCGGTCCGTCGGTGTCCTTCGTGGCCGTCGCGATCACCTCGCCGCCGTGCGACTCTGCGAGATCGTCGAAGAACACGTCGACGCGCTGCTTGCCCGGTGGCGGCGGTTCGCGCAGCGCATGGTCGAAGGCGTCGCCGAAACTGCTGCGGTCCAGCAGCGCGAAGCTGGCGGTCGCGGGCACGTCGGTCGGGACGTTGCCGAGGTTTTGCAAGCGCACGGTGACTTGTGTCGTCTCGCCGGGGCGCACGGTGAGCTCCAGACGGCTCGGATCGGTCCGCACGCGGACGGTCGGCTCGACCTCGGCCACCAGCGGGACGGTCTGCTTGCCGATCGTCGCAGTGCCCTCGTAGCGGCCAGGCGGCGTGAGCGGGTCGACGACGACGCGGATGCGCGGCAGCGGCTGCTCAAGCGCCGGATCAGTGAGGCCGGAGAGGCTGACGGACGCGATCTTCGCGCCCTTGAGGGTCGCCTCGATCGGCTGCCCGGCGAGCGACTCCAGCGTCTCCCCCGGGACGTTGAACGTCATCCAGCGCGGTGGACCGCTCGCGACGACCGGGCTCGCCTTGCCGCGGGCCGCGGCCTTGGTGCCGGTACGGCGGGGCGCTGGGGTCACGGCAGCTTCGCCTTGGCCTTCTTGCCGTGGCCGTCGCAGTGCTCGCAGGCGTTGGGCTCGTACGGCTCGGTGATCACCTGCGCCTCGCCGGCGACCTTCGCGCTCAGGACGTCGTGGCCGAGCACCTTCAGGCCGAAGCCGAAGTGCAGCGGCAGGTGCACCCGGACCGACGGGATCTCCTTGACCGAGAGGTTGAACTCGATCGGCCCGAGGTTGAGCTGGACCGGGTCGAGGCCGATCTGGATCTTCGGCAGCTGCGTGATGCCGATCGACAACGGGTCGACCGCGGCGCTCAGCTTGTTGACCGTGATCGGGTCCAGGCCCGCGGTGAGCTTGTTGATCGTCAGCGGGTCGATGCCCGCCGTGAGTTTCCCGATCGTGATCGTCGGCAGTGCCGTGACCCCGACCGACAGCGGCGGAATGCCGAAGTCGATGCGGAAGTCATCGATCTGTTTGACCGAGATGTCTGCGCTCGCGCTCACCTCCTCGACTCAAGCAGAAGAGTGGCAACGTGACAAAAGACCGTGACCGGGTGTGACGCACGCGGTGGGACCCATGGCCCCCGGCTGGGGGACGCGGGGCGGCGGCGCGGTGCCGTTGCCCGGTGCGGAGCCGGCGCCCTCGGGGGCGACCGTCCTCCCTGTCGGGCTATCGGGCGACGGGAAGGACGGTCGACGTTTTAGGGGGCGGCGATCACGCGCTGGCGGAGCACCGATGCGCCGGGGAGCGCGTCTTCGCTGCCAGCGCGGACGGCCTGCTCGACGACCTCCGCGGCGGTCTGGGCCGCGTCGTAAACCACGACGATGGCGTCGTCGCCGACCTCGAGGAACGTCGACTCGCCGAAGGGCGTGTAGCGCGTGGCGCCGATCCCGATCAGCGCGTATTCGGGGCTGCCAGCGGCCTGCAGGTAAGCCCCGACGGGCTCAAGCGGCGTGCCGTCGGCGCCGTGCTGGTTCGCCAGGCGGTCGACGATCCAGTCCAGCAGCGTGTCGCCGTAGTAGGAGTATTCGGGCAGCGGGCTGTCGATGCCGTAGGCGTGCGTGTCACCGCCGCGCCGGAGGAAGCAGGCGAGGCGGAACGTCGCGGTCGGGCCTTCGGGGTCCAGCGAATCGACCGGCAGAAGCACCGGCGACAGGCCCTTGGATTGCGCGCCCCAGTTCTTTTTGTGGCTGATCTTCTGTGCCCCGGCGCGGCGGATCGAGCAATCGTTGAACGCGCCGATCGCAACGGGGGACAGCGCCGTCGCGGCACCGGTCGCCGAGTCGTAGGTGACCCGCGCGATGAGGCCGACCTCGGGCTCGATCTGCAGGTTGACGGCGTCGCCGGCCGGCCGGACGACGTGGTCGGCGGAGACCGGGAACGTGTGCAGGAACCTCGGGATGCCGTCGGCGCCAGGCGCCCAGTCCGCTTCGCTCGGCGGGTTCGCGGCGGTCGTGGCCGTCTCGCTGGCGGCGGCCTGGCCCGCCACCGAACTGGTGGGCGCGTACCACGGGAAGATGCCCTTGGGCGCTTCGGGCTGGTGCTCGCCGATGCCGACGAAGTCCGCCGCCTCTCCCGCCTGTTCGAGGTGTCCGGCGAAGTTGCCGGCCACGCCGAAGCCGAAGACGGTCTGAAGGTCGGGAAGCTCTGGCGCCGCGGGCATGGCGGCGAGGCTACCCGGCGCGAGGTCCGCTAGCGCGGGAGGCTCGGCGCGAGGGTGGTGCCCTCGCGGTTGGCGTAGAGCTCGGTGCGGTCAGCATCGGTCCAGACGCCTGACCAGATGAACGTGCCGGGCTTGCTCGGGTGTTCGATGAGCCGGAGCGACGCGAGCTGCTTGGCGGGGAGCCGGTAGACCGTGGCGGCCCGGTCGAGGACGCGGGTGATCGCAGTGCCGTGGACCTTCTCGAGGTCGAGGGTGGCGCCTTGCTCGGGTTCGCTCGCGAGCGGCTCGACGGCAAGGTCCTTGCCGCGCACCATCACGTTCTCGGCGATGCCCTCGTGCACGATCGTGGTCCCCATCGTGCCGTCGGCGAGGAAGAGCAGGCTTCGCGGCTGGTCGCCGACGCCGACCGCCTTGCGCAGCGCGCGCAACGAGTCGTTGATGGCGCCCTGGTCGAGCGGATTGACAGGCGCCGCGTCCGCGGCCGGAGCCGGGTCGGGCTTTGCCACGGGCTTGGCGGCGAGCTCGGCTGCGGCGACCTGTTCGGTGTGGCGCGCAGCCGGGTTGGCGAAGATCAACCCGTAGAAGCTGACGGCGATCAGCACACCCAGCACCGCGAGCACACGGCCGTCGAGGCGCGAGACCGGGCCGAGCCGGTCCGTCGGGAGCCTGTCGAGGCCGAGGCGGTCGGTCGGGAAGCGCGACGCGAGTGCTTTGACGTGGGCGCCGGCATCACCGAGGCGCGTCGTGCCGTCGGCGGTGCGGCCGATCGGCAAGCGGCCTGCGGCGGCAGCGGCGCGGTGCATCGCTGCGCGGCCTGCCGTGGCAGCGCGGTGCACTGCCGGGCCCACCGACGCCGCCCCGGGAAGGGCGCGCGCGGAGGAGGATTCAAGTTCGAGGCCGCGGCCCAGCTGCAGCGGACCAAGCCCAGGCGTCGCTTCCGGACGCCGCGTGCGCGCAAGGCGCAGCTCGGGGAACCGCACCCGGCGGAACGCGTCCACGGCCTGCTGGAGCGGCACGCGCCGCAGCCCCGCCCCGACCCTGGCGAAGGGGATCCGGACCGACGGAATCGACGGAATGGCGTGCCGCGGAGGAAGACCCACGTTCATACCGTCGGCAGCTACGCCAAAAGTATGAGCGCGGAATGCAAGGCTGGGCGCGTCAGACGGCATCAAAACCCAGCTGCTCGGCGACGCTCGCTTGATCTCGGTCGCGAGTGGCAAACGCATCCGCTCGCCCCGCTCGGCCAAACCACGCAGGCTCAGGTCCGCCACGGCCAAGTGCCAGGCATCCATCGCGCGCAGACCGTGTCACGCCGCCTTGTCCCGCTGCTCCTCCTCGAACTTGCGCTGCAGCTCTAGCTCGGCCGGATCCACGGGGAACTCGTCTCCGCGGCGGGCCAGCGCCCGCGCGTGGTCGATTTCGCGAGCCATCGCGCCTCGCTCAACGATCGAGAGGAAGGGCATGGCCCAGCCCCGGAAGGCTCCTTCGATTGCGGCTTCGCGGGTGATCGCTCGGTAGCTGCCCGGCTCGAACTCGGCGCCCGGTGGGGTTGGGGCAGCGACATACACGTAGGCCTGGCCATCGAGCGCGAGATGGCAGTAGCGGCGGGTGTCGCGGTGCTTGAACGCGTGGACGGCGGTTCCGTCGTCCAGCCGGATCTCGCACATCCACATGAACCAGCCGGTGAGTTCGGCTCCGACGAGCGCCAGGATCGGAGCCCAGTTCGGATGTTCGTATTGGTAGGTGTCGCCTGGGATCAGCGTGGCGCCGGGAGGTGCAGGAGTCATGGACCGAAGCCTCACAAAGCAATTGCGCAGTTTCAGCACCGAACTGCACCAACTCTGCGCAGAACCGGTGCCAGTTCTGCGCATGGCGGCGCGGCCAGGCGGCGATACGCAACCATGCGCTCATGACCCGCCCCGCCGTCGACCGGTTGTTCATGCGCGTCGTGGAGGCGGAGACGCTCGACGATGCCGAGGCCGCCCTTGAGGAGCTGGCCGCGCTCGACGACGCCGACCCGACCGCGATCCACGAGCACCAGCCGATCGGAGACCTCTACAGCGAGCTCGCCGGCGAGGTGTACGAGGACGACGAGGTCGAAGAGGCGATCCGCCTGCAGGAGCTCGCGCTCATGCACCCGTGCACGAACCGGCGGCGCGAGCAGGGCACGCTGCTGGGCTACCGGTTTGTCGGCCTGGAGGACACCACCGCGCTCGACGACCTCAAGCGCTCGCGATCCGGCGGCGTATCGGATGCCAGCCTGCTCGCAGGCTTCGCCGAGCTGGTCGAAGAGGTGGAGCTCGCCATGGCGCTGCGGCTGCATGACGAGGCGCTCGAGATCGCGCAGTCCGCGCGCCCGGTCGATGAGGAACTCGTCCGGGGCATCGAGATCGGCCGCGCCCTCGCCCGCGGCGACGCCGAGCTGCCGCCCGACGCCTCCGACCTCGCCGCGGAGGAGCAGCTCGCTGAGTTCGAGCGCGAGGCTCGCCTAGCGATCGCGCGCGAAGGGCGCACGCTCTTCGTGCCGCGCGACCAGCTCGACGCGGCCCGTGCGCAATGGCCGGAGGAGCTCGACCTCGTCGACGCCGACGCGTATTACGCCAAGCTCGAGCGCCGCTGGCAGCTCGGGCCGGCCGACGCCGTGAAGCCCACGCCCTACCCCGTCGACGTCGCGCTGTTCGCTGGCGCGGGTGCCGAGCTCACGCGCCTCCTCGACGACCTGCCGCAGGACCTCGTGCTGCAGGTCGAGGCCAGCGGGGCGGGGCCGGTGGCGTGGCCGCCCGGCCGCAACGACGAGTGCTGGTGCGGCTCGGGCCGCAAATACAAGAAGTGTTGCGCCTAGGCCCGCGGCGCCTCGCCGCCGGTCCGCGCCGGACGTAGTCGCCCGCACGACCGCAAAGCCCGGTCAGCGCCGCCTGGCGCCGACGCTACGCCAGCAGGTCGATCAGGTGCGCCCGCACCTCGGCGACGTCAGCGAGCACGTCGATGTTGCGCGCGGTGTCGACGGTGCCCGCCGCGTTCTTGACGATGCCGTCGATGCGGTCGGGCGGCGTCACAGCTTCAGGTGATGGCGCAGTAAGCGCCGCCGCGAGCCGCTCCAGCGGGCCTGCGGCCGATGCTTCGATGCGGCGGCGTGCCTCGATCCCGTACTGCCGCACCGAGGCGAGCTCGGCGCGAGGCGCGTTGCTGATGGCAGTCGAGGTCATGCTCTCCCATCGACCGCCGCCACCCAATTTCGAGTGCAATGCCGGGAAACTGGACCGTCATACGAGGCTCATACGGACTCCGCGCCAGCAATCGAGGAGTCCTGGAGGGTTGAACGCCGGTCGAAACTCCCCGATTCGCGCAGCCGCAAACCATCAAGGAGTCCTAGAGCGTCGAACGCCGGTCGAAACTCCCCGATTCGCGCAGCGGCGGTTCAGGCGCCGAGGTCGACCACGTCGAGGTCGGGCCTCCTGCCCACAAGCGCCTCGGCGATCACGCGGCGGTGGCAGACGTGCGGCTCCGCTTCCAGGCACATCAGCGCGGTCGGCGGCGCCTCGCTCGACGCCAACGCTTCAGCGAGCGCGTCGAGTTCGTCGCCCGCCGTCTCCTCGATGTACGCCGCGAATTGCGCGCGGCCCTGGGCGATCCGCCCGGCCTTGAAGTCGACGCGGATCTCAGGTGGCGTCCCCAACGTGCGCCGATGCTCGTACGTGATCCCGTGCGCGAACAGGAACTCACCGAGCCGCGTCTTGGACATCCCCGCCCGGCGCGACTGCGGCCGGAACCGCACGTCGATCAGCCGCCGCACCCCGGCGGCCTGGAGCTCGGCGACGAGCATCGCCGGAGGCAGGTCCTCGTAGCCGACGGTGTAGAGGGTCGCCATGGTGCTCAGCCTAGGAGCCAGCGACGGCGATCAATTCGCGGTGGCGACTTCGGTCGCGCAGGCGCTAGCGAGCTGCGGCCGCCGCGAACGCTGCTTCGATCGCCGCCAGTGAAGTGTCAAGCGGCTCGTGCTCCCAAAGCCGCACGACCGTCCAGCCGTCGGCCTCGAGCGCGGCGGTCTGCTCACGATCCCGGCGCCGGTTGGTCTCGAGCTTCGCGCCCCAGTAGTCGTCGTTGCGTTTGGGAGCACGGCCATGCTCTGGGCAGCCGTGCCAGAAGCAGCCGTCGACGAAGACGGCGACCCGGCGCCGCGTGAACACCACATCGGGCCGGATCGGGCGGCGGCCTGGGACGCGGATCGGGAGGTCGACGCGGTACCTCAGCCCGGCAGCGTGGAGTGCCGAGCGCAGGCGCCGCTCGGGTACCGAGTTGACCCGCCGGTTGCCCACCATCGACGTCCGAGTACCCGCGTCTGAGGCCGGCGGCGGATTGCGCAGCCGCGCGCGGAGCGCCTCCAGCGGTTCGTCTTCGACGGCCACCGCACGATTGTGGCACCGCGGCACCGGCGTTTGCCGGGCACGGCGCCGAGACTGCGGCTCAGAGCGTGAGCGGATCGACCCAGCGCAGTCCCTCGTACCGTGCGAACCCGCGGTCAGAGGAATGCAAGACGCCGTCGTGCTCGGTCGCAAGCGCGGCGATATGTGCGTCAGGCGCGGCGTTGCCGCCTCGACCGAGCTGCGCCAAGAAGTCGCGCAGCAAACGCGCGTGGCGTCGGCCTGGTGCGATCGCGACGACGTTCGGCATCGCGAACCAGCCGTCGACGATGTCGAGCGCCTCGAGAACGTCGTACGGAGCCGTGACCGCGCTCTCGTTGGTGACAATGCGCAGAAAGCCCGTCGCGACGACCCATGGCAACCCGACCGGCGTGCCGCTGTTGAGGCTCCCCTCCCACCACTCGCGTGCCGTTGCATGATGGGGAGAAGAACCGTCTGCCGCGTAGATCAACACATTGACGTCGGGGACGATCACGATCCGGCGTCGCGTTCGTCGTCGAGCGTGCTCAGCAGATCGCGGGCGCGATCAATGTCGACGCCTTCCTGAACGCCGAGGTTCTTTACCGGCATCCGATACTCAGCGACGGCCCCGGAACCTGCCGCGAACCCCCGCCGCAGCGTCTGGTTCACCGCTTCTTTAAACGACCACCCACGGTCCCGCTGCAGTTCCGCCAAGCGTGCGACTACGTCGGGATCAAGCGTGAGCGTCGTGCGCATGAAATTCACGCTAGCACCGCGATGCCTGGTCGAGAAGCATCATGATGCCTTCCTCGTGTCTACGCGCCATCGCCCGAGCCTGACGGAACAAATGCAACGGCTCTGCGACAGACCGTTCCAACTCTCCGCCGCGGACGTGCCGCCCTGGCCGTGCAGCTAGTTCGCGCGGACGGTGGCTGGCGCGAGCACGGCCTTGATCGCCTCGCCGAACGCCCGGGCGACCGGCGGCGGGAACGCGTTGCCGATCTGGCGGTACTGCGCAGTCTTGCCGCCCGCGAAGCTCCACTCGTCGGGGAACCCCTGGATCCGCGCGGCCATGCGGACCGTCAGCCGCGGCATCTCGTCGAAGCCGGGACGCGGCGCTTCATTGCTCAGCGACTTGCCCTCGACGCCGAGCGCCGCCCAGGCCTTCCGCGCGCGGGTCGGGCCGAGGTCAGCGCCGCCATGCTTCTTGGAACCACCGACGAGCGTCGGCGCGATGCGGTCGGCAGCTGCCGCCCAAGCCGCGGCGCCTTCCCAGCCGCCGGCGGCCATCAGGTCGTGCAGGCGCTCGCCGACGGTCGGCGGCGGCGTCCCGTCGCCCGTCGGCCAGACGAACTCGCGAACGACGTCGCTGCGGAACGCCACGAGGATCGCCCGCGGCCTCAGCTGCGGGACACCGAAGTCCGAGGCGTGGACGAGGTCCCACTGGCCTTCGTAGCCGAGCGCCGCCAGCGCGCCGAGGATCTCGCCGCGGTAGCCGTCGAACTTGGGGTCGAGCAAGCCACGGACGTTCTCGAGCATCACCGCGCGCGGCTTGCATTCTCTGACCAGCCGGATCGCCTCCGGGAAGAGGTCACGCTCGTCGTCGGCGCCGAGCTGGAGCCCCGCGTGGGAGAACGGCGGGCACGGCACGCCGCCCGCCAGCAGGTCGACCTCGCCGCGCCACGGCAGCGCCTCAAACGCGCGGACGTCGCCCGTCTCGCCATGCACCGCCGCGTTGCCGCCGCGCAACCGCGGATGCGGGCCGAACACGTCCCACTCGGGCCGGTTCAGGCGCAGTGTCTCGGCTGCCCACGGGTCGTGCTCCACCGCAGCAAGATGATCGAACCCGGCCTGTTCAAGGCCCAGCGCCTGCCCCCCGGCCCCGGCGCAGATCTCGATCGACGTCAGTCGGCGGGCCCCGTCGCCCTGCTTCGCCGCACCCACGCGCTGGTCGCCGCCTGAGAGGGTGCGCACTGCCGTTGCCATGCGAACAAATGTACGGGCCGAGCCGGCGGACGGGTCGGCCCGGCCGCGTTGCAGCTGGCTCGCATCCCTAACGGCTTCGGAGCGAGTTCGCCCTGCGCTATCGCCTGACGACGGGACGGGCTAGTCGTACTCAACCGACCCCTAGACCTAGTATTATCCTTGCAAATCTAATATTGCGTGTAAGATCTGCAAAGATGTTTCAGCGCCGTGCAGCCTCGGAACTCCGCCAGCTCCTTGCCGAGTTTCCGGCGGTGGCGCTGACCGGGCCCCGGCAGTCCGGCAAAACGACGCTCGCCCTCGAACTCGCGGAGGAACTCGGCGGCGCGTACCTCGACCTCGAAACGCCGTCCGACTTGGCCCGGCTCGCCGAGCCCGAGCTGTACTTCGACGCGGAGCGTGAGCGCCTGATCGTGCTCGACGAAGTTCAGCGCGCACCGCAGCTCTTCCCTGTTCTGCGCGGCGTGATCGACCGGCGCCGGCGGACCGCCCAGCGCGTCGGGCACTTCCTACTTCTCGGATCTGCGTCGCTCGACCTCATCGCAGATGCCAGCGAATCGCTGGCGGGACGACTCGCGACGACCGAGCTTGGCCCGCTGAACGTGCTCGAGATCGGCGCCGCGAACAGCGAGCAGCTGTGGCTTCGGGGCGGTTTTCCAGACAGCCTGCTCGCGGCATCCGACGCAGCCAGCCTGCGGTGGCGTCAGGCCTTCATCGCGACCTACCTTGAGCGAGACATCCCTCAGCTGGGGCCACGCATCCCCGCCGAAACCCTTCGGCGGTTTTGGACCATGCTCGCCCACCAGCAGGGCGGCCAACTCAACGCCGCAGGGCTTGCGGGCTCGCTGGGCGTGACAGGCGTGACCGTCGCGCGCTACCTCGACCTCCTCGTCGACCTTCTGCTCGTCCGGCGCCTGTCACCAGTGGCGTCGAACGTCGGCAAGCGCCTCGTCAAATCGCCGAAGGTCTATGTGCGTGACAGCGGGCTCGTGCACGCCCTCCTTGGCCTGGCCACGACCACCGATGTTCTCGGCCATCCGGTCGCCGGCGGTTCGTGGGAGGGACACGTCGTCGAACAGGTCGCCCAGGCGGCGGGCTCCGACGTCGAGCTCGGCTACTACCGCACGGCGGGCGGCGCAGAGATCGACCTGGTCCTCACCTGGCCGGACGGCAAACGCTGGGCGATCGAGGTCAAGCGCAGCACCTCACCCAAAGCGGGGCGCGGCTTCCACTCCGCCATCGAAGACTTGACTCCGGAGCGGTCGTTCATCGTCGCGCCAGTCGCCGGCGATTTCCCGCTCGGCCACGACATCACGGCGATCGAACCGCTCGCGCTCGCCAAGCTCGTCGCAGCGCGAGCGAGCTAGCCCCTTCCTCTCGCGCTCCGACGCGAACGACTCCCCGGTTGCCGTGACTTGGTCGGGCGGTTAGCCCTCGTGAGCCCCGTGCGCCTCGTTATGCGCGTCGATGACCTGCGCGAGGAGGTGCGGCAGGGCCTCGTAGAAGAAGACGAGCTGGTCCTCCGGGACGTCGATGGTCGCACCCTCGAAGTGGGTGTGGTCGCCGTGGACGCGGATCTTCGGAGCGACGGTGGCGCCTGCGATGACGAAGAACGGCACCCACGTGAAGTAGTCCAGACCCTCGAACTCCTCGCGCTCGAGCTTGGAGTCCTCCATGATCTTCAGGAAGGGCGCCTCGAAGGTCGACTCGCCGATGGAGATGTCCGCAATCCGGGTCATGGCCACGAACCTAGTGGTTAGGGCGCCGCGGCGCTCCGGTCGCGTAGCCGCTCAACCGACGCGACGAGCTGCCCGAGCAGCGGCGCCGCCTGTGGACCGAGGTCGCCGAGCCGCCGCTGGAAGCCTTCCGTCATCTCGTCGTAGAACCACAGCAGCGTCTCGCGGCTCCCTGCGGCGTGCCGCTCCAGCAGCGCCGGGCCCTCGAGGTCGTACGCGCGCACGAGCGTCGCGGCGTTGTCGGCCTTGTCGGCCAGCGCGATCCGCAGCGCCGCCGCCGACTCCGTCTGCATCCGGTCCAGCGCTTCGCGCTTGAGCTCGATCCACGGCCGACCGGACGGCTCGATCTCATCGGTGCATTCCTCGACCAGCCCCGCCACCACGCTGCCCCAGCGCTCGCGGATCACCAGCAAAGCCTCATGGCCGCCGCGGTCCTCGACGACGTCATGCAGCAGCGCCGCGATGGCCTCGTCCTCGCAGGCCGCGAGATCCATCACCAGCGCCGACACTGCCATCGCGTGGGCGATGGCAGGCACGCGCGTGTTGCCCCGCCGACGCCCCGCGAAGTGCTCCGACGCGTAGACCAGCGCGTCGTGGAACCGGGGGCCAAGCGCAGTGGCAGTCACACGCCGAGCCTACGTCGCACACGCGGGGACCGAGTCGCCATCCGGTCACCTGCAGCCGAAAGCCCGCGTGCGGCTGCGCCTCGGACGGCCGACGGCCGACTGCCCGGCCTTGCACGGGTGGCGCCCGCGCCCGCCCGCCTCGATCACCGCAGCCGACCGGCACACCCTGCGTAGCTCACCACATGAGCGACGTCATCCGCAAGGGCACAGAAGTCACCTGGACCTGGGGTGCGAATGAGGCTGCCGGCAAGGTCGTCGCTCTCCACACGCGCTCCGTCGAGCGGACGATCAAGGGCAAGTCGATCTCCCGCAACGGCTCCGACGACGATCCCGCCGTCGAGATCGAGCAGGAAGACGGCACCAAGGTGCTCAAGCTCCGTAGTGAACTGAGGAGAGCATGACCGAGCGGTCCCACGAATCCGTGTGGGAGTACCCACGACCGCCGCGCCTTGAACGCGAGCCGAGGCGCGTGCGCATCGTGGTCGACGGCCAGCTCATCGCCGAGACGACTCGGGCCCTGCGCATCCTTGAGACCAGCCACCCGCCGACGATCTACCTCCCGGCTCGCGCGTTCCAGCCGGGCGTGTTGCGCGACACCGAGGGCTCGTCGCTCTGCGAGTTCAAGGGTGTGGCCCGCTACCACGACCTCCTGGTCGGAGAGCACCGCATCGAGCGTGCTGGATGGTCGTATCCGCGCCCGGCAGGCCACTTCGCAGAGCTCGCCGGCCACGTCGCGATCTACCCCGGCCGCGTCGACGAAGCCTGGCTCGGCGACGAGCTCGTGCGCGCGCAGCCCGGTGACTTCTACGGCGGCTGGATCACGTCCGAGCTCGTCGGCCCGTTCAAGGGCGCGTCGGGCACGCGCTGCTGGTAGCGCCTCTACGCCGCCAGCGCCGCCAGATGGCGCCAGCGCCGCTGCCGCCAGCGGTACATGAGCTCCGCGAAGGCGACGGGCAGCCAGGTGAGCGCGCCGGCGTCGATGTCGATCGCGTCCGTGTAGCGGCAGCGGCCGGGCCCGAGCGGCTCGAACGTCAGGGTGTGGTTCCAGGCGCGGATGATGCCGCCGCGCTCCGTGGTGCGCAGCAGCGTCGGGCCGCGCTCGACGACCGTGATCTCGTGGCGGTGGCCCGGGAGCAGGCCCGCGAAGTAGTAGAGGCGCACGGAGAACGGATTTCCCTCCTCGATCAACTCGGGCACGTCGCGGTCGCGGACGATGAACAGCGGCCAGACGACGTGCCGGAACACCGCGCTGCGCTGCGCGAGCTCGCAGGCGCGCTCGGCCGGCATCGCAAGTTCAGTGGAGACGGAAACGGATCGCATGCGAGATAACATGAGGAAAAGCTCATGTTCGCGCTACTCGCATTCCACGGCGCCGCCCGGTGAGCCCGGCGGCCCGCACCAAGCCCCGCCGCGCACCGGTCCAGGCCCGTTCCCGGCTCACGGTCGACGCGGTCCTCGAAGCGGCTGCTCAGGTTTTCGAGCGCCACGGCTACGCAGCCGGCACGACGAACCGCATCGCCGAGCGCGCCGGCGTGTCGATCGGCTCGCTCTACCAGTACTTCCCGAACAAGGACGCGGTCCTCGTCGCGCTCGTAGAGCAGCACCTCGACGACGCGACGGCGGCAGCGGCGCCGCTGATCAGCGAGTTCGCCAGTGCTCCGCCCGAGCTCCGGCGCGGCTTGCGGATCCTGGCCGACGCGTTCGTCGCCCTCCATGCCGACCGCCCGGGACTGCACCGCGTGCTGTTCGAGGAGTCGCCGCGGCCGCGCGCGATCCTCGACCGCCTCGAAACGCTCGAGCAGGCGTCGACCAGCGCGATCGCTGCCTGGCTTGGCACGCTCCCCACCGTCACGGCACCGGACCTGAGCATCGCGGCGGCGTTTGTGGTCCAGACCCTCGAATCTACGACGCACCGCCTGGTGATCCACCCGCAGCCCGGCGTCGAGCCGCAGCGCTATGTCGACGAGGCCGTCGTCCTGCTGGCCGCGTACCTGACGGCGCCGCGCGGCGAGATGGCTGATCCGGCGAGCGGCGCGCTCAGCGCTTGATGGCGATGCTGAGCTCGCGGCGGTTGCTCGCGCGGCCCAGCTCGTCGACGAAGACGGCCTTGAGCTTGTAGAGCCCCGCCGGAAGCGGCTTGCCAGCCAGGCGGCCGGTGAACACGAACTTCGTCGTGCCCTCGTCCAGCGGGAGCGACAGCGCGGGCTTCAGGTTCTTCGCCTTGCCGCCCTTGGGCGTGCTCGTCACGACGACCCGCAGCGTGCCCGGCAGGTTGCCGGTGGCGGCCAGCGGGAGGCCGTCGCCACGCGTGAGCAGGCCGTCGCCGCGCGACGCGGCCTTGAACCGCTTCGCGCTGAGCGCCTTGAACGAGCGCAGCGACGGCACGATCGCCAGCTGCAGGTTGGTGTCGGTCGTGCCCGCGGCGGACTGCGCGGTCTCCTTCGACGCGACGGTCGGATCCTTCGCGACTGAGACGACCGGCGCGCGGGCCGGCGTCGGGGCCGCAGGCGCGGTCGGCGCTGCGGGTGCGTTGGGCGTGGACGGCGCCATGGGTGTGCCGGGCGTCGACGGCGTGGTCGGCGCAGGTTCGGAGGGCGTGGAAGGCGTCGTCGGAGCCGGCGTCGTCGGAGCCGGCGTCGTCGGAGCCGGCGTCGTCGGAGCCGGCGTCGTCGG
>JAEYAL010000006.1 GCA_023404805.1 Actinomycetes bacterium | reverse complement strand
CCGCCGGCTGGTGGCCGCGGCGGACGGGGAAGCGAAGGCGGCTCATCGCGAGGCTCCTCGGGTCAGGGTGAGGTCAACCGTCTTGGCGGCGGTTGCGGGCGCGGTGCCCCAGGTCAGGCGCAGTGATGCTGCGGTGGTCTTGGTCGCGGCGACCCGGGCCGCCGCGGGGTTCGTGAGCCGCAGCTTCAGCCGGACCGTCCGGCCTGGCGTGCCGCGGAACTTCGCCCGGCTCACAGAGGTCGTGCCGTCGACGCGGACCTCTGCGGTGCCAGTGCACGCGGCCTTGGCTGCCGTCTGCGCGGCGCGCTTCGCCGCCTTGCTCGCGTTCTTCGCGACCGGCAGCGGCTTCGGGCAAGCGATGCGGATCGTCAGGCCGCGGCGGTCTCCACCGCCGGGGCGCTGGGTCGTGCCAGCGTCGAGCAGGCGCGGGGCGCCGGCATCGGGCAGCAGGATCAACGGGACCGGCGCCGCGGTGCCGCTGGTCGAGCTCACGAGGACCCGCGCGTTCACGCGTCCCTTGCGCTCGACCTTGAACCGTGCCGCATCGCCGAGGCGGATCGCGACGGGCTCCGTCACGCCGGGCGCGACCGAGTAGCTCGCCTTCGCCAGGACAGCCGGGCCGGCCGCCGCCGGGGTCGCCGTGTTGGCGGTCTTCTTGCCGCCGGGCAGCTCCTCGACCACGACCTGGCCGGAGCACGAGGTCGTCGAGGCCGACGCGCAGGTCACCGGGACGGCGACCACGCCGCTGCTGTCCATGGCCAGCTTGGGCTGCGCGCCTGCCGAGAGGCCGACCGACGCCGACGTGCTCGTCGGGGTGGTGTCGCCCTGCGGGACGCTCTTGTCGGCCCAAGACGTCTGCGGCGCCCGCGAGTCGACGCGGAAGGCGATCGCTGCGGGGGTCGGGTCGACGTTGCCCGCCGGGTCGACGGCGCGCGCCGCGAAGGCGTGGTCGCCGTCAGCCAGCACCGGCAGCGTGGACTGCGCGGCGCAGGGGCCCCACGCGGCGTCGTCGAGGCGGCACTGGAATCCAGCGGTCTTGTCGTCGGTCGCCAGCGCGATCGCCGGCGCTTTGACGTTGCTGATGCGCGCCGGGCCCTTCGTGATGGTCGTGCTCGGCGCGACCGTGTCGACCGTGAAGCCGTACTCGGCCGGGGTCGGGTCGATCAGGGCGCCGTCGAGCGCGCGGACCTGGAACGTGTGGGCGCCGTCGGCGACCGCGCGGATGCGGTGCGGCGTCGTGCACGGCGTCCACGGCAGGGCGTCGACCCGGCACTCGAAGAGGCCGCGCGGCACGGAGCCGATGAACTCGAACATCGGCGCCGGCGTCGTGATCAGCTGGCCCGGGCCGTGCGTGATGCCGGTGTCCGGCAGCTTGCCGACCACGTCGTCGTTGACGAGCGTGGCGGTGGCAGGCGCCGGCGGGCCGGTCACATGCGACTGGGCGGTGATCCCGAGCGTGAACGTCTCGTCCGGTTCGTTCTGGGTGTCGCCGATCACGGGGACGCGGACGGTCTGCTCGAGCGCGCCCGGCTCCCATGTCACCGGCGTGGTGCGCGCGCGGAGGTCGTCGTCGTCCGTGGTGCCGTGGGCGGTCGTGGCCGTGGCGGTCACGGTCCAGCCGGACTCGGCGCTGAGCTTCAGCGTGAAGACGGCGTCGGTGTCGCCGAGGTCGCCCTCAGGCATGCGCACATCCGCCACGCTCAGTGTCGGCGGGTCGTCGTCGTCGCGGATCGAGACGGTCGCTTCGCCGTCGTCGATCGCCGCCCCGCTTGCGGCGGAGAGGCTGACGGTGAACGACTCCTCTGGCTCGTCCATCGAGTCGGCCTGCACGTCGACGGCTTCGGTCGCGGTGACGTCGCCCGCCGGGATCGTGACGGTGACCGGCCCCTTGGCCGTGTAGTCGCGCGGCGCCTTCGCGGAGCCATCAGCGGTGGTCAGCGACGCGGTGACGGGGTCGTCGACCGGGCGGTCGATCGTGAGCGTCAGGCCGACCGGCGAAACGCCGCCGGTGCCTTCGGTGATTGCTGCGTCGTCGATGCGCAGCTTCGGCAGCGCGGCGACGCGGGCCCAGGTCGGCTCGCCGTCGGCCCCTTCGGTGGTCAGCAGGAACGCCTGGCCGCCGTCGGTCGTCGTGACCGCGATGCCGAGGCGCGAGGCGTAGGCGACGGACCGGTTGTCTGGGCCCCACGCCGGGTGCGCCGCACCCCCGGGTTCCTCGGTCAGCTTCTCCGCTTCGGAGCCGTCGGCCTGCGCCACGTAGACCTGCGCCGGATCAGTCCCGACCTGCCGCTGGAACGCGAGCCGGGTGCCGCGGCGGTCGAACGCCGGCGCGGTGCCGTCGGTCAGGCGGCGGTCGCCGCTGCCTGTGAGGTTGATCTGGCGGATCTCAGGCACGTCGCCGGACTTCACGTAGGCGATCGCGTCGGCGCCGTTCACGAACGCGGGCTCCCCCACGCCGTCCGCGCCGGCCGCCACGAGGCGCTCCTCCTGGCCCTCGAGCCGGTCGTAGACCCAGATCTCGCGAGCCTTGCCCGTGCCGCGCACGTAGGCGATGAGCTGGCCGTCGGCCGAGATCGCAGGTTCGCTGTCGGTCTCGGTGTTGGTCGTGATGCGCTGGATCGCGCGGCCGCCCGGCGTCGAGACGTAGATCTCTCCGGTGGCGCGGTCGCGGGTCGACGCCCACGTGAGCCAGGTGCCGTCGGCCGCGACGGCGGGCGCGGCGCTCACCGCGCCGAGCTGCGCGACGACGCGCTCGTCGTCGCCGTCGGCCTTCACGCTCAGCAAGCGCGAGCCGGAGCCATCGGCGGTGCGGCGCGCGAACACGATGCGCCCCTCGTCGGTCGGGCCGCCCGCGGCGAGACCGGCCCAGTCGAGGTAGCCCTGGTCGGGGTTCAAGTACTGCTCGGCGGGATCGGCGAAGTCGATGCGGGTCGACACCGGGCCGCCGGCCGCCGCCACGGTCGCGATGCGGTACGGGTCGCCCGTGCCGCGGCGCTCGTCGCGGTCGACGAAGGCGATCGTCTTGCCATCGGCCGACCACGTCGGCGGGCCGTACGAGCTCTTCGACGCGAGATCGGCGGGCGGCGTGAGATCGGTGATCTTGCCGGTCGCGATGTCGAGCACCGAGACCGTCTCGCCCTCGAAGGTGTTGAAGGTGCCCGTGCGCTTGGAGCGCAGGAACACGATCGACTTGCCGTCCGGCGACCACTCGGCGTTGCGGTCGAGTTCGGGCGTCACCCAGCGGCGCACGACCTTGCCGGTCTCCGCATCGAGGATCGCGAGGTCGCCGAGCTGCCACTCGCCGTCGCGGCGGGCGTTGCTCTCGATGAACAGCAGGCGCTCGCCGGCCGGGTCCCACGAGACCGGGTCGCCAGTGGCGTTCGGCACGCCGTAGGAGAAGTCCTCGCGGCCGCCGTCGAGCGTCTCGTAGTGCAGCCAGGTCGCCGGACCCTCGTGGGCGAGGTACACGAACGCCTCGCCGTCCGGGCGCCACGTCGGGTGGTCGGCGCCCATGTCGTACGCGCGGTCGACGGGCTCGGCTTTGCCGCCATCGAGCGGGCGGCGGTAGACCTGGCGGTCGGCCGTGTACAGCAGCTCGGTGCCATCGGGCGAGACCTGCGGGTCCACGATGATGCTGTCGCGGTGGTACGCCACGACGCGCGGGTCGGTCGAGTCGCCGTCGAGCGCCATCAGGCGGTGGCCGCGGTCGTCGACCCAGACCATCGGGCCGACGTCCTGGCGGCGGCGGTCCTCGCGCGGGCCGTCGTCGTCCTTCACCGTCACGGTGCCGACTGCGGCCGGGCGGGCGCCCGCGCCGTCGAACTGCACCGTGAACGTCTCCGGGTCCTCGGGCCGCAGGTCGTCCTGGAGCTTGAGGAACACGCTCGCGTAGCGCGCGCCCGCCTTCACGACCACCTTGTCGTCCGGGACGGAGTAGTCCTCGCCGAGGATCGCGGTGCCGTCGGTGACCGTGACCGGGACGGTCAGGTCGGTCTTCGGCGCCTCGGCGAGCGTGAGCTGCACAGCCACGCCGGTCGCGTGCTCGTTCGTGACGACCGACGACGCCGTCGCGGCCGGGACGCTCGCCGCGCCAGTGACCTTCACCGTGAAGCAGCCCTCACCGCTGTTGCCCGCGGCGTCGGTGACCTGGCAGTTCACCGTCGTGGTGCCAGCGCCGACAAACGTGCCGGCGGGCGGCGTGCAGGTCGGGGTGAGCTTCGTGCCCTCGACGTTGTCGACCGCGCGCACGAGCGTGTCGAGCGGCGTGTCCTTGCCGGCCGCGGTGGTCAGGTCGACGGTGTCGGGGACGGTGAGACGCGGTGCCTGGCGGTCGACGACCGTGACGGTGAAGGACTTCGCCGTCTCGTTGCCGGCGCGGTCGGCGGCGAGGCAGCTGACCGTCGTCGTGCCGACCTTGAAGCGCGAGCCCGAGGCCGGCGTGCAGATCGAGCCGGCGGGGCCGCTTCCGACGTCAGTGACCTTGTCGGCGAAGCGCACGTAGCGGCCGCCGGCGAACGTCGCCGAGAGGTTCAGGTCGCCCGGGACGACGAGCGTCGGTGGAGTCGAGTCGCTGCTGGGCTCCAGGTCGTCGGCGTACAGGTTGAAGTAGCCGGAGGAGGCCGACGCGCCGTCGATCGAGCGCGGGTAGACGAGCACCTGGCCGTCACCGGAGACCGACGGGGCGCCATCGGACTCTTCGGGCGCGGTCGTCCGGGCCGTCGTGCGGTTGCGCAGCGCAGCCGGGCCGCGCTCAGGGACGAGGTCGTCGGCGGCGGACTGGAACGCGACCACGCTCGCATCGCCGCTGACGACTGGGCGGTCGGCGAGGCCCGCGGTCTGACGGTTGCCTGCGCCGACGCTGACGCGGGCCGCCTCGCCGGTCGCGAGATCGCGGAGGTAGACGTCGGCAGCGGCGTTCGTGTCCTCGGCGGCGAGTGGCGCCGTCGTGGAGAAGGCGAGGTGGCGGCCGGTCCCGTCGAGCGAGAGCTGCGTGCCGAGCTCGTGCGTGGCGCCTTGCCCCTTGCTGCCGAAGAGCGTCGTGTTGGTGCCGAGGTCGCGGACGTACGCATCGGGCTGGCTGTCGTGGTCGGCCGGGTCGAGCTGGGACTCGGTGCGGAAGGCGACCCGCGAGCCATCGGCGCTGAGCGACGGCCACGTGGCGGGCTCGGCCGAGCCGACGGACGCCTGCTCCGTGGTCCCGGCGGCCATCGCGCGGACGAAGACGTCGTCGGCGCTGTCGGTGTCGGTCGCCGCGTCGCGCTCGGTGGTCGCGTAGGCGATGCGGTCGCCGTCGGCGCTGATCGACGGCGCGGTCGCGCCGAGTGACGTGGCCACGTCGAGCGCGACCAGCTCGAAGGCGCCCGCGCCGCCGGGGCCCTTGGCGAGATCGCGGCGGACGAGGTCGAACGCCAGGGCGCTGCCGGTGGCCACGCCGAGGTTGGTGGCTTTGGTGAGGAAGACCGCGTAGCGGCCGTCGCCGCTCAGGGCCGGGGCGCCGCTCGCGCCGTTCGGCTCGTTGCCGGCGGCCGTCGCCGTGACGCGGATCGTCTCGGCGGCGCCGCGGTCGCGGACGAACACGTCGGCGACCTTGCCCGCGTCAGCGGCGTCGAGGTTGAGCGCCGAGGAGCTGAAGATCACTCGGGACCCGTCGCTGCTGACCGCCTGCTGGGCAGGCAGCGTGGCAGGGCCGGAGATCACCGTCCCGCTGATCGGGACGGTGAGGAGCTCACGGGTCGCGGCGTCGGCGGCCGGGGCGGCGAGCAGCGTGAGCGGCAGCAGGAGCGCCGCCAGCACAGGGCGGGTCGGGGCAGGGATCAACAACACGTCGGCCATCCTGCGCGGCGAGCGCCTACGTGCCATTGGGCGGTTCCCCAGACCGCGACCCCAGACTCTCCCCCTAAGGGCGCTTAGGGGGTCCCCAGGCGACTCGACGAGGGAGGCCAGGGGCGGCTTGTTTTGCCTGCTCAACAGCACTATTCGGCGTCGATTTGGGGGATGGCTCGCTCCCCCCGCACATCTGGGGGGAGGTCTGTCCCCGAGGCGCGCGACAATCAGGGCCGATGCCGCTGCGACGAGCCACCGCCACGTGCCGCCGCTGACCGCTCCCGAGTTCCGCAGCGAGCTGCTCGCGCTCGCGACCGAGGAGCAGCGCGTCAAGTACCAGCGCTTCTTCCCCGGCGACGATTCGTTCGTCGGGGTGCGTATGGGCGACGTGTTCGCGCTCGCCAAATCGGCGCTTGAGATGCCGGTCGCTGAGATCGAGCGGCTGCTTGAGGACGAGGTGCACGAAGTGCGCGCGGGGGCCTGCTCCGTGATGGGCAAAGCGGCGACCCACAAGAAGGTCGAGCCCGAGCGGCATGGGGAGCTTTACGCGCTGCTGCGCCGCCGCCACGACCGCATCGACACGTGGGACCTCGTCGACCTCGTCGCGGCGCAGGTCGTCGGCTCCTGGCTGCGAGACCGGCCGCGCGACCCGCTCTACGAGCTTGCGGACTCGGAGTTCTGGCCCGAGCGGCGGACGGCGATCGTGTCGACCGCGGCGCTCATCAAGCGCGGCGATACCGGCGACGCGTTCGCCATCTCGGAGTTCCTGCTCCGCGACGACGAGGTGTTCGTCCAGAAGGGCGCCGGCTGGATGCTGCGTTACGCCGGCGACTCGAGCCCAGAGGCGCTTCGCACGTTCCTCGACGAGCACGCGCCGGCGATGCCGCGGGTGATGCTGCGGATGGCGATCGAGAAGCTCCCGAAGGAGACGCGCGCCGCGTACCTCGCGGCCTAGCGCGGAGCGGCTGCGCTCGGTCTAGCGCGCCGCGCCGGTGCTAGCGCGGCGTCAGCGGTGCGATGCGGATCAGCGCGCTGAAGCCACAGCGGTGCAGCAGGTGGAAGCGGCCCGCCGGGTTGGCCTTCGCCTCGGCGGCGATGAGGCGGGTGATCTCTTGGGTGACGCCGCCGCGGTCGTACCGCGCAATCGCCGCGTCGCGAAAGGCTTTCGGCAGCTCGTCGGCGCGGATCCCGACAAGGTCGACGAGCGCCCCGGCCTGCAGGTAGAACCCGAGCGCGCCGTCGCGCTCGAGCTGCGCGCCGGGCAGCGAATGCACGGTGATCGCGTCGCCGATCGCGTCAACCACGGGCGCAGGCGTGCCGCACGACTCGCCGCAGCGCGCCGCGCGAGCGGCGCTGCGGATCGTGAAGTCCTCCCCCGCCACCGCGGCCATCAAGCCGTAGTCGTGCAGGAGCGAGGCGACGTAGAACTGCTCGCGGTCGAGCGCCTGGCCGTCGAGGCCGGCGAGGGCCGCGCCGAAGACCCACGAGCGGTAGCTGTGCCCGATCACGCCCGGCGTCTGCTCGCGGGCGGCTTCCTCCGCCTCGCGCGCCAGACGGCTGTCGGGCGGCGTGACGTCGTCGATCGACAATGCCCGCGCCGCCTCCGGCACGCGGCCAGTGGCAAGCCGGATCCTGGTGCCGACGTAAGCCGTCTGACCCTTCACGATCTCGCCGAGCAGCCGGGCTCGTTGCTTGCGCGTCAGCGCGCCGCCGGTGCGGCGCGTCCAGCCCAGGCCGCCGAGGCGGTTCGGGTCCGGCGAGACGGCTGGGGTCGTCATGCGCGGCAGCGTACCAGCTAACTGACCGCCAGTCAGTTAGCGGCGACGCCCCCGCCTACGCCGGCAGGATTGCAGCGGGGCGCTGCAAACCTGCACCGGGGAACGCGCCAACGCCACTGTCGCGGCGGTGATCGTCGGGCGCCAGGAGCCGATCAGTTCCACTGCCCGGCGACGGGCGTCAGCTCAAGCAGCCGCTGCCAGGTGAGCGCGTCGGTCTCGCCGGTCGCGGGCAGGCCCTTCGCCGCCTGGAACGCCTTCAGCGTCGCCGTCGTCCCGGCCGCGAACTTGCCATCGATCTGCTGTGTCGGATCGAACGCCGCCAGGTGCATCTGCAGCCAGATCACCTGGTCGCCACTGGACTTCTCCTCGAGCGCGGGCCAGCCCGGATCGGCGGGCACGACGGTCGCCGGCGCCGGCTCGTTCAGCACGGGCCAGAGCTTCTGCGGCGTCGCCTGCCAGCTCCACCACGACAGCCCGGGCGAGCCGTAGCCCGCCCAGATCGCGCGGAAGCGGCGGATGTCGGCGGCGCTCACGTCGCCGTACGTCTGCCCGAGTGGAGCGATCGGCACCTCGTAGATGCGGTTGTTCGCGACCGTCTTGGCGCTCACCGCATCAACAGAGGCGCCGATATCGGCCCAATACACCTGCGGCAGGTTCGCCTGGGCACCGCCCGGCCCCAGGAACACCGAGAACGGCAGTTTCGGGTGGTAGTCGACGTACGGGAACGACGTGAGACCGATCGGATACGCCGGCCCAGCGGCAGCACGGAGCGCGGTCATGTAGGTCTGGGCAGCGGCGTAGCGGCCTTCGTAGTGCGTCTCGGCGTCGATGACGAAGCAGTCGGCGCCGGCCGCGATCGACGCCGCAGCCGCGGCGGCCTCCCCTGCGGGCTTGTCGCCGTAGACGAACTGCCACGCGCAGACCTTCAGCCCGCGCGCGTGGAGCTGCGTGACGAGGTCGGCGTTGAACTGCGTCCACGCCGTCGTGGCGTCGGCGCTCTTCACGAAGACCGTCGAGACGCCAGCCGCCTGGGCGCGGGCCGCGATCGCGTCGAGGTCGCCGTCGTCGCTGGACTTCAGGTACCAGATCCACATGCCGTTGCCGGCGAACGCCGACGGCAGCGGCTCGGTCGGCCGCGCTGCGGGCTTCACCTGCGGCGCCTCCGCGACCACGGTGACGGTCTTGCGGTTTGAGCGCCGCCCCGCGCTGTCGGAGACCGTCACGCCGATCGTCCCCGTCGCCGTGCCCGCGGGGACGCGCGCGACCCAGCCGACCTTCGTGAGCGACAGCTTCGTCGCCAGCGCCCCCTTCGACCAGCGGAACGACACGCGCATCCCGCGCTTCAGCCGCTGCCCGCGGAACTGCACCTGCGCGCCAACCGCCACGTGCGGGCTCGTCTTGCACGCGGCCTTGGTCTTGGGGACGCAGCGCAGCTCGGTGAGCGCGGGAGCCTTCGTCTTCGCCTCGGCGGGCGACGGGCAGGCTGTCGCGGCAGCCGCGCAGGCGGCGGCGACAGCGGCAGCACGGGACAGGCGCACGCGGGCAGGCATCAGTGGCACAGAACCAGGGAGGACCACCCAAGTAGCGTCGCAGACCCCTCCCGGCGCGGACGCACTTGTCCGCTCACCTGCTGTCGCTGAGCGACGTCCTCGACGTGCGCCGGCCGCTCAGCTGAGCGCTGCGAGTGCCGGGGCGAGGTCGCCCGGGCCGACGATCGACACGTCGCTGAGGCCCTGCCATGCCGCAAGCGAGCGGAGTTCCGCGAGCAATGCTTCGGCCGTCTCGGGTGGGGCGCCCGGCTCGGCGTGGGCCGCTTGGACGAGCAGGACGCCCGCGGCGCGGTCGGCTTTGAGGTCGACGCGGGCGACGAGCTGGTCGCCGAGCAGGAACGGCAGCACGTAGTAGCCGTAGACCCGCTTGGGCTTGGGCACGTAGATCTCGATGCGGTAGCGGAACCCGAAGAGCCGCTCGACCCGCGGGCGCTCCCAGATCAGCGAGTCGAACGGGCCGACGATCGCCCGGGCGTCGACCGAACGCGGGATCCGCGCGCCAGGCGCGAGGTAGGCCGGCGCGGTCCACCCCTCGACGGCGACCGGCTGCAGCTCGCCCGCCTCGACCAGCTCCGCCACGCGCGCCTTCGATTCGGCACTCGGCAGGCGGAAGTAGTCGCGAAGATCGGGCTCCGTGGCGACGCCCATCGCGCGCGCCGCGATCCGGACGAGTTCGCGCTGGGCGTCTTCGGCCGGCGGCGTGGGGACCGACCGGATCGCCGCGGGGATGACGCGCTCGGGGATGTCGTAGCGGCGCTCGAACCGCACGCGGCGCGCGCTGGTGATCTCGCCGCTCCAGAAGAGGTACTCGACGGCGCGCTTGACGTCCGACCAGTCCCACCATGGCCCTTTTGGACCGCGCGGCTCGTCGTGGTGGGCGAGGTCGGCGACGCGCAGCGGGCCGCGGTCGGCGATGTCGGCGAGGACGGCCGCGACGAGCTCCGGGCGGTCCGTGGCGATGCGGCGCATGCCACCCCAGGCGTCATCGTGGGCGCGAGCCATCCGCCACTGCATCAGCGGCCAGAGCTCCACCGGCAGCAGCGACGCTTCGTGGCCCCAGTACTCGAAGAGGCGCCGGGGCGCGTAGCCGCTGAACTTGTCGAGCAGCTCCTGGTCGTACGGCCCGAGGCGGCTGAAGCCCGGCAGGTAGTGCGCGCGCTGGAGCACGTTCACCGAATCGATCTGGAGCAGCCCGACACGGTCGATCACACGCGTCCGCAGCGCCCGGGCGTCGACGGGTCGGCCCAGCGGCTTGTCGGCGAACCCCTGCGCCGCGAGCGCCGCACGGCGCGCCTCGGCGAGCGAGAGGCGCTCGCGCTGGCGAGGGGCAGGACGGGCGGCGGACGGTGCGGGACTCACGGCACGGCCCAAGCTACGGCAGAAAGCGGACTCCCCGTGGCCGCTACCTGCCCCGCCGCGTTACTGCGCTTCGGAGGCGGCGTCCGGCGTCGTCGCCGCCCCGGGTGTCGTGGCCGCCGGGCTCGTAGCCCCCGGCGTCGTCGGCTCCGGCGCGCCTTCGCACTGCAGGCTCGTCGCCAGCGTGGCGAGATTCGCGCGCATGATCGAGGAGTACGTCGCCCGCTGCGCGCGCTGGTCCTGCGTGAGCCCCTCGACCGGGTCCAGCGGCTGGACGTCGAGGCCGGTCGCCTGCTTGATCGTCTTGGCCTGCCGCGACGGCAGCGGGACCGTGGTGAACAGCGTCGCCGCACCGGTCTTCTCGGCGTACTCGCCCAGCGCAGCCAGCGACTTCGGGTCGAGCGCGGCGCCCGGGGTGATGCCACGCGTGACGGCCTGCCTGAGCCCGTACCGCTCCGCGAGGTAGCCCCACGCGGGGTGCGTGGTGAGGATCGTGTCTTGCTTGCAGCCCGTCAGCTGGCGCTTGAACTCCGCCGCGAGCGCCGTCAGCTCTGCGGCGTACTTGCCGCCGCGCGCGTCGTAGTCAGCGCGGTGCTCGGGATCGGCGCCGGCCAGCGCGGCCTGCGTCTGCTGGGCCATCGCCGCGAACCGCTCGGGGTCGAGCCACGCGTGCGGGTCCGCCGCGGACCGGTCGGTGCCGGCGCCCTCGACCGCGCCGCGCATGCCGGGCACGGTCTTGGCCGCAGGCAGCGCGGCGTCGGCGGCCAGGTCGACCTTCGCCGTCGCGCCGGGCAGCTTGGCGACCGCTTCGTCCACCGCAGGCTGGAAGCTCCCACCGACGTAGAGCACGACCTTCGCGCGCTTCAGCGCGGCGTCGGCCTGCTTCGACAGCGCGAGGTCGTGGGGCTGGCCGCCGAGCGGCGTCAGATCCGCCGCTTGCACCCGCGCGCCGCCGATCCGCGTTGCCAGCTCGTGCGCCGGATAGAACGACGCTGCCACGCGGACCTTCGCGGGCGCCTCATCGCCGCCACACCCGGCCGCTGCCGACGCAAGCAGACCACCCGCGGCAGCCGCCGCGACAAGACGAGATCGGTGGGTTCCGAGCGCGGCGATCAACGGAGCATGCCAAGTCGCGGCCCGGCGGGCGCCGCCGCCCCGCGAGCTGCACCGCGGAGGGAGAAAACCCCTGCTCAGAGGCCCGGCAAGTGCCGCGCCGTGAACGCCGCGGAGCTGCGCGACGGGTGCCAGCCCGGGCCGTGCTCGGGGTTCGACGCCGCCGTGCCCCAGAAGTACGACTTGCCGTCGATCTTGACCTCGGCGTACACGTGCCCGCCATTGGCCCAGATGGTCATCTTCTCGCCCTCGCCGGGCTCGCCGAGGCCGGCGAAGCTGCCGCTGGTCATCGTCTCGATGTCCCAGCCGGCCTGCTGCAGCACCCACGAGAGGCTGCTCGAGCAGTCGAGGCCGACTGCGCCGGAGTTCGTGTAGCGCTTGGCAGGCGAGCCGAGCCAGCAGTAGCTGCCGGCGCCCGGCACCGCCGGGGTCACGCCGTGGCCGCCGCCGTAGCAATAGGGGATCCGCGCGTCGGCGAGCGTGTTCATCGCCGAGACGATGCGTGCCAGCAACGGGTCGCCGCCCTCCGAGACCGGCCGCAGCCCGTCGGAGCTGCCAGCCGCGCCGGACCCCTTGCCGTAGAGCTGGTTGTCGAGCGAGCTGCCGATCGCGGGCATCATGATCGTGCCGTCGGCCTGGATCCGCTTGGCGTTGTCGACCGAGACCGGCTCGGAGACCGCCACGATCGGGTTGTTGGCCGCGTCCCAGACCGTCACGGTGAGCAGCTGCGAGCCGTCCTTGGCCTTCTTCGCGTTGAACGGCAGCGTCGCCTTCACCGACTTGGCGCAGGGCGCCGGCGACCCGAAGGCCTTGGTGCCGTCGACGAACGCGCAGCGGCCGCGGTTCGTGTCGACCGTGCGGCGCGGCATCACGACATCGGCGCCGATGCGCACTTCGGCCTGCCAGACGCCCGAGCCCTCGTCGGTCGCGGCCAGCTGGATGCTCGACTGGCCGCGGACGGGGCCGCCTTTGAGGATCTTGCCGCTCACCGTCGCGGCGGGCGGCGCGTCGTCGGCAAGCGTGATCTTCGCGGCGTCGATGGCGATGCGGGCGCGGCTGCCGTCGCCACGGGCGCAGGTGGAGGCGCCGGTCTCGCCAGCGCAGCCTGCGCTGATGCCGAACGCGGGCGCGTCGACCTTGAACGCAGCCTGGTCCGGGGCCGCAGCCACCGCCGCGCAGCCGTCAGGCTTGGCGTCGCAGGTCTCGACGCGGGCGGCTTCAGGGTGGGCGCCGTCGGCGGTGTAGACCGCGGCACGGGCCGTCGCGCCCTGGTCGCCGTCAGCCGCGCGGGAGACGCTCGATCGCTGCAGCACGACGGACTTGACCGTCGTCCCGGCGGGTGCGTCGAACTGCCAGCGCGAGAACAAGCCGCCGCTGACGGCGCCGCCGGCCGCCGTGAACTTCGCCGTGAGGCGGCCGCCGAGCGCGCAGTCGTCGGTGGGAAGGTCGTAGAGCAGGCTGCTCGAGCCAGTCCAGCCTGCGGTCGAGGTCGGCGTGCCCGATGGGGTCTTGCACGACCACACGTCGTAGGTGCCGGCGCTGGCGGCCGAGGGCCCGGCGAGCAGCCAGGTGAGGACGAGCGCAGCGAGCACGGGCGCGCGGCGGAGCGATGCGGAGGCCATCAAGCGGGGTAATCGGCGGGAAGGTGGGGAACTTGGACGCTCTGCATGCGCCGAGTCCGGGCTTGCCAGCGTGGCAGACGCCGCGCCGCCGCGCGCCGCCACCGATGACTTCTGCCGCCACGCCCGGTCTACTCCCCCACACGACCGCTCTGGAGCCCCGCTGCCCGGCGCATCCAGCACCCGAGACGAGGACCCCATGAGACAGCTGATCGTCACCGAATTCATCTCGCTGGACGGCGTCGTCCAGGCCCCCGGCGGTGAGCCGGGCTACGCGCACTCCGGCTGGGTCGCCGAGCACTTCAGCGACGAGCTCGGCGCCTACAAGGGCGAGGAGCAGCTTGCCACCGAGACGCTCGTCCTCGGGCGCACGACGTACGAGAGCTTCAAGGGCGCGTGGCCGGACCGCGACGGCGACATGGCCGACAAGATCAACACGATGGACAAGTACGTCGTGTCCACCACCCTCGAGCAGGCGGCGACGGAGGACGATCCGCGGTGGACCAACACGACGGTGGTCCGGTCGATCGACGACATCGCTGCCGTCCGCGGCGGCGAGGGCGGCGACATCATCGTCGTCGGCAGCCGCACGCTCTCGCAGGCGCTGCTCACGGCCGGGCTCGTCGACGAGCTGCACCTGCAGATCTTCCCGGTGATCCTCGGCAGTGGCGACCGTCTGTTCCCAGACGACAACCCCGAGAAGCTGAACCTGGAGCTGACCGGCTCCAAGCGGCTCGACAACGGCGTCCTCCTGCAGGAATACGCCGTGGGTGTCTGAGCGCACACCGCGTTCCGCCATAGTGGAGCCATGGCCGATCCCGGGCTGACCGACATCGAGACCCGCGCCGATTGCGAGCGGCTCGTGCGCGCCTTCTACGGGCGCGCGCTGACCGACGACCTGATCGGCTTCCTCTTCACCGACATCGCCAAGCTCGACCTCGAGGGCCACATCCCCGAGATCACGTCGTTTTGGGAGACGATCCTGCTCGGCGCCCAGTCCTACAGCGGCGGAGCGTTCCGCCCGCACGCCGAGATCAACGCCCAGGTGCGGCTCAAGAGCGGGCACTTCGAGCGCTGGCTGTCGCTCTGGCGGCAGACCGTCGACGAAGAGTTCTCGGGCCCGCGCGCCGAGCTGGCGAAGTCGCATGCGACCCGCGTGGCCCGGGCGTTCCACAGCCGCCTCGAGACGCTGCCTTCGGCCGAGGACGCCGAGGCGTCGGCAGGCAGCGGGCTGCTTGTGCACCAGCATCGCCCCGGCTAATCAGGCGCGGCGCCGCCTGCGCAGGCACTGCTTGGCGATCGCAGACGGAACGACATCGACCGGCTCAAGCACGCTCCGGAGCGCGAAGTTGCGCCGCCTTCCTGTGCGGTGCTCACACAGCGTCAGCTGGGCCCGGTCCACTCCCAGCGGCCGGCCTCGAGGTCGTCGTAGCCGCTGGTGGCGGCAAGCCCCTGGTCGACGAGGTGGCGGAGGTGGGCCCAGAGCGAACCGCGGGCGATCGGCAGCCGCCGCTCCTCCACGTCGCCGTAGGCCGCGAGCAGCAGCTCGTCGACGGTGGCGGGGCCGCCCGCGTCGCGGAGCACCGCGGCGATCTTGGCTTCGCGCGCCACCCGGTGGTCGACGATCGCCTCGACCACCGGCGGCGGATCGAGGAACAACAACCCGTGGCCTGGCGCCAGCGCGCGGATCGGCGGGTCGTATGCGAGCAGGCCGCGGAGCGAGCGCAGATACGCGCCGACGTCGCCATCCGGCGGGAAGATCACGACGGTGCTGCCGTGCATCACGTGGTCGCCGGTGAAGAGCAGCGACTCCTCTTCCAGCAGGAAGCAGAGGTGGTTCGCGGCGTGGCCGGGCGTGTGGAGCACCGACAGCGTGAAGCCGTCGCCGGTGATCCGGTCGCCGCCGGCGAGCGGCACGTCGATCTCCAGGCCGTCGCGGGAGCCGAACGCCATGACCGGCGCGCCCGTGCGAGCGGCCAGCGGCGCGGCGCCGGGCCAGTGGTCGGGATGCGTGTGCGTGAGCAGGATCCAGCGGATCGGCCGGCCGCCCGCCGCGGCGAGGATCGCGTGGAGATGCGAGGGATCGTCCGGGCCCGGATCGATGACCGCCAGCTCGGTCGTCCCCACGAGGTAGGTGTTGGTCCCAGCGCCGGTCATGATGCTCGGGTTCGGCGCTAGCACCCGCTGGACGCGCGCCGACAGGCGGACCGCTTCGCCGGCGATCAGGTCGCCGGGGTCGTCGACGCCATCGGCACCGGTCACTTGCGGAAGCTCCGGTCGTCGGCCCAGTCGCCGGTGTCGTCGAGCACGATGCGCGTCGAGCCGTCGAGCTCGGTGACGAACCGCGGTTCGAGGCGCGGCACCTCTTCGATCGCGGCGGCGGCCGCGAGCACGTCGTCGGCCGAGGCGAAGTCGGCCAGCCAGCGCAGGCTCTCGCTCGTAGGCGGCAGCATCGACAGCTCGCCGGCGGCCAGCCGCGCCAGGGCGTCGGCCGGCGCGGCCCACTCGGCGGCGACGACCTCGCTGCCGTCGTGCGCGAGCGGCTGCCCCGCCGGCGCCCGGCCGACGAAGAACCGGGTGTCGTAGCGCCGCGGCGCGCCGACCGGCGTGACCCAGTGGCTGACGTAGTGCAGCTCGTCGCAGGCGAGCCGCAGGTCCTCCTCGGTGAGGATGTCAGCGAGGGTCCGCGCACCGGAGTCGACGGCCGCCCGGTGCACCGCGAAGCGCGCAGCGACGGCTGGATCCTCGAGCGAGAGGGGGCGCCCGTCGGCATGGCGGGCCAGCAGGAGCGCGCACTCCTCGAACGCTTCTCGGACGGCGGCGACCCAGTGCGCCAGTCCGCCGGACGGCAGCCGCAAACGCTCCGACGCCGCGGGGTCGTCGAGGGCGTCGCAGCGCGCTAGCGCCGCGTCGTCGCCGTCGGCCGCGTCGAGCGAGCCACCCGGGAAGAGCGACGCTCCGCCGACGAAGACCGACCCGGCGTTGCGCCGCAGCAGCGCGACCTCGAGCCGGGTCTCGCCGGCCGCTGGCGGTCCGGCGGCAAAAGCGGCGCCGCCCGTCGGCGCGGCGCGCACGAGCATCACGGTCGCGGCAGCGACGACCGGGACGTCGCGCGGCGCAGGGGCAGGGTCCGGCATCGGCTCCACGC
>JAEYAL010000360.1 GCA_023404805.1 Actinomycetes bacterium | reverse complement strand
GCCGAGACCTCCGCCAGCTGCGCCTGCGCGCCGGTGAGCTGCTGCCGCGTGGCGTCGAGCTGCCCCTTCAGCTCTGCGGCCTCACGCTGCGCCGCACGTGCCAGCTCGCCCGCCTCGTGCTGCGCCTGATGGAGGTCTCCGACGCGCACCTCGAGCTGCTGCAGGTGGCTCGACAGCGTGAACGCGCGCGACTCGTGGTGCCACGAGTTGCGTGTGAGGCGCGCCATCTCCACCAGCGGCCCGGGAACCGGCGCGGGCCGCTGCTGAAGGCCTGCGAGCAGCTCAGCGAGCGCGGCAGCATGGCGGGTCGCCGCGTGGTGCAGCACCGCGAGATCGCGGTTCGCGCTGCCCATCGAGCGGTCGTAGCCGGCGAGGTCGGCCGCCAGCCGGTCCTCGTCGACGATCAGATCGGTCGACTGGCCTGCGAAGTTGTCGGCCGCGTGCGCGGCGTAGGTCTCTGGCGTGATCCAGCCGTCGCCGCCGTTGTGGTCGAACACGTAGGCGGCCCGGCCGGCCGCCATCGCCTCCACGATGACCCGGGCTTTGCCGAGCACGATGTCGGCGTCGTTGAGCGTCTCGGCGGGCGTGAGCGACTGGCGCTGCTTCGCGTGCCCGCCGACGTGCCGGAGCTCCAGGCCCGCGCGCCCGCACGCCCGCTCGACCATCGCCAGGCGGTCGCCGTGCACGTAGTTGCCCATCGCGAGGACGACCTGCGCGCGCTCCGGAAGCGGCCGCAGCGGCTTGAACACCTCGAGGTCGACCGGCTGCTGCAGCCGCGTGATGGGCACGCCGAGGTCCATCCCGCGCACCCGCTGCTCGACGCGGTCGTAGAGCACCACGACCGCCGACAGCAACCCGGGCAGCCGCGGCGGCAGGGCCATATCGAAGATGTCGCTGTGGCCGACCATCACCATCGGCGCCGCCGGAAAGCGCTCCGCGAGCGTGAGCATCACCATCGCGTCGTGCGCGATCACGGCGTCGGCGGCTTCTGGCAGCTGCGACGGCCGCTCTGGGACGCGAAGCCCATCGGCACGGGCCAGGTCCGCGAGCTCGCCCTGCTCGTCGGCGTGGACCCACACCTCGTGGCCCAGGCGCTGGAGATGCGCAGCGACCGTCAGCGTGTAGGTCTCCGTGCCGCCAGGGCCGCGGAGGTTGTGGTTCCCGATGACGATCCGCATCAGCTGGCGACCGGCCTTGAGGTGCCGATCAGCGCGCGGACCTGCGACGACTGCGCCAGCGGACGGCCGACGGCGTCAGAGAGCGCGACCGCCCGCTCGACCAGTTCGACGTTGCTGGCGGGCCGGCGTGGGTCCTGCGAGAGGTCGGGGTTGTCTTCGAGGCCGGTGCGCACATGGCCGCCCATGGCCACGGCAAGGGCGTTCGCGGTGCGCTGGTAGTCGCCCAGCCCGGCAGCGGCCCACGTCGTGTCAGGCGGCAGCGCCTCGACGAGCGCCACCAGCGACCGGGCGTCGCACGGGGCGCCGTACGGGAAGCCCAGCATCAGGTTCGCGTACGGGGCCGGGCCCAGCAGGCCGTCGGCCTGGAGCCGGTGGGCGACCTGCGCCATCCCGAGATCGAACACCTCCAGCTCGGGCACGATGCCCGCCTCGGCCATGCGCGCAGCCAGTCCCCTGATCGTCTCGGGCGCGTTCAGGCTGGGCCCGGTGTGGAAGTTGAGCGATCCCAGCGTGAGGCTGGCCATGTCGGGGCGGTCGTCGCCCGACAGGCCGAGCACGGCCGCGCGGCGCTCGAAATCGGGCTCGTCGCGGCCGCTGGTGGAGACGCAGAGGACAGCATCGGGGCAGCGCTCCCGCACCGCGGCGATCACGCGGCGGTAGGTGTCCGGACGCCAGTCGGGGCGGCCTGCTTCGTCGCGCGCGTGCAGGTGCAAGATGGTCGCTCCGGCGGCGACGCAGCGCTCGGCGTCGGCGGCGATCGCTTCGGGCGCCACCGGCAGATGCGGGGCGCGCGCGGTCGTCAGCACCTGCCCGGTGAGCGCCGCGTTGATGATCAGCGGCGGGTAGGGAGTCCGCGGGTAGGCGGGGTAGGGCAGCCCCGTCATCCGCCTTGCCGAGCGCCGACCACGCGCCCATCGTAGACCGTGCTGGCCGCGGCAGCCCGGCGAGCAAGCGCTCGGCTACGGCTTTTTGATCACCACGTTCTCGACGATGTGGTCCTGCCGCTGGGCGCTCGTGCCCGCCGTGAACCCGACGTACGCGTCAGGCGGCAGCACCATCGTGCGGCGCAGGCGCTCGACGCCGTTGACCTGCACCGTGACCGTGCCGCCGGACGCGCGCACGGTGATGTGGTTGATGTGGCCGGCGAGCGGCGAGACGGCCGGAAACGTCTGGAGGAACACGGGGTAGCCGGACTTGCCGACGCCGCCGGCCGCGACTCCGACGTAGTTGCTGGATGGCGTGTACGTGCCTTTCACCGTGCCGAAGGTGAACGCGTTGCCCTTGTTCCCGACCCAGCCAAGGCCGATTCCGGGGTTGGCTGCGCGCGGGGCGCCGCCCTGCGCCTTCGACGCGAACGCCACGGTGAAGCCGTTGCCGTTCCCTCGGCCGCTGTCGACGAGCCGCGCGTCGAAGTCGACGACGATCTCGTTGGCATCGACGACTTTGGAGGCGTCGTAGACCGCGCCTGCGATGCCCGCGAAGCTCGACGGCGTGAGGTTCACGCTGCCGTCCGTTTGCCGCGCCGCCTGGCCCGTGAGCGTCCAGCCGTCCGTGCCCTGGCTGCCCGGATCCGCTGGCGGCACGACCGGGGTCGGCGTCCACGGGTCGCCGACCGGTTTCATCGGCACCGCGACGGTGTTCGCGTCGGGGCGCAGGCCGTTGAAGCTCGCGGTGCTCGCGCGGCCCTTCACGACGAACGAGCCCGTCGGCTGCCACAGGTCGGCTTTCCCATCGCGGTCGAAGTCGCCGATCGCCTCGAGGCCCGGCCACAGCCACGTGCAGGTCGTCGACGGGATGATCACGACCCACCGCGTGGTGCACTTCCCGTTGGAGTCGACCTGGATTCGCCGGTCGCCGGCCCCGCGCGTCTCGAGCTCCGCGACGCGCGGACCGCCAAGCACGATCACCGCCGCCCCGACCTTCGGCAGGCCCGCCGTGCCGACGCTGCTGATCACCGGGAGCCGGCTCTGGAGGAAGTCCCCGCGCCCGTCGCCGTTGAAGTCGCCGATGCCGTAGACGACCGGGTCGCCGATGTGGTGGTAGTCATGGACCAGCGCCGTCACTCGGGGTCCTGGACTGGCGACGCGGATCGTGCCGACCTCACCGCCGCCGTAGACGATCCAGGAGCGGTTGACGTTCGACACCACCGCGATGTCGGTCTTGCCGTCGCCGTCGACGTCGCCGATGCGGGTCGGCAGACGGAAGTACGCCGACGGGTCGTAGTCCCGCGCAGGGGTGCCATCGACGTCGAGCTCGACGCCTGTTCCGCCCTCGCCGGGCAGCGCGACGATCCCCGCGCCAGCGCTGCCGAACGCCACGACGAGCGTGCCGGGCCACGCGCCGCGGCGCGCGGCGAAGTCACCGAAGCCGTCGCCGTTGAAGTCGCCGACCGGATCGCCTCCGGGCGGTGCTTGGTCGGCCGCCGCCGCAGGCGCGGCGCCCACACTCGAGCCAGCCGCCAGGGCCGCGAAAACCAGCAGCGCGGCGCGGCCGGAACCGCGCCGCGACCGGCTCATCGGTGAGGGTGCGGAGGCTGGGACGGTAGCCCCCTGAGAGAGCGCCTTCGTGCATGGAGGGAAGCCGCTGCTGGTTGGGACGGAGCAGTTATAGGCCGGGCGCCGAAACGGTTTCAAAACGCCGTTCAGAAATGCGGTCATGGCTGGGCTCGGGGCTCCTGCGCGGCACGCACATGCCGCGCAGCGGGACGGGACCAGCCAGTTGTACCGGCGCCCTCACGGCCATTTCAGAACGCGGTTCCCGAAGCTCCCGCTGGCGCCCGCGGCGGACGCCTGGGCGGCGTCAGAGCGTCGAGACGATCACGGGCGCGGTGACCGCGCAGGTCGCGCCTTGCAATCCGAAGCTGACCCGGATCCCCGCGGCGGCGCCGAGGAAGATCGTGGTGCCGCCGGCGCTCGTCACGGTCACGCCCTTGTCGGGGAACCGCACGATCTTCGTCCCCGTGTTCGCCGACTGCTGCACGGCCAAGCGCTTGGCCTCGGGCGTCCCCGGGCCGAGCCAGGCGCCGCCAGACCCGTCGATGTCGTTGCGCGGCGACGAGAGTGTGGCGCCGTCCGCGTCGGCTTCGGCGTAGAGCACGAACACGTCTGCAGTCCCTCCCGAGGTGGTCGCGACGCCCGCGACGCAGCGGCCGACCAGCCGCACGCCGTCGCGCTCGACGAGCACCTTCGGCGCGTCGCCGGGTTCCAGCTTGGCCGAGATGGAGAAGATCTGGTCTGAGCGGGCGAAGTCGGAAGCGGGCTTGCCGCCGAGGCGGTCGGCGTCGCCAGCGGTCCCGGCCCGATCGGCGGTGGCGGCTGAGCCGGCGCGGTCGGCCGAAGCCGCCGACGCCGCGCGGTCGGCGGTCTTCGCTGCCGCTGCCGCCGTCGCCGTGCCGGCCGCGACCGCGCGCGGCACGACGCCGAGCGTCTCCTCGTCGATCTGCGTGCCAGTCACGGCGTCGTTGGCGATGTCGCCGCCCTTGATCGACTTGTTCTTGATCTCGGTGCTGCCGACGCTGTTCTTCGCGATCTTGGTCGCCGCGACCACGCTGCCGGTGAGGGCGAGGAAGAGCGCCACGACGGCAACGGCCATCGCGGGCGACGGTGAGCGAGGCGACGGGCGCCTCATGCGTGCGGCAGATCGGGTGGGATGCAGGTGGGCACGACGATGGACGGTGCACGCCGGGCGCCCCCTGCGGCCGACGCACTCCGTCCTCAAGGCGATCGTTGGCGGCAGCCTACCCGCGAATCCTGAAGCCGCAAGGGGAAATTGACCTACCGGTTGCGCACTGCAACGGATCGTTCAGCTGCGGCACCTGCAAGCCGGTGCCAAAGCTGCCCGGCGGGCGCCGTCAGCGCGGACGCCGGGCGGTCATGCCGCACTCCTCACGCGCAGGTTCTTGACCACGTGGCGCTGTGTGCGGGTGCCGGTGGCGGCGGTGAACCCGAGGCACGCCCCGGCGGGGAAGCTGACGGCGCGCCGCAGGACCTCGCTGCCGTCGATCGACAGCACGGCCATGCCGCCCGAGACGGCGACGCGCACGCGGGTCGACGCTCCGGCCAGCGACCGCGCCTGGATCGACGAAGCCAGCCACGTCGGGTAGCCGGACTTGCCGAGCGCGCCCGATGCGATGCCCACGAAGTTGTTCGCCGGGTTGTAGCGCTCCTTGGCGGTGATCAGCGCGAACGCGGTGCCCGCGTGCCCGACCCAGCCGAAGCCGACATTGGCGTTGCTCGCCAGCAGCGCCGCCGGCCTGCGGTCGAACACCGCAAACGAGAGTCCATGCCCGGCGCCGTTGCCGCCGGTGATCTCCGCGTCGAACTCGACGGTCATGGCGTTCGGGCTGAACCCGGCCGGACAGGCGACCGCGATCCCGACCTGGTTCGCCGCCACCGGCGTCAGCTGCAGGCCTGCGGCGCTCGCCGGGTCGCCCGAGGCCGCGTTGGCGAACCCGCCGCCGCTCGCCGGGAACGACCAGGCGAGCGTGCCAGTCACGTCGGCCTCCTGCACCTGGAGGCCGGAGTCGTCCCACCGGTCGAGCAGCTCAACCGTGTTGGCCCCGTTGCGCAGCGTGAACGCCGGGACGCTGATCCAGTTGCCGCTGACGCCGCCAGTGATATCGATCGGCGCGCCGCCGTTGATCGACACGGTGGTCTTCCATGGATACGCCGCAGCGCTGCTGGGAACCGGCGGGTAGCCGCCGTTGTCGGTGGCGGGCGGCGGCATGTAGATCAGCGCGCAGCGGTCGCCGGCGTGCGGGTCGTTGAGGGCGACGTCGCGGGGTGTCTCGGTCAGCGAGGTCACGACGATGCTGTCGGGGCAGTCGCCGTCGACGCGCCGCCATGACGCCTCGCCGTACGGGTACACGTTGCGCGGCGGCTGCACGGTGGTGCTCGCCGGCACGAGCTCGCGCCGCGTGATCCGCAACGACGGCGGCGTCACATCGGCCGAGCCCGTGACCTCGAAGGGCAGCGCCTGAGGGGCGCTGCGGTTGCCGGCCGCGTCGACTGCGACGAGTTCGAGCACGTAGGTGCCGGGGGCGCCGTCGACGCCGCGGCCGCGGCCGTCCCACGGGACGGTGGTCACGCCGGCTGGCAAGTTGGGACGGGTCTCGGTCGAGACGACCGCACCGCCGGCGCGGCGGACGCGCAGCTCGACCGACGCCGGCTCCAGGAGGTTGATGCGGATCGAGGTGCCCGCACCCGTCGGAGCGGCCGCGAACACGCTCGGCGTCATCGTCGACCCGAGCTCGGGGATCGTGGTCCCGCGCGGGTACAGCGCGGGCGCGAGCCGGTCGGCGCCGTGCGTGAGCAGGAACAGCGCGCCGCGGTTCTGCACGCCGTCGTCGTCTGAGAACGGCGAGCTGATTGCGACGTCGGCAGCGCCATCGCCGTCGAGATCCCCGGCTCCTTCGGCCGCGAGGCTCAGAGCGCCGTCGTAGGTGATGTCGCGCGTGAGGTCGCCGAACGGCAGCGGCAGCGCCGGGGTCGAGCCGTCGAGCGTGAACGTCGCGGGCGTCGAGCGGGCGGAGATGATCCGGACCTGTTCGCGCACACCTGCCACGATGTCGGCGCGGCCGTTGCCGTCGACATCCCCCGCCGGACGGACCCACGTGTAGTCGGACAGGGCCGCGGGCTTGATCTTCAGCACCGCGGCGGCGGTGTCGAGCGTCCCGGTGTTCGCGCGCCGCCCGGGGATCACGTGCCACGCCTTGTCGGGGGCGCCCGGGCTCACCAGCAGGTCGTCGATGCCGTCGCCGTCCACGTCGCCCACGCCGCCGGGGCGGGCGCCGGGCTGGACCCCGCCGACGCCGCGCGTCGCGAAGGACTTGCCGTCGGGGCCGGACGCCGCGATTGTCGCCGTGCCCGCCCGGCCGAGCAGGATGAAGCCCTTGTCGGGCATGTAGAGGTCGTCGAGCCCGTCGCCGTTCACGTCGCCGACCGGTTGCGGGTTTTTGAGGTCGGTGGAGCAGGTGTAGATGATCAGCGCGCGCCAGTAACAGGTGCGCACTCCGGCGATCGGGATCCGGCGCGGCCCGACGGCGATCGCTGAGATCGTGGCCGTGCGCGCGCCGCCGCGGATGATCGCGCCACCGCCGCCGCTGCCGGAGCGGGTCACGATGTCGGCGTAGCCGTCGCCGTCGAAGTCGCCCGCCCCGACCGGGCCGGGCAGCCCACCCACGACGCCGGTGTCGAAGCTCGTGGCGCGCGAGGTCGCGGCTCGCAGGTCGACGGTGGCCGACCCCGCCGCGCCGTAGACCACGAAGCTCGCCGTCGAGCTGGTGACGAGGAGGTCGTCGTAGCCGTCGCGGTCGAAGTCGCCGACGGGCGCGCCGACGGCGCTGGTCCCGGCCGACGGATCGGGAGCGAGAATCTCAAAGCCCTCGCCCGCGGGCGGCAGCTTCAGGCCGCCCGCGTCGCGGCTCCCGTAGACCACGACGAGCCGCTCACGGTGCGCGACGACGAGGTCGTCGAGGCCGTCGCCGTTCACGTCGCCGGCTGGGGCCGACACGGCAGCGAAGTAGGGCTCGGTGGCTGGACCGGTGATCTTGCCGGTGAGCTGGAGCGGGGCGGAAGACGCGGTCGCGGGGACGGCAGCTGCAGCCAGGCAGGCTGCGGCGAGACGTCCGGCGCGCGAGCGCTTGGAGGCGATGAGCATGCGAGGTTCCGGGACGGGCGGAAGCGGGACGCCCTGCAGTCTCAGGCCACGCCACTGCCATTTCAGAACCGCGTTTCGGATCCCCGCCCGGCGCTACCTGGCTCAATTGGTGGTTGCAATTATCTGAGTCGGCTACACTCAGATCCATGCAGGCCGACCGCTTCACACTGAAGTCGCAGGAGGCGCTTGCCCGCGCGGCGAGCCTCGCCAGCGACCACCACAACTCCGAGGTCTTCCCCGAGCACCTCCTCGGCGCGCTCCTCGAGCAGGACCATCCGCTGGTCGACGGCGTTCTGCGCAAGCTTGACGCGTCGCCGGAGGCGCTGCGCGCCGAGACCGCTTCGGCCATCGCCGCGCTCCCGACGCTGAGCGATCCGCGCGAGCCCACGACGAGCCGCGACCTCCTCGAAGCGCTGCGCGGAGCCGACAAGCTCGCCCGCGAGCTCGGCGACCAGTACGTGTCGACCGAGCACCTGCTGATCGCGCTCGCCTCGCGCAAGGACAAGGCCAGCAAGCTGCTGAACGCGGCCGGCGCGACGCCCGACGCCTTGCGCGCCGCGGTGCAGGAGGTGCGCGGCGGCAAGCCGGTCACCGATCAGGCGCCCGAGGAGAAGCTCGAGGCGCTGGAGCGCTTTGGCGTCGACCTCACCGCGCGCGCCGAAAACGGCGAGCTGGATCCGGTCATCGGCCGCGACGACGAGATCCGCCGCGTGATCCAGGTGCTCAGCCGCCGCACGAAGAACAACCCCGTGCTGATCGGCGAGCCGGGCGTCGGCAAGACCGCGATCGTCGAGGGCCTCGCCCAGCGGATCGTCTCCGGCGACGTGCCCGAGTCGCTGAAGGACCGGCGCGTCGTGTCGGTCGACATCGGCGGGATGCTCGCCGGCGCGAAGTACCGCGGCGAGTTCGAAGAGCGCCTCAAGGGCGTCCTGAACGAGGTCAAGGAGGCGGCCGGGCAGATCGTGATGTTCATCGACGAGCTGCACACGATCGTCGGCGCAGGCGCTGCCGAGGGCGCGGTCGACGCCGCGAACCTGCTCAAGCCGATGCTGGCTCGCGGCGAGCTGCGCGCCGTCGGTGCGACGACGCTCGACGAGTACCGCCAGCACATCGAGAAGGACCCGGCGTTGGAGCGCCGCTTCCAGCCGGTCCAGGTCGGGGAGCCGTCGGTCGAGGACACCATCGCGATCCTCCGCGGACTCAAGGAGCGCTATGAGGTGCACCACGGCGTCCGCATCCAGGACTCCGCGCTGATCGCTGCCGCGACGCTGTCGCACCGCTACATCGCCGACCGGTTCCTGCCGGACAAGGCCATCGACCTGATCGACGAGGCGGGCTCCAAGCTGCGCATCGAGATCGACTCGATGCCGGAGGAGATCGACGAGGTCGAGCGCCACGTGATGCAGCTCGAGATCGAGCGCGCGTCGCTGGAGCAGGAATCCGACGACGCCTCGATCGAGCGCCTCCAGGCCCTCGACGCCGAGCTCGCCGAGGCCCGCGAGCAGCTCGCGGGGATGAAGGCGAAGTGGCAGGCCGAGAAGGACGTGCTCACCGCCGTCGGCGAGATCAAGGAGCAGCTGGAGGCGCTGCACCGCGAGCTCGAGCAAGCCCAGCGCAACGCCGATCTGCAGCGCGCCGGCGAGCTGCGTTACGGCCTGATCCCCGAGAAGGAGAAGGAGCTCGCGGCGGCTGAGGCCAAGGTCGAGTCGCTCGGAGGCGGCTACCTCAAGGAGGAGGTCGACGCGAGCGACATCGGCGAGATCGTCGCCCGCTGGACCGGCATCCCCGTGAGCCGCCTGCTCGAGGGCGAGGTCGAGAAGCTCGTCCACATGGAGGAGCGCCTGCACGACCGGGTGATCGGCCAGGACGAGGCGGTCCGCGCCGTGTCGGACGCGCTGCGCCGCAGCCGCGCCGGCCTCCAAGACCCGGACCGGCCGATCGGCAACTTCCTGTTCCTCGGCCCCACCGGCGTCGGCAAGACCGAGCTGGCGCGCGCGCTGGCCGAGTTCATGTTCGACACGCAGGAGGCGATGATCCGCATCGACATGTCGGAGTACATGGAGAAGCACTCCGTGTCGCGGCTCGTCGGCGCGCCTCCCGGCTACGTCGGCTACGACCAGGGCGGCCAGCTCACCGAGGCCGTGCGGCGGCGGCCCTACTCGGTGGTCCTGCTCGATGAGACCGAGAAGGCCCACCCGGACGTGTTCAACATCCTGCTCCAGCTGATGGACGACGGCCGCCTGACCGACGGCCAGGGCCGCACGGTCGACTTCCGCAACGTCGTGCTGATCATGACCTCGAACATCCCCGGCGGGGGGGGGGGGGGCGCGGCGCCCCGCCCGCCCGCCGGC
>JAEYAL010000347.1 GCA_023404805.1 Actinomycetes bacterium | reverse complement strand
GACGAGGAGTTCGCCACGGCGAAGGCCGCGCTGCTCGGCCACTAGCGGTCGGCGCGGCTCCGCCACTTACGGCGCACGGGCGCTCGCCAGCCACCCGCCGAACCCGACCAGCTCCCGGTGCCCGTGCCCCGCCCTCCCAGGCGGGTTGCGGGCACCGCGCGTTTCAGCGAGCGGCGCGTGCCGCGGACGCCTCAGCCGTCGCGGAGCGTGCGCGCGAGGACGTCGGCGTGCGTCGCCTCGGCCTCGGCGAGCCGCTCGCGGCCCGCGTCCGTGATGTGGGCGTAGATGCCGCGGCGGTCGTCGGAGCAGGCGCGGCGGTCGACGAGGCCCTCGTCGTGCAAGCGCGTCACGAGGCGCGAGAGCGCGCTCTGGCTGATGTGCACATCGTCGACGAGCTGCTGCAGGCGGCAGCCGTCGTCGCTCTTCTCGGCCATCCGCGAGAGCGCCTCGTACTCGGTGACCGAGAGGCGGTGGTTGCGCTGCAGGTCGCGCTCGAGCGCGGCGTTGACCTTGGCGTGCTTGGCCATGAGGTCACGCCACTCGGCGGCCAGATCAGCAGGTTTCGCGCCCATCAGGACATCACGGTAGCGCAAAGAAGATGCATGCGAAACCAATGCATGCACTTGCATTGAATGCACATGCATGTATTCTCATCGGCCATGACCGATTCTCACGTCACGAGCGAGCGCTTCGACCGGCGGGCCTGGGCCCTGCTGCTCGTCGTCTGCGGCGCCGTGTTCCTCGATGGCCTCGACATCTCCATGGTCGGCGTCGCCCTCCCGTCGATCGACGCCGACCTCCAGCTCAGTACGACCAGCCTGCAGTGGATCGTCTCCGGCTACGTGCTCGGCTACGGCGGCTTCCTGCTGCTGGGCGGCCGGGCCGCCGATCTGCTCGGGCGCCGCCGCGTCTTCCTCGCCGCGCTCACGCTCTTCGCGGCGGCCTCTCTGCTCGGCGGGCTCGTCAACGACGGCACCGTCCTGATCGCGACGCGGTTCCTCAAGGGCATCGCCGCGGCGTTCACGGCACCTGCCGCCCTGTCGATCGTGACGACGACCTTCGCGGAGGGCCCAGCCCGCAACCGCGCGCTGGCGATCTACGCCGCGACCGGGGCGACGGGCTTCTCCAGCGGCCTGATCTTCGGCGGCGCGCTCACCGAGCTCGGCTGGCGCTACACGTTCCTGGTCCCGGTGGTCTTGACCGCCGGCCTGATCGCGCTCGCGCTGAAGTACGTGCCGAACCACCCTGCCGACGACCGCGCCGGCCGGACCATGGACCTCCCGGGCGCAGCGCTCATCACGGGCACGATGCTGCTGGCGGTCTTCACGATCGTGGAGGCGCCGAACGCCGGCTGGACCTCCGCCCGCACCATCGGGTCGCTCGCGCTGGTGATCGCGCTGGGCGCCGCGTTCGTCGCCGTCGAGCACCGCAGCCAGCACCCGCTTGTCCGGCTGTCGATCCTCAAGTCGCCGCGCCTGCGCCGCGCGAACCTCACCGCGATGACGGTCTTCGGCGCCTGGGTCGCCTTCCAGTTCATCGGCACGCTCTACATGCAGCAGCTGCGCGGCTGGTCGGCGTTCGAGATGGCGGGGGCGTTCCTGCCCGCCGGCCTGATCGTCGCGTTCGGCTCGCCGCAGTCCGGCAAGCTCGTCGGCCGCTACGGCTCCGCCCGCGTGATCACCGGCGGCATGGTGGCGTTCGTCGCCGCCTACGCCCTGGGCACCGGCATCACCGAGACCTCGACCTACCTCGGCAGCTTCCTCCCGACCATGCTCCTTGCGGGTGTCGGCTTCGCGCTGACGTTCGGCCCGCTCAACATGGCCGCGACCGAGGGCATCGCCGACGAGGAGCAGGGGGTCGCGTCGGGCCTGCTGTTCACGTCGCTGCAGTTCGGCGGCGCGGTGTCGCTGGCGATCGCGACGGCAGCGCTCGAGGCCGGCACCGAGGGATCGGCCGCCGCAGCCGGCTTGGCCGCCGCGACGCTCGACGGCATGAACGCCGCCCTGCTCGTGTCGGTCGTCGTGTCGGCGATCGGCCTGGTGGTGATGGCGTCCGGGATCGCCCAGCCGGCCCGGGCCCGCGCAGCACGCTTCCGCCACGCCTGGCAGCAGTCCTCGCTCGCCGCGACGGAGGACCAGCGATGAGCTGCACCGCTCCGATCCGCAAAGCACGCACCGCGACACCGGTGCGCAAACGCCGAACCCCTTCGACCACGACCGCCGCGACCCACGAGGTACACGCCATGACCCGCCAGACCACCGCCAGCTCCGTCTACCGGCCGGTTCCGCCGCCGCCGACGCGCCGCGAACTGCGCCGCGCTGCCGCGGTCCAGGCCGCTTGGCTGGCCGAGCTGCGCTAACGCTGCCTAGAACCCCTGGACGCAGACGGCCATATTGAGGCCGCCGCGCTCCAGGGCTTCGCGGAGCACCCGACTTCGGGTGCGCTGGACCGGCAAGGCCTTGTGGTTGAGGCCGACGCGGTCCAGCGCTCCCGTGGAACGCCCCAAGCCCCGCGGCTGGACGAGCGCATGCGTCCGCCGCGGGCAGGGCCGCCGCCGCGGTCCGCGAAGATGCCTGTGTGCCGCCGACGCCCCCGCTCGACCTGGCCACCCTCCCTGCTGAGCCCGGCGTCTACCGCTTCTGGGACGCCGACGGCCGGGTCCTCTACATCGGCCGCGCGGTCGATCTGCGCCGCCGGGTCCGCTCCTACTGGGGCTCGCTGAACGGCCGCCCGCGGATGCGCCGGATGGTGCCGCAGGTCGTGCGCGTCGAGGTCGCCGTCTGCGCGTCCGAGCACGAGGCGGCCTGGCTGGAGCGCAACCTGCTCGAACGCAGCAAACCCCGCTGGAACCGCGCCCGCGGGGGCCTCGAAGTGCCCGTCTACCTGCGGCTCGACAATGGACCGGAGACGCCCGGGCTGACGGTCACCCATGAGGCGATTGACGCCCTCCCCCATTTCGGCCCGTACCTCGGCGGCACGCGCGTGCGGGCCGCGGTCACCGCGCTCGGGACGCTCTACCCGCTCGCCTACACCGCCGACGCGCTCGGCGGCGCAGAGCAGTCGATGGCCGAAGCCCGCGGCGTCACGTCCGCGGACCGCACCGCGCTCGCCAACACGCTGCGCGCGCTCCTCGACCGCGACCCGGCAGCCATCGCGGAGGTTCGTGGACAGGTCACGACGCGGCGCTCAGACGCCGCCGCCGAACTCGAGTTCGAGCTGGCCCACCATCTGCAGGAGCAGCTCGAAGCGGTCGAATGGCTCGTCAGCCCGCAGGAGGTGACGGCGCCGGGGTCGGCGCCGGTGGTCCGCGGTAACCGCGCGAGGCCAGAGGCCGTCGCGGCGGGCTGGTCCGACGGCACGCTCGTCGAGTTCGGCGTCACCGGCGGGCGGATACAGACCTGGCTACAGCGGGAGGCCTCAGCCGCGGACGCCGCCGCCTTGATCGCCGCGACCCCGCCGCACCTCGCCGCGTTCGCACAGGGCAACGCCGAACTGGCGACACAGCTACGCGCAGTCCCGGCGTAGCCGTCGTCAGACATCGATGGTGCTGGCGCTTTGCAGCAGATCGAGGGCGCCAAGCCGCTCGAACAAGCCCCGGCCTGCGCGGTCTCCAGCTGCAGCCGCCAGCGATGCAGCGCTGAAGCCCTCGAACAGCTGAGCCAGGATTCGCGCGGTCGCGGCCGGCGGCATGGCTCCACCGGCGCACCATCCATCGTGGGTGACCATCAGCCCGGTGTGCGAGGCGCTGCACGTCACGTCGTCTTGCAGTCGCATCGCCGGGTCCTCCACTACAGGCGGCTGGAACCGAGCATCAGCCCCCGTGAGCAAGCCAGCTCCGGCGAGCTCGCCGAGGAGCAGATCACCGTCGACCGCCCCGCACGCAGACAGCTCCTCAGCCCCAGTACCGGCCAGCAGCCGCGCAGCGATCGCGCCCGTGACCGCGGGCGCGTCCTCGAGAACCAGCCCGATGCCGTCGCGGACAAGCTCGGCGCCAGCCTGGCTCACCGTGATCCAGACTCCGGATTGAAGGCGCCGGGGACCGTTCTGGCCATCAAGCATGCTGGTGCTCCGTCGCGACGACCGAATGCCCATCAAGTGCAGGGAAGTACGACAGCAGCTCACCGCGGCGGCGGATGTCGAGCGTGCAGCAGTGGAAGCTTCCGCCAAACTGAAATACAGCCTCGAATTCCACAGGCACGACATCAAAGCCATGGCCCTCCAAGAACGCGATCATCGGCGCCTCGCCAGCTTCGACGACCACGGTGTTCGGATCAAGCGACAGCACATTCATCGACAGCCAGTGACTGACCTCGACGGCCTCGATTGCACCTGACCGAGCTGGCAGCGGCGCCTCGACCACCTCCCAGCCGTTGTCGCGGAAGAGGCGGAGCGCGTCGTATTTGACCGGACGCGCCGGGTTGGTCATGACCAAGCCGGGGCGCAGCGCCACAAGCGTCGCATCGATGTGCGTCGGCGCATGGTCGCCGAACTCCATGCGGTGCAGCCGGTAGCCGGGCCCGAGGTGCCGGCGCAGCCATTCAGCGCCGAACTCGTTGCTCACAAGATCAGGCTGCCAGATGATGTCGCGTCCTAGGCGCAAGAAGCAGGCGGCGTCGAAGCACGGCTCGAATTCGGTCAGCAGCGGGTGCTCACGGGCGTCATACGGCCGCTCCTCCGTCGTGAACGGGATCTCATAGGTCTCGTCGAGGAGCTGCGGCTTCGGGGCCGCCGACCATCGCGCGCCCTGCTGGAAATACGCCTTGACGAGCGGCCGGTACGCGCGGTACTCCTGCGATCGGCCTCGCCACGACATCGGCGCTTCGATGATGTCGTCGCCGATCACCAGGAGCGAGTCGCGGGGGCACGCCGAGGCATGTTCGAAGCCCACCGCGAAGTCAGGGGTCATGAGGTTGCTGTGGTGATCAACCGGTTCCGGCCGCCGGACGGCGATGCCGCGCGACTCAAGCGTGGCGGCGAACCCGTCGAGCTGCAGCTGCGCGCGAGCGACCTCAGCGTCGCGGTACGGCGCACCGCGGAACTCGCGCTCCGGACTGGCGAGCGGGTACCACGCCGACATCCCCGGCTCGAACCCCAGCCTGGCCGCCCGCTCCGCGTTCCCGACGATCACCTCTTCGAGCGGGTCCCATTCGTTGTGAGACGACACCCGAGAACCACCGGCAGACTCAGTAAGCAACATAAGCAGGCAATCTATGCCAACCACACCACATATGCAATACACTCACGGGCAGCGCGTGAAACAGCAGTGCAGACGAGGACGTCCGGCACGTAACGTCGTCGCACGCTGCCTCCGTGGATCAACCGGATAGTCGCCAGCTGGCGAACCGACTCTGGATCTGCGAAGTTGGGTGCCTGTGGGCCACGTCAGCGCATCGAACCTCTCCTACGCCCACCCCGGCGGCAGCCCGCTGTTCGAGGGCGTCTCGTTCAAGATCCCAGCGGGCTCGCACGTCGGCGTCGTCGGCGAGAACGGCGTCGGGAAGAGCACGCTGTTCGGGGTGATCGCGGGCACCCTGCCAGCGGACGAGGGCGACGTGAACCACGGCGGCCGCATCGCCCACATGCCGCAGGATGCTGGCGCCGCGGGCGACCCCCGCACCGTGCGAGAGCTCTTGGTGAGCCTGATGACCGGCGCGCTGCGCGAAGCCGGCCTCAGCATCAGCGCCGCCGAGCGCGCGATCGCCGACGGCGACGAGCAAGCCGGGATGGACCTCGGCGCGGCCATCGGAGATTGGTCCGAACTCGGCGGTTACGAAGCCGAGGCGCGGTGGGATGCCGCGTGCCGCCGCATCGTGCGAGAGAGCTTCTACGACCTCGCCGAACGACCCGCGATCTCGCTGAGCGGCGGCGAGCGGAAGCGACTGCTGCTCGACGTGCTCCTGCACTCCGACGCCGACATCCTGTTGCTCGACGAGCCCGACAACTTCCTCGACATTCCCGCGAAGCGCGAGCTCGAAGCGCAGCTGAGCGCGACGAAGAAGACCGTCCTCGTGATCTCCCACGACCGCGACCTCCTCTCCGAAGGCGTGAACATGATCCTCACCCTGGAGGGGAACGGCGCGTGGCTGCACCACGCGTCCTATGCCACGTACATCGAGGCGCGCGCCGACCGCCAGAAGAAGCTCGGCAGCGCCCTCGACCGGTGGAACGAAGAGGAGACGCGGCTCCGTGAACTCACCCGCATCTTCAAAGAGCGCGCCCGCTACTCGCCAGGCCTCGCGAAACGCGCAGACGCGTTTGAGACCCGCTGGAAGCGCTTCCGCGACGAGGGGCCGCCTCCCCCGCCGGTCGCCGAGCAGCAGCTCGTGATGCGGCTGCGTGGCGGCGAGTCAGCCCGGCGCGTCCTCGACCTGCGCGCGATCGGCGTGCCCGGCCTCGTGAAGCCGTTCACCGACGAGATCCGCTTCGGTGAACGCATCGGGCTGATCGGGCCTAACGGCGGAGGCAAGACCCACCTGATGCGCATCCTCAGCGGCGACACGCCGCCACCGCTTGGAGAGCTCGTGACTGGGCCGCGCGTGAGCGCAGGGCTGTTCACCCAGCTCAACGCCCGCTCCGACTTCACGGGCCGAGGCGTCCTCGCCGTCGTGGAAGAACGGCTTGGCGCCGTGCAACCAAGCATGGCCGCGCTGGCGCGGTACGGCCTCCAGAACGCGGCGAACCGCGGCTTCGACACCCTCAGCGGCGGCCAGAAGGCGCGGCTGGAGATCCTGTGCCTCGAGGTCGAAGGCCACAACTTGCTGCTCCTCGACGAGCCGACAGACAACCTCGACATCGACTCTGCTGATGCACTCGACCAGGCGCTCGCGGGCTTTGAAGGCACGGTCGTCGCGGTCTCCCACGACCGCGCGTTCCTCCGCCGGCTCGACCGCTTCCTCATGGTGCTGCACGACGGCACCGTCCTCGGCCTCCCCGACGTCGACACCGCCCTAGCGGCGCTGCACGAGCCCGACGACGCCCGATCGATCGGCCTGGCGAAGGCGCTGTGACGGCGTCCCGGGCCGCTCAGGTCCAGCGCAAGCCTGCGACGTCCAGCGAGCTCGCCGACAGCTTGTAGCCCGAGAGACGCGGCGACTGCAGCCAGCGGTGGCGCACTTGGGCGATCGGGACGAACGGCGGGTCCAAATGGAGGATTCGATCGAGTGTGCGGATGAGGCTGGCGTCGTCTGAGCCGGCCTCGAATGCGTCGTTGGCCGCCGCGATCTGCTCGTCGCCCACCACCCGCAGCGCCATCGACAGGGTCGCCAGCGCGTCCGGAACAGCCGGCGACCAGAGCCCCAGCGCCAGTTCGAAGTCGCGCCGCTCGAAGCGGTCGACGTAGTCCGACAGCTCGACAGGGACGGGGCGCACTTCGAGAGCCAGCGCAGAGCGCCACATTCGGGCGAGTTCCTCCGCGACTGCCCCGTTCGGGTAGTAGTCCGGGTAGATCAGCCGGAGCTCGCCGAGCTCGCGCACAGCGGACGGCAGCTCGGCAGCTGCCGAGACCGGATCGAACGCTTCAGGATCTCCGTCGTCGAAGAAGACGCCGTGCGCCAGGAAGCTCGGGACGAAATGGCGCCACGGCTCCACGGCGTGCCCGGCTCCGCGGGCGACAGCCCGGCTCGATGTCGCCCGCGACAGCGCCCGCCGGGCAGCCCGCAGGTCATCGTCGCCGAGCGGCGCGGGGTTGACGTGGAGGGCGAATCCGATGCTCGACTCCCGCTCGCGGTATTCGCCGCGCGAACGCCAGACCGAGCGCCGTTCAACCGGGAAGAACGTGCTGCAGGTGATGTCGAGCTCGCCAGCGGCGAACTGATCCAGGGGCGCATGCAGGTCGCGCGAGATGGCGAACTCGATCGGCGGCCGACGTCCGGCGCCGCCGCGCCAGTGCGAGTTGCTCACCAGTTCGACGCGGTCCAGACTCGAACTGCGCAGGCAGTAGGGCCCCGACCACAACCGCTCACCGTCCTGGCCGGCCTCGTGCAGCCGCGGCGCGAGCACCGTCGAGGCCAAGAGCGCCGGCACCCACGGCACCGGGTCGTCGGGCGCCACCAGGAGCCGGTCGGGCCCGTCGGAACGGAACACCCGCTCGACGCCGGACTGGTCTCCCGCAAGCAGCTCACCGGCGACGGCACGAGCCAGTGGGCTCGCCTCTGGCGCGGCGGCAGTCCGAAAGGCCCGCACGAAGTCGTCGGATGTGATCGGCGTGCCGTCGGACCAGGCGAGGTCGGGGCGCAGCTTGACCGCCCATCGCGTGCCTTCGTCGTTGTGCGACAAGCTTTCGGCTGCGGCCAGCTCGATTCCGTCGGCCCCGATCCGGCACAGCGGCTCGGTCAGCGCCTGGAGGAGCAGGACGGCGGAATAATCCGTGGCCCGCGCTGGGTCAAGCGAGAGCGGGCCGCAATCGATGTGCGCCCGCACGGTCCTCTCGCGCGGTGGCGCTTCGCTCACCAGCATGAGCAGCGCTCCGCGAGCGCCTGCCGGCTGACGCCCATCGTCTCGAAGTCGATCGCGCAGTAGGCGCCGCCGCTGAAGGCATGCTCGAAGCCCGCGGCGATCGACAGGAGGACGTCCTTGGCGATCAGCGCCGAGACGGTGGTGTTTGTCGGGCCGAACGACGCGCGGATCGGATGGCGCGCGGTCTCCTGCCGCAAACGCCGGAGGAGCGGATCCTCCTCCGCCTCGAGGTCAGCGCGCGCGCAGACCGGGCACTGCGTCAGTCCTGGAGAGAACAGCGGCCCCCAGAAGCCACGTCCGCGCCCGACACGGCCCGAGATGAAGCTGACTCCAGACCTGCGGGCCAGCTCACCGAGGTGCGCCTCAAGCTCGGGCGGCTCATCGGCGGCGTTCACCACGAAATGAGGCCGGAACGCCTCGATGACCTGGCAGTCGTCCGACGTCCAGATGAACTGCTGGGACGTCGCGATCTGGACCGACGACGACGTGCTCTCCAGCCGCGCGGCAGCGCACGCCACCTTGGGCTGCCCCACATCGTCGCCGCTGTAGAGATGCTGGCGGTTGAGGTTGTCGTGTTGAACGACGTCGCCGTCGATCAACAGGAGAGCGCCCACGCCCGCTGCGGTCAGCTCTTGTGCGACGAGCGCTCCGACGCCGCCGACGCCGACGATCGCGACCCTCGCACCTGCCAGGCGCCGCTGCGCGGCGGCCGGATCCCCGACAAAGTCGTCGAGGTACGCGAGCTGCGTGTTCCAGATCTCCTCTGGCTCCGCATCGAGGCGACCCGTGCGAACGAGGTCCGCAAGCTGCAGGGCCTCGAGCAGCACTTCGGCCTCAGCCCCGAGCTCCCGGACGAGGTCGTCGGAGAGACATCCCGATTTGAGGAGCTCGAGCGCCCGCATGATCGAAGCATCGGCACCGAGTTCGAGCACATCGTCGGCCACGAGGAACACGCGTCCGTCGACCTCGACCGGCTGGACCGCGTCCTTGAGGCGGATGAGTTCGCTACTCATGCGTCCACCTTCACCGTGACGAATCGGGTGATAAGAGTTTGCTCTCTCGGCACGAATGCCGAGAGAGCAAACGGCTGGACTAGGTCCGGTGGACCATAGCGAGCACGCTGTTCGACTCGATCTTCTTGATCTTCATCGTCGTTGCTGACTTCTTGTTCATCACACACCTCCCCATACTGTTGCAGGACACACTTTGAGTGGGATACTTGACCCCTCACGATGATACCACCTGAGACAATAGTGGTGACAAATTCTTTGTGCTGATGACACACAGGATTGCGACGATGCTCATCGCAGCGACCCCGAGCAGGAACACCGCACCGCCCAGCTGGGCGTGCTGGTCGGCCAGGCCGAACAGGGGCATGGCGATCGCCATCACGGCCGACGCGCTCATGCTGAGAAGCGACAGGACCGAGGCTCGTATGCGCTCCGGTGCCGCGAGCACGAGCGCGGTCTGACCGAGCGTGTCCATCACGTTGTCGACAGCTCCCAGCGCCGAGAAGCCCACGACGACCAACAACGCAATAGGCGATGAGAGGCCAGCGAGGAGCGCGATCGTGACTGCGGTGCCGCTCAACAGACCGAGCCGCAAGCCGAACCGCGCCTGCACGCGGTGCGCTTGGGCTGCCCCGAGCGCCCCGAGGCACGCTTCAAAGGCGTACAGCAACGCGATCGAGGCGACGGCGGCTCCCGCCGCTTCAAGCAGCGGCTGGCCAAGCATGTAGACCACCGACACGATGCCGGTGTAGAGCGCCATGGCCCCCACCAGAGCGAGAGTCCTCGGCTGCGACCAGAGAAACGCGACGCTGGCCCGCAGGCCGACGAGCTGTTCATGCGCCTCGGTCTCTGCGTCGACCGTCCGCCGCGATCGCTCACGGACCGGGAGCAGCGCAGCAGCAGCCAGCAGCTGCGTCACCGCCGACGCCGCGAACACCCATTCCCAGCCGAGCCGTTGGAGCAGCCCGCCAAGCGCCAGCCCGACCGCCATGCTGATGGTGATCAGCGCGAAATAGCGTCCGACCACGCGCGACGTGTCGACGGTCAAGTCGTCTGCCGAGCCAGTCGCGGCAGCGGCGGACTGCTCGCGGACGTCGAGCAGCAAGGCCGTCTCCGCCCCCGATACGAACGCCATCCCGGCTCCATAGACGGCGAACCCGATGGCCAGGCCTTCGACGCTTGGATGCGCGAGCATCACCAGCATGTAGGCCGCCACGCAGAGACGCCCAGCGATCACCGTGGGCTTTCGCCCGAGGTGGTCGGCAAGTGAGCCCCCGGGCAGTTCAACCGTCACGACGGTCACGCTCAACACGGCTTGGAGCACGCCGACTTGGAGCAGGCTGAGCCCGCTCTGTGTGAGGTAGATGATCCACAAGCCAGCCTGGAAGTTGGCGTTGCCGAGGAGCGTCGACAGGTAGATCAGGCCTACCTGCCCGCCTGGGCGCTGAAGCGTTTTCGTCACGCTAAGCAGGTTTGCGGAAAACGTAGACGTGCTCGGCCGGCCACTGCCGAGCCCACTCGAAGCGGAGATGATGCTGGCCGTCGTAGAGCGGCTTCCAGTCGGCGGGCGGCCGCAAGTCGTGGAGCGACTCCAGCACGAGGCCGCTATCGCGCCCGACCCCGACCCAGTCGGAGTAGGTCAGCGCGTACATCACGACGTCCTCGCAATCCGTGCCGTAGAGGTCGAAGTAGTTGTTCTGCAGCGATTCAGCCAGCGCGCCGCTCGCGTGGTCGACACACATGCTCACGAGTGGCGAGAGCGTGCACACGGCGAGGATGCCGCCCGGACGCAGCACGCGAGCCGCTTCGGGCACCGCGACACCCGGATCTGTGAAGTCGAACGCGCCGTAGTCAGAGACGACGTAGTCGAACGACTCGTCGGCGAACGGCAGATCGGCAGCGTCGGCCTCGCGCAGCGTCACCTCCGCGGCAGCGCCCTCGAGGAACGCGCGCGCCCGATCTAGCTGGACGGTCGAGAAGTCGATCGCCGTCACCCGAGCCCCCTGGACCGCGAACGCGAGCGCGTCATGCGCATCGCCGCAGCCGAGCTCGAGGAGGTCACGGTCACGGACATCGCCGAGCACTTGGAGTTCGGCCTCACGGATATCCCAGACGCCCCAGGACGGGTGGCGGGAGCTATCGGAGTTGCCGGGGTGAGACGCGGCGTATTCCTCGCTCTCGCGATCCCAGTACTCCTGGTTCTTCTGCTGAACGTAGATCGACATGTAAACGGGTTCCTGTGTGGATGAGTGGGGCGTTCGCACCGCTCGGGAGCGGCCAGTGAGCGGATGGCGTGGGAGCCGGGCCTCAGCCCGGTCCCACGGCCAGAGTTCGGCGTCTACTCGGCTCCGCTTGCGAGAAGCTGCAGCCGCTGTGCAAGCGCCGCGCGCTTCGTCGCGACATCATCAAGGCGCGCAGCCTCAGCGGCGAGCATGCTCGCGACCTCGGCGGTGAGCGGCGCGTCCTGCGCCGAACCCTCGAGCGAGTCGGTCAGCGACTCGAGATCCTCGAAGTACGCCGTGTCGCAGGCGTCGATGTCCTGCGCGACCAGCGAGCGGAAGTTCGGGTAGAAGGTCACGAACGCGGGCCCGGTCGCGAAGTTGCCCGTCAGCATCAGCGTGTTCGTGTCGTTGCGGACGTAGTGCAGCCACGAGCCCGGGATGTAGAGGACGGTGCCAGGACTGATGACGGCCTCGTACATCTGGATGCCGCGCTCGGCGTAGTCGCGCTCCGTCGCCTCGAGGAAGAGGTTGTCGGATTGCAGGACGTCGGCTCGATCGAGCGGGCTGACCAGCCGCACCGTCTTCTGGCCTTCAAGCATGTAAAGGAACGCGCCGGTGGTGAACGCATCGACATGGAGGTCGCTCAGAGTGCCTTCCTTGCCCAAGAAGAACCAGTTGCGGTGGAACTGGAACTTGCCCGGAAGGCGGCGGATGAAGTCGCTCGGCTGGAACTCCGGGAGTTCGAACTCATCGAACAGATCCGGGTACTCGCCGTCGAACTCCCAGCCGCACATGTATGAGCAGTCGTCACGCTTGAGGTCGACCTCGACGTACTCGCCGACGGTGCTGTAGTGCGTCGGGTCACCACGCTTCAGCGGGTTGTCCGACAGTCCGATCTCTTCGTCTGCGAAGCGCCGGCCGAACTCTTCGATCGTCATCGAGGACCGAGCCGCGCCGGTGAACAGCACGGGCTGCATCCCCGCGGTGTACAGGCGTTCGAAGTCGTCGGCGCCCTGGATCTCGGCGACCGGCTTGATGCCTTCGACCTTCGCCTTCCCCGCTGAGGAACCTGCCGCCGGCACGTAGGCGGCAGGCGCCGCGTCACCAACCATCGAACTGAGCGACACCGGTGCATCGGGCTGCTCGACGAGCGCGCCGTCGTTCCGTGCCTCGATGAGGTCATCAACTGGTTGTTGGCCTTGCGGCGACATATCTTCCCCTACGTCAACTCTCAACTGATGTCGAGCGATGGCAACCGTAGACCAGCCTGGCGCTGATGGCAAGCACTGCACCCTGCATAAAGGTCATATTGGCGCACTAGTTGACCCATTGTTCACGATTGTCACCACCGCAAAAGCGCCGCTATTTCCGGCGAAAGCGGATGTTCGATACCTGTCGATGTTAAGAACACATGTATTCGCGGTGAGGCGACCGGCAAGCGCCCTCGGCAGCGGCCAACCTCCGCTCGCCGCGCCGCTGCTCGCAGCCACCCCGCCGCACCTGACCGCGTTCGCCCAGCGCAACGCGGAGCTCGCCGCGGCGACGCACGCGCTGCACGCCTGACCTCCAGACCCCGCGCCGCGCGTGTCCCGCTGCCCGTCCATTGGCAGGAGGGCGCAGTTCGACCCGCGCCGACACACACGGCCGATGTCCCTAGTCGGGCTTCGGCCGCCGTCCGGGGTAGCGCGGCAGGCCGTCATCAGGCAAGGCTTCCCAGGGCGCTGCGAACTCGACGAACGCGTGGGCGCTTGGACGGATCCCCGGGTCGCGGTCGAAGGTGCCCATGCGGATCCCGACGAGCTCCGGGTCGAAGAAGTTGCGGGCGAAGACCGACGACCCGCAGTCGCCGCAGAACCACTTCTCGCCGCCGCCCTCGGGCTGCCAGAGCTGCAGGCGGTCCTCGCCTTGCGTGATGCGGAACGTCCCGGGCACGGGGTGCGCGCTCGGCGATGCGGCCGCCCCGCTCCTGCGCTGGCAGCGCGTGCAATGGCAATACGTCGCGTCGGCCAGCGGCGCCGACACTTCGTAGCGGACAGATCCGCAGTTGCAGCCTCCCGTCATGGGCAGCTCGGTCATGCGGTTCACCTTAGGGCGCTGCCGCGACGACGCCCCGCCGGCGAAGCTAGACGGCGATGGATGCGGAGCTCACCCCTGGCGCGCTGATCGACGTCCCGTCGGTCCCGAACCTCCGCGACCTCGGCGGTCATGCGACGGCCGACGGGCGCACCGTGCGCAGCGGCGTGCTCTACCGGTCGACTGCTCTGGCGTTCCTGTCGGACGACGACGCGCCCAAGCTCGACGCGCTCGGCGTGCAGACGGTGTTCGACCTGCGGACCGAGCCGGAGCGCACCAAGCGGCCGGACCGCGTGCCGGCCGAGGCCACGCTCGTGGTCTGCGACGTGATGGCCAACCACGAAGGCGCGGCGCCCGCCCGGATGGCGGAGCTGATGGAGCACCCGAGCCGTGCCGAGGAGCTGATCGGCGGCGGCAAGTCGGAAGCGCTGATGGTCGGCGCCTACCGCGACTTCGCGACGCTCGACAGCGCGCACGAGGCGTACCGCCGTCTCTTCACCACGTTGCTCGACGACGGCGCCGCGCCCGCGCTCTTCCACTGCACCACTGGGAAGGACCGCACCGGCTGGGCGGCCGCGACGATGCTCCTGCTGCTCGGGGTGCCGCGCGACGAGGTCTTCGCGGAGTACCTCCTCACCAACACGTACCTGCTGCCGTCGCTCAAGTTCGTCTTCGACCGCTTCGAAGCCGCTGGCGGCAAGCCGGAGCTGCTGCGGCCGATCCTCGGCGTCGACGCCGCCTACCTGCAGGCCGGCCTCGACGAGCTCGAGCGCCACTTCGGCACCGTCGAGCGCTACTTCGCGGAGGGCCTCGGCCTCGACGCCGCCGCGCAGGACCAGCTCCGCGCGCTGCTCACGTCGAGCTAGGCGTCAAGCAGCCGGGCTGACGTCCGTGACCGCTTCGCCGATCAGCTGCGACGTCCCGGCAGCCGTCGCGAGCGCGGACTGCGAGAAGCCGGCGCCGGTGGCGCAGTCTGGATCGACACCGCAGCCGCCGGAACGCTGACGCCGCGGTCGTCGTGCTTCTTCAACGCGAAGAAGTAGACGGCGAACGTAAGCGCGCCGATGAGGATGATCACGGCGGCGGCGAGAAGAGCCCGCTTCATGGGCTCCAACGTATCCGCGCGCTGGCCAACGAATTCGAGGCTCTTTACGATTGCTCGCGTGCTGACGATCAACGACCGCCCCGTCTTCCGGTTTGGGCTCGAGCAAGCCCAGGCCGAGCTCATCAGCCAGTACATGGTCCGCGAGTACACCCCGAGCGACGGCCCGCAGGGCATCGTGCAGGTGTGGGACTACCTCGTCGAGCTCCCGGGAGCCGACGGGCAGCCGACACGGCTGACCATCCGGACCAAGGGCTCCGGCTTCACGTTGCCGCCGCCCGGAAACATGGTGTCGGTGGTGGTGAACCGCCGCCGGACCAAGGCGCACTTCGACGTCGACGACCCGAAGATCTCCCTCGGCGCGCAGTACAAGCTCGGCGCGCAGCGTCGCAAGGACAAGTCGGCCAGAGACAAGGCGGAGTTCGAAGCAGCGAAGCGCTCAGGCAAGCGCTGAACCGCATCGCTTCGCGCGATCCGTTCGGCACGTCGCGCGGAGGCGGCTCCGACTTGGCCGGTCGTCGCGCCCGTCAGCGCCAAAAACGACGAAGGCCCGCTCTCGCGGGCCTTCGTGTGAGGTCGACTTGAGGCGTGTGCCTCGAGTCGGGTTCCACGGAGCAGTTTCAAACCCGAAAACCCTTCGGCAATGGCGGCGGTTGCTGGCATTGCGGCCGGAGGTCCTAGCCCGCGAACCCGTCGCCCGGTCGGTGCGCAAACGGCAGGGCTGGGTTTGGCCTGCGATCACCGCAGTACTGCAAGCCGCCGAGCAGCCGCTGACGCCGAGCGTGATCTACGCCCGCGTCGCAGAAGTCGAGGACGGGCGGGTGTCGAAGTCGACGATCAAGAACGAACTGCGACGACAACTCGATAAGCCAGAGTCGGCGCTGCTGCAGGACGACAGCGGCCGCTATTCGCTCAAGCAACAGAGCTGAACAGGCCAGCGGATCCCGGATGCCGTCCACCTAGCCTTACGTCGTGACCCCCAAGGTTCACTACCACGGAGGCTCGCCGTCCCGCGCAGTCGGATGGTTTGGGCGAGCCCTCTCCCATCGGGCGATTAGGCGCTCGCGCCGAGTCGGCTTCTTTGTCCGAGGCTTCTTCGGGAGAGGCGAGGAGCTATCCGCGGCGGGCGAATCGAGCCCGCCTTTGCGCAGCAATCGTGCCAACACGCTGCGGTAGCGCGTCAATGCATCGTCGTCGATCGAAAGCGTGGCGCCGACGCCGAACCGGTCAGGTTCACCCGCCTCCGCCAGACGATTCAGGTGAGACCCTGCGACCTCGAACGTACCGTGCGCAAACGCGTTCCGAACGAGGGCCACTTCGACGACATCGGCCTGTGACAGTCCTTCGGTCCATCCCCTTGCACCGTACGGCGACGTCGCGAGCAACCGCTCTCCCCAGACCTCGATGGCACCCTCGGCGGACTCGCCCCGTAGGCTGAGCGCCTCGCGTGCCGCCGCTTCGGCTAGTGCAACGCTCAGGATCAGCGCCGCTCCACAGAAGAACTCGCGATCCTCGAGGGCCTCGCGATGTTCGAGAGCCGACACGCGATAGCCCCTTCGTCCGGGCGCCGTCGGTATCACAAGCTCGGCCGATCCCGGTTCTCCGATCTGAAGGCCTGTCCAAAGCTCAGCCTCGCGTTGAAAAGCGACACGGCCGCTCTGGATAAAGCGCGTAAGTCGCTTCCATTCAGCCCAAGTCCGCTCGATCAGTCCGATCTCGTTTGGATACGGAGCGGAGGTCACGTCGGCGGGGCTGGGTCAAAGCGCGCGTCAACATCCGGCCTTCGGGTTGCGCCTGTCGCCGCCCGGATGGTCTCTCGCTCGCCTCCGCCACGATTGATGGCGACCGGAGCCTCGCTGTCGATAGACCACCCGAACACCGCTATGAAGCGCATTCGGCTGCAGACTTGGTGCAGTTCTAGCTGACCCACTTCCCCTCCCTAAACCCGGCGTGAACAGCGACGCCACCGTAACCGACGCACGCCAAGGCGCAAAACGCAGGCGTCGCCTTAAGAGGCATGAGCGTTGTCCGCTACCACCGTTAGGTTGATCGGGTTCGCCGAACTCGAGGTGCGGATGCGATACGACCCCGTTTGGCGCCGAATCAAGCCGGACGAATACACGACGAAGCTCGAAGGCCAGTTCCACACGCGCCTGCTTCGGCTCGACCAGCTCAATAACTGGGGCTCGCTGGGCCTTCTGTACCCCCACGCGACAGCTTCCAAGCAAAAGCATCACTTCGGACTGGAGTGGAACGCCAAGCAGTTTCTGGACGCGGACGCCGATCGCATCAAACACCAGCCCAGCCTTCGGGGAGCCGCCCACGTGGCGCACTGGGGCCATCTTCCCCGCAGCTACGCAGGCGAAGAGGCAGTCATTCGAGCGGCCCACGTCACACCAGCGTCCCAAGACGTTCTCAAAAGGCTCGTCGATGAGGTCGTGGCTTTTGGGCAGCTCCGTTGTGAGGACAAGGGGCACCGCTGCCTCAGCGACCTTCTGCGGGGTGACCGACCCTTCGAACTCTATCGCTGGCTCTCCGCCTGGCTTGTCAAACGAGACTGGAAGCCGCTGTATAAGGCGGTCTGCGACGCCGAACGAGCCAAGGCCAAAGCAGCCGGTACGGACTTCGTCAAACCCGATGAGGCAGAGCTGAAGCATCGAATCGTTGCCACCTTGGTCTGCCAGACGGATCGAGGGCACCGCGTGCTCGCGAAATGCAATCAAGCGGACTACGTGCCACGGGACCTCCAACAATGCGGTACGGCGTGGATGACCTTCGACATCGAGGCGCTCTGGGAAGGCAATCCTCTCGGCGAGGACGCAGCGCGCGAGTGGGATCTCATCGAAGCGGCACGGGATTACCTCAACGACCGGGTCTTCCAGTCGCCGGAGGCCCTACTCGCGCATTCGCTTGTTGCGCGAGCGATCGCCGGGGGGCTCGTCGCGCGCGGGTTCACCCTTCTTGACATGACGAGCTGGACCAACGAGGGCGACTCGTTCTTCGAGAACAACCTCGCGGCCCACCACAAGAAGCGGTTGAAGGGGGTCTACGACGACATCCGCCACCTCGAATCTCGTTGGGATCATGTCGGGACGTTTTGGAACGTCGCTTTCGCTCCGGCGCCGAGGCTGGAGCTCGAAGACCAGCTATCGCTGCGCAAGGGCGCGGCGCGGCTCTCGTACCCGTTCATCTCTGGAGTCAGCATCGTCGCTGAGCTCGATGACGATGCGGACATCTACCAACCTTTCGTCACGGGCGAAGTCCAGATGGCGCTCGTCCACGTCCATCGGAACCGCGCTGCCACCAAGAAGCTCCGTCCAACCCTTGACGTTCTCGAGCGCATCGCCGAGCGTCAAATGCCCTACAGCACGATCGGCTCGAGCTTGCTCGGCTGGCTTCTAAACGCGCGCGTGGCCGATTCGTCAGCACCTCTCAGACGCACCTATTCACGGATCGCAGAGGACCGAAGTCCGGAAATCAAACGAGCCATCCGTCGGCTACTTCAGCTTAAGGCGGTGGAGACGTCGCTCAAGCACAGCCAGCTCTTTCAGATCCTGACTTGGGTGAGCGACCCTGAGGCACCGCCATCAGTGACCGCGGCGTACGGCTACTGGATGACGCAACTCCCATGGACGTGCCTTCGCCAAACTCGAGGACAGCATCTGCTCCAGATCTTCCGCGATCGTGCGCTTGAGATCGCGAACACTCGCAAGGACCCCGACCGTGGTTCCGCGCTTGAGATCGCTGTGGCGATGGACCATCTGCTTCAGCTCAAAGATGCCAGGTACGCGGCAGTTTTTGCGGGTCTAACGCAACTCGGTAAGGACGGCGTCGATGAGCGGGAATGGGACGTCATCGCTCTACGCCACGACGGCGACGGCAGCTGGTCGCTCAGCGCAACGGAGTGCTCGGTGACGGCAGCCAAGGCTAAAGATGAAGAGGGCCGAGAAAAGCTCGACGCTCTACGCCAAGCGCTCGATGGGCGCTTCGAAGACCTCCGCGCTTTCGAGACAAAGTTCGCTTCACCGGGGAGCACGAGTGTGGAGTACCGCGATGCTTGCCGTGGGTGGAAGAACTTCGCGCACGACTCGAGTAGCTAACGGCTCGTTGGCCGAGACGCTCCGAGCCTGAGTCGCGCGCGCGGCCAGATCGGGGCTGCCGACGCACGCAACCGGAAACTCATCCGCCAGCGCGGTGGGGCGTTCCGGTCCGCCCAGCGTCCGCCCCTGCCACCGTGCGGGGGAGGCCCGCCGACGAACCTGACACCCTTTTTCGCCGTGGCGAAACAGCAGCAGGGAACGCAGCGACGCGACACGGCGAACCAAGCGGAGAGCGCCCAAGCCGAGGAGACCCGCACCCGTCGGACGCTTTGGTTCGGTACCTGGTCAGCGATCGCTGGCGTCGTCATCGCCGGTCTGCTGACGACCGGCGGCACGTGGGTGCTGCAGAAGCAGCAGCACAACCGCGAGGACGAGCAGCAGGCGGAAGCTGCCGTGGGGGCCGCGCGCCTCCTCTACCGCGAACTCGCAACGTCGGAGGAGGCCCTCACGGTGTTCATGACTGACCGGATCCTGCGCCCCGTGGACCGCAGTATCACCGTGGAGGTCGAGCCGGAAGACCTCCGTCTCATCGCTGAGACGGTCGACATTGACGGCTGGGGCGCAATCTCGTTCGCGCTCGCCAGAGTCGACGGCGCCGAGGGCATGACCCGAAGCCTCATGGCTCAGGGGCGCAGACGCCTGAACGAGCGTGAGGCGTGCGTCATCGAGCACGACATCCGGTCCATCACCGACGGTGCGTACGTTCTCGCGCGGCTCGGCGGGTCAAAGGCCGACCCGCTCGACCTTCCCCCGATCGAATGCACCACGGAGTTTCCGAAGCGCCAGAGGCCCTAGCGGAGCCTGTGCTCCTCGTGCCGGTCCTCGCCGTCCTTGAGGACGCGCCACGACGAGGTGACGGTTATGTGCTCCTCGACCCACTTGCGCCGCGCAAGTTCGCGGCGCCGAATGCGTTTCTCGATAGGGCCGCGCGCGTGCCGCTTCAGATCCGCCGCCCGGTAGCGCCACTTCGCCGGAATCTCGAACAGCCGGTAGCGGCGGTACCTGTGTGCCTTCCCGGTGATGTCGAGCCACACAGCGCCGGTGATGCGGTCGTCCGGGATCTCGAAGTACAGCGTCACCGACGTTCCGGGCTCGACCTCCAGCGGGTAGGTCGGCGCTGGCTCGTCGGCCCCCTTGGACTGCGCAGAGGTCCAAAGGCCGTCGGTCGCCCACGTGCTCAGGCCGACGGACTTGACGGTAATCAGGCGGTGCGACGTGTTCGACAGCGTCACCTCCGTGCCAGCGATCTGGCCGTGCGCTGGGCCGCGATACGCCCATCCGGGCCAAATCGCTACGTGCATGCGGGGCCGATGCCGCCACCAATCTCGCGCGGCCACGAGAGTCGCGACGAGCGCCGCGTAGGCGGCCACGTACGGTGTTACTGAGGACGACACTCCCCGAGCGTCCCAGACACGCAGGACGGCGACAGGTGGGGCTCACCAGACGCCTCAGGCTGCGTCTTCGTCCTCGCCCTCAAGCCATCCGTCCGGCAGGTCGTCTCCCAGCTCCGCGGCTGCCTCGTCGATCGCGTGGTGGGCCTGCCCCAGGTCACCGGCCTCTCGGACCTCCGCCTCGTACTGGTCGAGGGCGCCGGGATAGAACCGCACGGCGCAGTCGTTGCAGATCACCTGGTCCGGGTCGAACTCGTACCTCCCCTCCTCGTCGTCGACCAGCTCCGGGTACGGAATCCAGCCACCCGGCACCGGGAGCAGCACCCCGCCGCCGCCGTCGCCGCGCAACTCGGCGACCGTGATCGGCGCGATCCGTTCGCACCGGGCGCAGCGGATGCCAGCGAAATCGTCTTCGTCGTGTCCCATCTGGCCAACGTAGCCCTGTCGAGGCGCGCGACCAACAAGAAGGTGGCCCCCGCGACGCGGCAACGTCCGGGGCCTGACCGGCGAGCAACTACACCCGCCGATGCCGCGATCGTACGCGGGTCCTGTGCGCGCTCGGACGGGCACTAGACAACGCACCACGGCTGTCTATTTCCTTGTCTACTGGGCTCGGAAAAGCCGGTTCCCGGAGCGGCCGTGCGCGCCACGGAAACGGGCCAGAATCCGCAGCATCTGCCGAGGATTCTGGCCCTTGATGTCCTGCGGTGACCTTTCGTGTCACCGCGGGGGTGTTAGTCGGGGAGACAGGATTTGAACCTGCGACCGCCCGGCCCCCAGCCGGGTGCGCTACCAGACTGCGCCACTCCCCGTGTCAGCAAGCGGGCGACGGGACTCGAACCCGCTCCATGAGCTTGGAAGGCTCGTGTGCAACCGTTAACACCTCGCCCGCGCGCTTGTCCGCCGATGGTAGCGATCCGCGGGAATGCGCGCCGGCTGGTGGCGTGGCGCTGCACGCGCCGGTGCGGCGGGACGTCGCACCGGCGGGACACTCGCGGGGGGGGGCGCCGGGGCGGCGCCGAGTCGACCGGCGCAGTGCCGCCAACACCGCTTCGGTACCATGCGCGAGCGGCCGGTTTGCGCCCTCTCTGGGGGATTGGTGTATCGGTAACATAGGGGTCTCCAAAACCTCTGCGCCAGGTTCGATTCCTGGATCCCCCGCTTCGCCGCCGCACAGAGGGAATCGCCTTCAATGGCTGAGATCCGCATCCTCACCTCCGCTGACCTGTACGAGCTTCTGCTCGCCGGCGACGAGGTCCAGATCCTCGATGTCCGCACGCCTGAGGAGTTCGCCGCGGGCCATATCGAAGGCGCGGAGCTCGTCCCGTACGACCAGGTGGCTGCTTGGCCGCAAGGCTTCGACCAGGCGATCCCGACTGCGGTGATCTGCAAGGCCGGCGTGCGCGCGATCCACGCCGCCGCTGTGCTGGATTCGCTGACAGACGGGGAGCTGCTCGTCGTCGCCCAGGGCGGCGTGCTGGACTGGCCGTCGCTCGGCGGCAGCCTCGTCGGCGGCTGACGCGCCACCGCCGCCGCGCACGTGACCGCCACCGGGCCAACTCGCGCCAAGCGGGCGCCCGCGTCGACCCCGCCAGACCGGAGTGTGCACACCCGTGTTCACCGCGAACCGGCGCCGCTCCGCACCGGAGTGCGTAAGCCTGGATCTATGAACGCCGCTCGCAGGGCCAACGGGCTCGACGGCCTCCGCGGGCTCGCTGCCGTTGCGGTCGTGCTGCTGCACGTCTGGATGTTCAGCGGCGCGCACCAGCCGTGGCAGCCCGAGCGCGTCGACACGATCGTGGGGTCGATGGGCCTCGCCGTGATGCTGTTCTTCGTGCTCTCCGGCGTGCTCATCGCGACGCCGTGGATCCGCGCGGCGGCGCCCGGCGCCGACCCGCCGTCGCTGCGCCGCTACGCCCGCCGCCGCGCGGCGCGCATCATCCCGGCCTACGCCGTCTGCGTCCTCGCAGCGTTCTTCCTGATGCGGGCGATCAAGCACCCGCTCGCGATCCCGGCGTCAGAGCTGCCCACGTTCCTGCTGTTCGCCCAGAACCAGTTCGAGGCCACCACGGGCCATCTCAACCCACCGCTCTGGTCGCTCAGCATCGAGGCCGCCTTCTACCTCGCGATGCCGCTCGCAGGCCTCGCCCTGATCGGCGCCCTGCGCCGCTCCGGCACGCGCGGCGCCCTCCTGCTCTGCGCGACGCTTGCCGCCGCCGGGCTCGCCTGGAACGCGATGGTCCTCAGCCGCAGCGAGCCCGCCACGCTGGCCGCCTCCCTCCCCACGTTCTTGCCGATCTTCGCGTGCGGCATCGCGGCGGCGGTCGCGGCCCAGCGCCATCAGACGACGCGCCTCACGCGCACCGCGCTGCTCCTCGGCGGCGCCGCACTCGTGATCTTCGACGGCTGGTGGCACGCCGACGGCACCGGCTGGCTCGGCCATGTCGCCCGCGATCTGCCAGCAGGCGCCGGCTTCGCGATGATCGTCCTTGCGGTCGCGCAGGGCCCAGCGCACCTGCTCGGCTCAGCGCCCCTGCGGCGCCTCGGCGACTACTCCTACGGCGTCTACCTCTGGCACATGCCGGTGATCTACGTGCTGCGCCACCAAGACCGCTGGCCGGACTCGCCATGGCGGGCCTACGCCACGGTGCTCGCGATCTCGATCATGCTCGGCGCCGCCAGCTGGTACCTGCTCGAGCGGCCGGTGATGAACTGGGCGGCTCGCTCGACCGCCAAGCCGGACACCGCCGCCGCCCCAGCCCCCGGTCCTGCGCCGCAGCAGGCCGCCGTGGCGACGGCCAAGGCGTGAGACCAACGGCTAGGGTCGGCCGCATGAGCGCCCCGAGCGACCCAGCCGCCGCCTCCCGCCCCGGCGACGCAGCCGGCACGTCCCTTCCCGGCGACGCCGAGCGCACGCTGCTGCCCGAGCGCGTCGTCAGCTACTGGCGCGTGTCGAGCGCCCTCTCGGGCGTGCCGATGGCGCTGATCGCCGCCCTGATCGCGTTCGGAGCCAGCGAGAGCGCCGCGATCGCCGGCGCGGTCTTCGCCGTGTTCGCCGTGGCGCTGGCGATCGACCTCAGCGTGATCGCCCCGCGCCGCCGCGCGCTCTGGTGGTACGCGATCGGCGACGAGCAGATCGACCTGCAGCACGGCTGGCTCATCATCCGCCGGACCGTGATCCCGATGACGCGCGTGCAGCACGTGCAGCTCGAACGCGGCCCGGTCGCCGACCGGTTCCGCCTCGCCGAGCTGAAGATCTTCACGGCCGCCGGGTTCGTGAAGATCCCCGCGCTCGACCGCGACGAGGGCGACCGCATCCGCCAGCAGATCGCCGACCTCGCCCGCATCGCCGATGACCTCTGAGCCCGGCTCCGCGGCCGAGCCTGCGGCCGACACCGAGCTGCCGGCCGGCGCGCCAGCCTCGGCCGAGCCCGAGCTGCGCCGCCTGCATCCCGCGGCGACGCTGATCGACGCCGCGGGCTTCCTCCGCGCGGCCTTCCTGCCGGTCGTGATCGTGCTCTTCGGCCAGGGGCTCGTGGTCGGTGTCGCGGTCACCGCGTTCCTCGTCGCCGTCGGGGCGCTGGTCGCGTTCGTCGGCTGGCGGACGGAGGTCTATTTCGTCGCCGACGGCAGCCTGCACCACCGGACCGGCCTGCTCCGCCGCCGCGAGCAGATCGTCCCCGCGACGCGGATCTCAGCGCTCGACACGCAGCGCGGCGTGATCCAGCGCGTGTTCGGGATCGTCGGCGTGCAGGTGCAGACCGCTGGAGGAGGCGCCAAGGCCGAGCTTGAGCTGCAGGCGCTCACGTTCGCCGACGCCGAACAGCTCCGCCTCGACCTCGGCCACCGCAGCACCGCCGCCCGCCCCGGCGCTCCGCCAGCCGCGCAGCCTGGCGCACGGCTGGCCGCCGAACCCGGGACCCGGCCGACGACCGAGACGGGTGCGCCGACAGCGCCCGAACCCGCCGACGCCGGCGCAGCCCCGTCGTTCTACAGCCCGGACCTTGTGGCCGAGGAAGCCCCGGTGGTCTTCAAGCTGACGCCGCGCGAGCTGCTCGTGGCAGCGCTCACGTCGCCATCGATCGCCGTCGTCGGCGCAGCCGCGGCCGGCATGGCCTCGTTCGCCCAGGACGCTGTCCCGCAATCGGTCAGGGACGAGGTCTTCGACCGCGCCGCGCACCTGTCCGTCATGACGGCGTTGTCGTTCGTCGTCGCGCTGGTCGTGGCCGCGGCCGTCGTCTCGATCGTCGGCACCGCGCTCCTCTATGGCGGCTTCACCGTGACGCGCGGCGACGACCGGCTGCGCGTGCGCCGCGGGATCCTGACGGAGCGCGTCGGGACTGTCCCGCTCGACCGGGTGCACGGCGTGCGGGTGATCGAGTCGCCGCTGCGCCAGCTGCTCGGCTACGCCTCGATCGAGGTCGAGGTGGCCGCCTATGCCGGGCAGGACGAGGTCGCGCGGACCCTGATCCCGCTCGTACGCCGCGCCGAGCTCGCTGCGACGCTCGAGCAGGTGCTGCCGCACTACACGTGGGACGAGACGCCGCTCGCGGGCGTTCCGGCGCGGGCCCAGCGGCGCTACCTCACCGTGCCGCTGCTGGCCGCCATCTTGCCCGCTGCGGCGATCGCCATCGCCCCGATCGGATACGGCCGCGCCGCCGCGCTGCTGCCGTTCCTCGCGGCCGCGGCGATCGGCCAGGCC
>JAEYAL010000322.1 GCA_023404805.1 Actinomycetes bacterium | reverse complement strand
GAGCGTGGCCGCCGGGGTGGCCGCCGGGCGGCCCTTCGAGCGTGTCGGCCGCGTTCGTCATGCGCGCACCAGCCGTCGACCGGCCTCGGGCTGGGGGTTGAGGGCGGCGTAAGCCGCGCGGGCGACGAGGTCGTCCCAGTCCCACTGCTGGCCCGGCACCAGCGCGGGGATCGTCGCGACCGCCACACCCGCCCGGTGCAGCACGAAGTCGACGTCGGCCACGCGCGCGGGCACCGCCGACGGGTCGGGCGCCTCGATGTCGATCGCGACCTTGCGGCGGTGCGACGGGTCGGGAGCGGTGAGAACCGCGCCGCCAGAGCCGGCTTCAAAGCCAGCCACGTAGCGGCCTGTCCACGCAGCGCCCATGAAGCGCTTCCACGCATGGCGGCGGTTGAGCGCCTCGAGCCGTTCGCAGACCGCGATGCAGCGGTCCATGCCCATCCGCTCGGTCACAGCCCAGACGCTGCGGACCTTCTGGTCCGTGCGCGTGATCGCGATCGGCGACTCATGCCACGCCTGCGGGTGCTTCGCGATCAGTACCGCGTCGTTGAAGCCCTCGATGTATGCGGTGTTCAGCGCGGTGCGCGTGTCGGCCTTGGTGCAGTGGTCGGCGTACGCGAGATCCGAGAACGCCATCGGGACGCCCGCCGCGAGCATCCGCACGCCGAGCTCGTAGTCCTGGCGGCGGCCGCCCGGGAAGCCCGTGTCGAAGCCGCCGAGCTGGGCGAACAGCCGCTTCGGCACGGAGGAGTTCCCGTCGACCATGTCGACCATCGACCAGCGGTGGCCGTGCGCGCGCTTGCGGGCGAAGTGGCGCTCCCACCACGTGCGCATGCCCTGCTCCACGTAGGAGTGGCCGACGACGGGCGGGAAGTAGCCCATGACCCAGGTGTCTTCGCTGCGGCCAGCGTGGGCGAGGGCGTGGCCGCTGAGGTAGCCGGGGCGCGGCTCGATGTCGTCGTCGAGGAACACGACCAGGTCGTGCTTGGCCTCCGCTGCGCCGGTGTTGCGCGTGGCGGCCAGGCCGCGGTTGGGCTGTTCGATCAGGCGCAGGTCGTAGCCGAGGTCGAGGTTCTTGACCATCTCGGCGCTGCCGTCGGTGCTGCCGTCGAGCACGACGAGCACCTCGTAACGGTCGACCGGATGGGTCTGCAAGGCGAGCTTGCGGAGGACGCGCTCCAGCGCCGCGCGCCGGTTGTAGGAGCCGATCGCGACGGTGATCGTCGGCAGCTCCGAGACGACGGCTGCGTCGCTGCGGCGCCGGTCGGCGGTGGCCGTCGGCTCGGGCGCCGCAGAACGGCCGGCCCAGCCCGTGCCTGCACGCGGTCCGCCCGCCGGGCGGTTGCCGTGCACGCTGCGCAGCGCGCGCGGCCCCGCGAGCATGCCGCGGATCTCATCGAGCGTATACCGCGGCGGGATCCCGGCGATGTCGCCGCGGCGCCACCTCCGCACGTCGCCGAAGAAGTGCTGCAGCCACCACTGCCACACCTTCACGCCGGCGAGGTTGCCCGCGGTCAGCAGCAGATGGGCGGGCCAGGTGAACTCGCCCGTCCCGTAATCGCGCATGATCCGGCTGAGCGCCTCTGGATCGCTGCGGTGCTGGTGCCACACCGCGCGGGCCGGGTCGTACCGGATCCGGTAGCCCGCCTCGAGCGTGCGGAAGAAGAAGAGCTTGTCATCGGCGGTGCGCGTCGGCGTGCCGGCGCCGAAGGTCTCGTCGAAGCCGCCGATCGCGTCGAACAGCTCGCGCCGGATCACCATGTTCGCGCCCGCGCCGCAGTTCGACGCGCCGTACGTCAGGCCGACCTCTTCGGGGTCGAGGAGCGTGCGGTCCGGCAGGCGGAGGAACCCGCCATGCGCTTCGAACTGCACCTGCGCCTCGGTCTCGAGCTGGCCTGGGCCGATGTAGCCCGTGGCGATCATTGTGAGCGGATCGAGGAACTCCTGCTCGACCCAGTTGAGCCAGCCGGGGTCGACGATCACGTCGTCGTCGGTGAAGGCGACGAGGTCGCTGGAGGTCGACGCGATCCCGGCGTTGCGGGCGCTCGTCTGGCCCGGCCGCGGCTCGCGCACCATCCGCACGCCGAGCTCTGCGCACAGCCGCTCCGTCGCATCGGTCGTCGAGCCGTTGTCGACGACCAGGAGGTCGACCCTCGGGTGCTGCAGCGCCTTGAGGCTCTCCAGGCACGCGCGCAGGTGGTCGGGGCGGTCCTTGGTGCAGACGATCACCGCGATCGACTTGGCGGGCGCGACCGGCGCGGGTTTGCCGAAGGCGCGCTCCATCGCCAGGCGCGTGCGCCGGGCCTGCAAGGCGCCCTCGTGTTCGGCGACGGCCTGCTCCACGCGCGCAGCCGGCACGACCGGTCCAGCCGGGACGATCCACGACTGGCCGACGACGGCGTCCTCGTGCGAGAGCAGCAGGAGGATGTCGGTGACGCCTGCGGGGACCGCGATGTCGGCCGTCGGCGAGTCGACGTCGATGCGGTGGACCAGCCCGCGGCGCGGGATCGAGTGGTCGACGCGTTCGAGTGGCGTGGCCATCGTCAGTCCCAGGTCCGTGGCGGGTTGAGGAAGCCGTGCGGCACCGGGGCGCCCAGCACGGTGAAGGGGTAGCCATCGGCGTGCAGGTCGAACGCGTATTTCCAGTCGCCGCGGTACGCGCCGATCTCGACCTCGTACTTGCCTGGGACAAGGTCGAGCCGGTCGAAGCTCACGTGCATCGGCACCGCCGCAGCATCGCGCGGCAGCGAGCGGCCGTCGCGCTCGGTGGTCAGCGAGCAGCACGTCGCGCCCGACTCGTCTCGGATGACGACCGCGATGATGGGCGCCATCTCCGGCGGCGTATGGGCCGAGAGCGTCCAGCTCACCGTCAGCGGGCGGCCCGGCATGATCGCGATCTGCCCGAGCCCAGGGTCGCCGCCGGGGGCGTGGAGTTTGACGTCGTCGATGGTCACCTCGCGGGACCCGACCCGACCGTCGCTGACGCCTGGGATCGCCGCCGGCGACCGCCGGTACGTCTCCTCCATCATCTCGTGCTCGTAGGCCGCGACGACCTCGGCCGGATCGCCCATCATCCGCACGCGGCCCTGGTCGAGCCAGGCGATGCGCGTGCACTCCTCGACCATCCGCCCGAGGTCGTGCGACGCGAGCAGCACTGCAGTGCCCTGGTCGCGGGCGCTCGTGATGTGGGTTTTGCTCTTCTGCTGGAACGAGACGTCGCCGACCGACATGACCTCGTCGAGCAGCAGCGCGGGCGGGGTGGACTGCGCGACGACCGCGAACGCGAGCCGCAGCTTCATGCCCTCGCTGTAGGTGCGGACCGGGGCGTGGGCGGCGTCTTCGAGCTCTGCGAAGGCGATGATCTCCGGCAGCAGCGACTTGGCCTGCTTGGGTGAGAACCCGGCGACGATCGCCGTCGTGAGCGCGTTCTCCTCTCCGGTGAGCTCCAGCGAGAACGCCTCGCCGAGCGAGAGCACGGCAGCGGTGCCGACCGGCACCTTCACCCGGCCCTCGGTCGCCCGCGTCAGCCCCGAGGCGATCCGCAGCAGCGTCGACTTGCCCGCGCCGTTGCCGCCGATCAGGCCGACCGCCTCACCAGGGTTGATGCTCAGGCTCACGTCGCGGACCGCGAGGCGCTGCGGCCCCCGGCGGTGGCGCAGCGGCATCCGGCGCGCGGCGACGGACCGCAGCGTGCGGCCCTGGCCAGCCCAGGCCGGATAGGCCTTGCTGACCGCGTCGAGAACGACAGCTGGCTGGGTCATTGCGGCGGAGGGAAGGAGCGGGGATGGAGGTGAGCTAGTCGGCGGTCGCCGGCGCCGGCTGCGCGGCAGTCGGCGCGGCTGGTTCGGCTGCCGCGCTGGAGAGCGTCCAGCGTGCCACCCACGGTGGCGCGAGCTGGGGTCCGGCGTGCAGTCCGGCGAGGTGCCGCCTCAGGCGCCTGCGGACGCGCGTCACGAGCCCGTCGGGTCCGAACCACGGCTGGCGGAGGTAGAGGGCGGCGGAGACGGCCGCGATCGGGAGCGCGGAGATCCGGCGGCCGGTCTTCCAGCGGATCGATGCGATCCAGCGCCACGCGCCGGGGCTGCGCACCGGGCCAGCGGCGCGGTGTTTGCGCTTGATCTGCCGCAGCTCGCGCAGGTGCGCCTTGGTGTTCTGGCGGTGCATCGACCGCTCGTGCACGACGTAGCCGACGAGCGGCTCCTGCACGGCTCCCGCGGGATGCTTGCTCGCGAGGCGGAGCCAGAGCTCCCAGTCGGCCATGATCGACAGGCTCGGGTCGAACCCGCCGGCTTCGCGCAGGGCTGTCGTGGACGCGAGCACCGTCGACGGCGTGTACACGCGGTTGGCGCTGATGAGCATCGCGAGCGACGTCTCGCCTTGGGCCGGCGCGTAGAGCTCGTCGACGGCCAGGGCCTCGGTGAGCCGCAGGGTGCCAGTGTGCGACCAGGCGTAGCCCCCTTCGACCGTCGCCGCGAGCTGGCGGGCGAGTTTGTCGGGAGCCCAGAGGTCGTCGTCGTCGAGGAAGGCGACCCATTCGGTGGTGGCGGCTTCGATGCCGCGGTTGCGGGCGCGGGCGACGCCCTGTGACGTCTCGTTGCGCAGGACGCGGACGCGCGGCTCCGGGGCGATCGCGTCGGCTGCGGGGAAGGCGCTGCCGTCGTCGATCACCACGACCTCGATGGCGACGCCCTCCTGCGCCAGCGCGGTGGCCACGCTGCGGCGGATGAGGTCCGGGCGGTCCTTCGTCGGGATGACGATGGTCACGAGCGCCGCGGGAGCGCTGGGGTCGGCCGGGATGGTCCCGGCGAGCGGATGGGGGAGGTCGCGTTCGGGCATGGTCGAACCGGCGCGGGCAACGTCAGGTGGGCCGGTGTCGAGGTGCATCTCCCTAGGTATTCGACGCTCAGGATTCGTGTCTGAAGTTCCAATGGTTCCAGCCAGGTATGAACAGCCGAGGAACTGTGTGACCGACCCCACGGGAGAAAACGTCGGAAATGGTTCGCCATCGCGCCAGCTTCGGGACGCGCCGCCGCCCCGGGGGCTACCAGCCGGAGAGCCGGCGCACGAGATCGCGCAGCGGATCGCCGTCGCCGCGGACTTCGATCCGCGGGACGAGGAGCGGGTCGTCGCGGTCAGTCGCGATGCGGTCCTCGCAGGTGACGGCGAGGTGCGCTCCAGCGAGGCCGGTGAGACCTCGGACGCCTTGCGACAGGTCGCCGTACGGGTAGGCGAACGCGACGGGCGGTTGGCGCAGCCGCTCCGCCAAATCCGTGAACGAACGGGCGATTTCGTCGTACGCGGCGGTCGGCGGCAGCCACGTGAGCGGTTGGTGCGTGCGCGTGTGGGCGCCGAACGCGAAGCCCCGCGCCTCGAGGTCGGCGATGGCGTCCCAGTCCATCAGCGGGATGGCGTCGCCGCGGAACCGGTCCCACGCGTTGGCCTGCCCGATCAGGCCCGAGACGAGGAAGTTCGTCGCGCGGAAGCCGTGGCGCTCGAGCGCCGGCGCCGCGTGCTCGGCGAAGTCGTCGTAGCCGTCGTCGAACGTCAAGATCACCGGCTGCTCCGGCAATGGGCGGCCGAGCATGGTGGCGTCCCGCCACTCGTCGAGCGACACCGACGTGAAGCCCGACTCGCGCAGGAACGCCAGCTGCTCCTCGAACTCGTCGGGCGTGACCCGCCAGCGGCGCATGTGGTCGGCGCCGTCGGGCGCGACGCGGTGGTACATCAGCACGGGGGCCGAGAGCGCGGGCCGGTCTGCGTCGTTGGTGCGCGACGGGGTGCCTCCATCCGGCAGGAAGTGCGCGCGCACGTCCGGCGAGAGGTCCGGATCGGCGTCGGCGTGGGTCGTGCGCGCGGCGGGAGCGAGTTTGGCCCGCAGGCGCGACGTCCGGCGGTAGCGCTGGACGCGGTACATCGGCGTGACGATCTCCTCGTCGAGCGTGGCGATGCCGGTCGCCAGGATCGCCCGCTGGATGCCGAGCGAGCCGTACGCCTCCTGCCAGTCGAAGCCGGGCGCAGAGGGGTCGTCGACGAGGATGTTCGCGTGCGCGGTGATGAGCACCCCGCCCGGTTCGAGTGCCTTCAGGATCTTGCGCACCACGGGCACGAGATCCTCGACTTGCCCGGCGTAGTAGAGGACCTCGCTGCAGACGATCACAGGCCAGCGGCCCTCGATCGCGTCGGCGAAGAGGTCGTGCTGCCGGAACTCGATGTCGGCCGCGGCGCCGCCGCCTTCGGCTTCGCCCGAGCCGGCGCCGAGGGCAGCGCAGCGCGCACGGGCCCGCTCGAGCGCCAGCGGCGAGACGTCGGTCGCGACGATCCGCCGCGCGCGCCCCGCGAGCATCGCGGTGAAATGCCCTTCGGCGCAGGCCAGTTCGAGCACGGTGTCGGTGGCGGCCGGCAGCAGGCTCAGCGTCTGCTCGTACTTGCGGGTCTCGTAGCCGCTCTCGTAGCGCCACGGGTCTTCCTCTGAAGCGAACAGCGCGTCGAAGGACGAGGCGTTGCGGCGGGCGGGCTGCGGGGTCGGCAGTTCGGCGTCGGCCGGGCCGGGGCGCGACGGCGTCGCTGGGCGCGCTGGCGCGTAGTCGGCGGCGACGGCGGCGAGCTGGTGCGAGGCCGGAAGCGGCCAGCCGGTCGCGGGCGCGGTGGCGACCAGCCCAGTGTCGGCCCCGGTGTCCGCTGCGGACGCGCGTGACACATGGGCGCGCAGCGCGACCCGCACGAGCTCGACGCCCTGCCGGACGGCGACCTGCTGGCGAAGCCGCCCGGAGGTGATGCGGCCGCGCTTCGGCTGGAGGTCGAACTCGTCGAGCGGCTCGCCCGCGAGGCGGACCTCGACGGCGACGACCGGTGCGCGGCTGCGGAGCTCGACCGGGCCGTCGGCGAGCTCGACTTCTGCGCGGTCTTCGACCTGGAGCACCGTGGGCCGCCCGTGGGCGGCTCCCGCGTACACCGCGTCGTTCGTCACCGACCTATCGCCGAACACGTGCTGGAGCAGGCGCTCCCAGTCGTCGCCTTCGCCATCGTCGCCCGGGGTCACGCCCGCCCACCGCATCATCCGCAGCAGGGCGTCCCATGGCGCGTGGGTGAGGGCGGCGTCGAGCAGGGCGCGGCCATCGGCCACGCCACCGAGCGGCAGGAGCTCGGCGTAGCTCACGGCATCGCCGTCGAGCCACGCGCGCACGAGCACGCGCTCCGCCGCCGCTGGCAGCGTCACCGCGCTCGGCGGCGCAGCGAGATCGAGGTCGACGAGCAGCGCGCGTCCCAGCGGCTGCGGCTCAGCCGAGCGCGCGAGCGACTCGCCGATGCGGTGCTCCAGCCGGGCCATCGTGCGGCGCTGGAGCCGCAGGCCGCCCGTGACCCGTTCGAGCTCTCCGAGCCAGCCGTCGACGGCGGCGACGGTGGCCGCGCCCGCGGGCCAGGCTTCCGCGCTTGCCAGCGCGCCGAGCGGAACCGCCGCGTAGAGCATGTCGGCGAGCGCGTTCGCTGAGGTGTCCTTGGCTGGCTCGTTCCACCGCGCGAGCACCCAGGCGGGGTCGCCGCCTTGGCCGATGGCGATGCCGGCGACGTAGGCGCAGAACGCCGCTTGCGCTGCGGCGCGCTCAGGGTCTGGCAGCTTGGCCTCGTCGTGTGCGGCAGCGATCAGCCGCAGACCATCGGTGAGCAGCTGCGGGGTCGCCATCGAGGCCGAGTCGCCGCGGACGATGTACTCCGCGACGACCGCGTCGATGGGCACCGGCCGGTGGCCTGCGGCCGCGAGCCGGCGCCAGAGATCCCAGTCCTCGCAGGTGCGCAGCGTGGTGTCGAAGCCGCCGACCGCGCGCACCGCCTCGGTGCGGACCAGGCACGCGTGGATCGCGAACGGGCACGACGCGGCGAGCGTCCGCAGCGGGTCGTCGACCGGGTACGCCGCCTGGACCCGCTGCCGCGCCCCGTCGACGTGGCGGACCCAGCCGCCGTGGACCCAGTCGCGGTGCGGGCCGGCCGCCGTCAGCAGGTGCTCGAGGGCGTCCGGCGTCAGCCGGTCGTCGGCGTCGAGGAACAGCACCCACTCCGCCGCCGCCGCCTCGAGCCCCGCGTTGCGCGCCGCGCTCACGCCGGCGTTGGCCTGCCTCACGACCCGCACGCGGGCGTCGGCTGCCGCAAGCTCAGCGGCGATGCCGCCGGTCCGGTCGGTCGACCCGTCATCGACGACGACCGCCTCCCAGCCGCCGAACGTCTGGGCGGTCAGCGAAGCGAACGCGTCGCGCAGCGTGGCCTCGGCCTGGAACGCCGGCACGACGACCGACACGCGCGCCGACTGAGGCCCCGTCACTGCGGACCGGCCAGGGGGAGGACTCGGGTTGGCTCTCGCACGTGGCGACCAGCCTACGGCGCGCGTCGGGCGGCTCCCGCGGCAGCGGCGGACAGGGTCAGGTGACGGCGGACGGCCCCGCTGACGGCCTTTGAAGGCACGTTTACCAGCAGTGTTGGCGCGTTGACGCTCTCGAGGTTTTGGAACCGCGTTCGGATGAGCCGGCTGCGTCCAACCGAATTCTGGAGCGCAGCACGCTCCGATTTCAGAACAAGATTCGGAAAATCGGTGCGGTTGCGGAGTCCGGCAACGATCCGTACGTTGCCCGACTGTTTCCCACCCTCACCCACAAAGGACGCGCTGACGTGCGCACGCATCGCAACTACGACACAGTTCGGCGGCCGTTGATGACAGCGGTTGCCTCGACTGCGCGCTGGCTGGCCTACGCCGCCGCGCTCCTCATCGCGGCAGTCCTGCCGCAGACCGCGGGAGCGGTCGCCTCGACCAAACAGGTCACGGCGATCCTCCAGGGCACGAGCCAGAAAGGCTGGGTCACCGACGCCCAGCTCAAGGCCGAGTACGACAAGTGGAAGGCGTACCCGAACGTCACCGCTGCGGTCCGGTCGACCTCGTCGAACAAGGACGACGCCAAGCTGCTCGCTTGGGAGTCGTCCGGCATGAAGTACTTCTACACGGCGATCGACAGCGACTACCGGTTCGCCGGGTCGATGTACGCGCCGGCCGCGTCGCCCGACGCGGTGATGGCCAAGCCCAACAACCTCGGCCTCTACTACACCCAGCTCCTCACGCAGCTCACGGCCGACAGCGGCTGGAACTGGCAGCAGGGCATCGGCAAGGCCAACTGGGCGCAGCTCGATAGCTGGGCCACGCAGGCGAAGGCCCGCGGCAAGAAGATCGTCTGGAACGAGCCGTCGCACGCGTGGGACGAGGTCAAGAAGAACGCGACCGCGATGTCGTACTTCAACAAGTGGAAGGACACCGTCGTGATCACGTACGGCACGAACTTCCCGGACCAGGTCAACGCGTGGGCCAAGCCGGGGGCGGTGTCGCTCTCGACCGCGATCGGCGCGCCGCTCGGCATCAGCGTCCAGTCCTTCAACTTCACCGACGCCAGCCAGACCGTCACCCGCGCCGGCGTCAAGGCGCTCGGCCAGGCCGGCGTCGACGCTGGCGCGACCTACGTCGAGGTCTCCGGCGACCAGGCCAACAACCAGCCGACGTCGCAGTTCATCCTCGGCGCTGAGGATCTGCTCTCGGCTGCCGCGATCCCGGTGGCGACCCTCCCGAAGGCGACCGCGCCCAAGAACGGCGCCTACACCGCCACGCTGATCGGCACCAGCCAGCTCAAGCGCGCTGGCACGTCGACGCCGTGGACGTCCGAGAAGGATCTGCGCGACGAGTACAACCTCTGGAACACGAAGCCGAACGTCAAGCCGACGTTCCGCGGCATGGCGTATTCCAAGAACGACTCGATCATGGCCGGCTGGCAGGCCGACGGGTTCAAGTACTTCTGGACCGCCGGCTCGTCCGACTACCGCAACGAGAACGGGAACTTCTACGTCTCCCAGGCCGATGGCGATGAGGTGTTGCGCCGCAGCAACTCGGTCGGCCTCTACCTCCACGAGCTCGCGTCGCAGTACACGAAGGAGGGTTTCGACTCGTGCGCGGCCGTCAATGGCGGTGGCAACTGCAAGTGGGACTGGGCGACCGGTATCCAGAAGATCGACTGGGGCCGCATCGACCATTGGGTCTCGATCGCCCGCGAAGAGGGCAAGAAGATCATCTGGGCTGAGCCCTCGCACGGCTTCGTCGCGATCCTCAACGACGCCAGCGCCCGCAGCTGGTTCGCGCGCTGGGGCGACACGGTCGTCCCCACGTGGTCGACGAACTTCTCGAACGAATGCCGCATCTCCGATCCGGCCGGCCAGGGCTCCAAGTGCCAGGTCAGCCAGTGGTCGCGCCCCGGTGCCAAGGAGCTGGGAGCCCAGTTCTCCGGCGCCGTCGGCGACAGCCTCCAGTCGTGGTTCTTCCGCGACCAGGTGGTCTCGAGCGCGGATCCCCGTGCGAAGGACGCGCTGACGTCGGCCAACGCGCTTGCGCTCGCCAACGACGGCAAGGCCAACGGCGCGACGTACTTCCAGGTCGAGGGCTACGGGGAGGGCAACGACATGAACGTCGGCTCCTCGCCGAGCTGGTACATGACGGGCATCCGCCAGTTCCTCGACAGCCTGGCGACGACGACGCCGCCAGCCCTGACGGCCATCAACGCGCAACGGGTCCCGCTCTACGCGTGGATGAACTTCGCGATCGGCGACCAGAAGCTCACGCGCGCGAACTACAACGACGTCAACTACACGCCGGAAGGCATCGCCGGGTACGTCTTCGACCGCCAGGCGCCGGGCTCGGTGCCGCTCTACCAGCTGTGGTCCGACATCTCGAAGGACTACATGTACACGGCCGACTTCAACGAGGTCACCTTCAACGAGAGCTCGTGGCTGCAGTACAAGAACCGGACGGTGATCGGCTACGTGATGGCCGAGAAGTACGCCGACACGCTGCCGCTCTACCCGCTCTGGAACAGCAACGAGTCGATGAACGACCACCGCTACACGATGAGCCCCGGCATCCGGGACCTCTTCACGCGGCAGCAGGAGTTCGGCTACTACCAGCTGCAGGACGTCTCGGCCTACCTGTTCGACAACGACGGGCGGCAGATCACGACGCCGCTGACCTACATGTGGAGCGACCAGTACACGGACAGCTTCTACGCCCGCGACGAGGACATCCCGTGGTACTCGCAGAACGGCTGGAGCGCCCAGATGCGGGTCGGCGCGATCTACACCGAGCCGGTCAACGGCGCCGTGCCGGTCTACGAGGCCTGGTCTGACGTTTCGACCGACCACCTCTATACGACGGATCCGCTGGAGCTCTACCGCAACATGTCGAGCTGGTACGCGTACAAGAACGTGCGCGTGATCGGCTACGCCCCCCGCGGAGCTACATCGGCGGCGCAGTGGCCGATGCACCAGTACTGGAACTCGGGCACGTCGCAGTACCCCGGCTGGGCCAACCACCACTACTCGCCGGCGCAGGGCTCCTGGGCTGGCTACGAGTACCAGGGCATCGCGTTCTGGGTGGTCCCGGTCGACACCACGGCTCCGCCGAAGGTGCTCGGCATCGACGCCGGGTACGACCCCGAAGCGCAAAACACGACCGTCACCTGGATTCCGACCCAGGACGACGGCTTCGCCTACTACCGCTACTCGTACTCGATCAACGGCGGCGCCTACAGCAGCTGGATCAACACCGACATCAACGAGTTCACGATCACCGGCGCGCCGGTCGGCGTGCACGTCGGCGTCAAAGCGGTGGCCGTCGATGCGTCCGGAAACGCCTCGTCCGAGACGTACCAGGACGTCGTGGTCCAGATCCCGACCGGATCGCTCGACTCGCCGGGCACGGACTACGCCGAGACCCCGGACGCGGACGTGACGATCACGCCGCAGCCATCGACCATGATCAACGACAGCGGGCAGGCGTTCACCGACAAGGCGGTTGCTGCGCGAGCTGCGACGACGCCGAGGTTCGACAACATGTGCCCGGGCGACGCCACGACGTGCGGAACGTTCAACGGCGCTGCGGCTGGCCGCTATGCGCTGAAGTACTACCGCAAGGCGCGTGCCAACACGGCCCAGTTCTCGAACTGGGAGAAGGAAGGCGGCGATTGCACGAACTTCGTCAGCCAGGCGCTCTGGGCTGGCGGCAAGAAGTTCATCGGCACCGACGGCTACTTCACCAACCCCGACGGCAACGACGGTCGCGCGGCGAAGATGTTCGGCGTGAAGAACGCGTGGTGGTCGAATTACCGCGACGAAGGCCGCTACCGCTACTACACGGTCGCCAACGCGTGGTACCGGGTGAAGGCGCTCCGTGTCCACCTCGAGGAGCTCAACCTGGCGACGCGGATCACCTCCACGACGTCCCTCAAGCGTGGTGACGTGGTCTTCATCAACTCCGACGGGAACAGCCTCGACGGCGCCACGCACGTCGAGGTGGTCTCGCAGCTGACGCCGAAGTACGGCCCGTGGCTTGCGAGCCACTCGAAGTACTACAACATGCCGCTGAGCAAGCTCCGGACTCGCCTGACGAACCTGTACGGCGCGAAGGGCGCGAACGACGGCTGGAACTGGTGGGTCTACCGGCCAACCGCAGCAGCCGCCGACCTGCCCTCCTAAGAGGGCGGCCTTCCGCCGCAGGGCGGCCGCATGACGAGGGCCCGGATGGCGTGACGCCGTCCGGGCCCTGCGTCGTTCTGGTGGGCCGCGGTGGCGCGGCTGCCCGGCAGGCGGCGTGCGGGGCCGGCGCCAGACTGTCACCCGCACTGATGTCATTGTGCTGTGACGATTGGATTGCAGTCACCTGTGGTGACGTGTATGTTGCCTGCCACTCGCGGCTATACCGTGAGCACGCTTATGGATGCAGGTCGGCTAGTTCCCGTCGGCCTGGTTCCTGCCTCCCACCCAAGCTCATAGGAGCTACATGAATCCCTGGTCCGAAGCCCCGCATGGCGGGGTGCAGTCGTCCCATGCCTGGTCGCCGCCGCGGCGAGCCGGTTTCCTCAGTTCTGCGTTGTTGCTGCTGGGGTTGTTGCTCGGGCTGGTCGCCCCGCAGGGCGCGTCGGCGGTCGCGTCGAGCAAGCAGGTCACGGCGATTCTGCAGGGCTCCAGCCAGAGCGGCTGGGTGACCGACGCCCAGCTCAAGGCTGAGTACGACAAGTGGAAGGTCTACCCGAATGTGACCGCCGCTGTGCGTTCCGTGTCGTCCAACAAGGATGATGCGAAGCTGCTGGCATGGGAGTCCTCCGGGATGAAGTACTTCTACACCGCCGCCTCCAGCGATTACCGCTTCTCGGGCAGCATGTACGCCCCGGCGGCTTCGCCCGACGCGGTCATGGCCCGGACCAACAACCTCGGCCTCTACATCCACCAGCTCTTCACCCAGCTCACGGCCGACAGCAGCTGGAACTGGCAGACGGGCATCGGCAAGACGAACTGGGCCCAGATCGACGCCTGGGTCATGTCCGCTAAGGCCAAGGGCAAGAAGGTGGTCTGGAACGAGCCCTCCGGCGCTTGGAACGCCGTCAAGGTCAACACGACCGCGATGTCCTACTTCAACAAGTGGAAGGACACGGTCGTCGTCACCTACGGCACCAACTTCCCGGACCAGGTCAACTCGCAGGCCAAGCCCGGCGCTGTCGCGCTGGCAAGCGCCATCACAGCCCCGATCGGCGTGAGCGTCCAGTCCTTCAACTTCACCGAAGCCAGCCCTGCGCAGGCCGTCACGCGGGCCGGCGTCAAGGCACTCGCCCAGGCAGGGATCGACGCCGGGGCGACCTACGTCGAGTTCTCCGGCTCGCAGGCCGAGATGCAGCTCACCTCGCAGTTCATCCTCGGCTCCGAGGACTTCCTCTCGGCGCCTGCGGTTGTCCCGCCGTCGCTGCCGAAGGCCACGGCGCCGAAGAACGGCGCCTACACCGCCACGCTGATCGGCCTCAGCCAGCTCACGCGCAGTGACAACGGCCAAAAGTGGTCGACCGAGAAGGACCTGCGCGACGAGTACAACCTCTGGAACGCCAAGGCCAACATCAAGCCGTCGTTCCGCGGTATGGCGTACTCAAAGAACGACTCGATCATGCAGGGCTGGGAAGCCGACGGCTTCAAGTACTTCTGGACCGCGGGCTCCTCGGACTACCGCAACTCCAACGGGAACTTCTACGTCTCCGAGGCCGATGGCGACGAAGTGCTGCGCCGCACCAACTCGGTGGGTCTCTACCTGCACGAGCTTGCCTCGCAGTACACCAAGGAAGGCTTTGACGCCTGCGCCCAAGTCAACGGCGGTGGCAACTGCAAGTGGGACTGGGCGACCGGTATCCAGAAGGTCGACTGGGGCCGCATCGACCATTGGGTGTCGATTGCCCGGGACCAGGGGAAGAAGATCATCTGGTCGGAGCCCTCGCACGGCTTCGTCGCGATGCTCAACGATGCCAGCGCTCGCAGCTGGTTCGCCCGCTGGGGCGACACGCTCGTGCCGATGTGGTCGACGAACTTCTCGAACGAATGCCGCATCGCCCAGTCCGAGCAGGGCCCGAAGTGCCAGGTCAAACAATGGTCGCGTCCCGGCGCCAAGGAGCTGGCTGCCAAGTTCTCCGGCGGGCTGGTCGGCGACAGCGTGCAGTCGTGGTACTTCCGGGACCAGGTCGTGACGCCCGTCGCGCCGGCCGGTCAGCCGCAGCTGGGCGACACCCGCCCCAAGGACGCGCTGACCGCGGCCAACGCGCTCGCGCTCGCTAACGACGGCAAGGACCACGGCGCGACCTACTTCCAGATCGAGGGGTATGGCGAGCAGAACGACATGAACATCGGTGCTTCACCGAGCTGGTACATGACCGGCATCCGCCAATTCCTGGACAGCCTTGCCACGGTGACGCCCCCGGCCGTCGTCGGCGTCAACGCGCAGCTCGTGCCGCTCTACGGCGCCATGAACTGGGCGATCGGCGATCACAAGCTGTCGCGCGACCCGAACCCTGGCGTCAACTACGACTCCGATGGCATCGCTGGTTACGTCTACGACAGGCAGGCGCCGGGTTCAGTGCCGCTCTACGAGCTCTGGTCCGACGCGACCCAAGACTGGATGTACACGGCCGACTACAACGAGGTCTTGTACAACGAGCACGATCCGTACGGCAACAACTACTACCGGAGAAACATCATCGGCTACGTGATGGCCGAGAAATACGCCGACACGCTGCCGCTGTACCCGCTCTGGAACAACGCCAGCAACGTCAACGACCACCGGTACACGATCAGTCCGGCGATTCGCGATCTCTACCAGCTGAACCAGGACTTCGCGCGGTACCAGCTGCAGGACGTATCGGCGTATCTGTTCGACAACGACGGCCGACAGATAACGACGCCGTTGACGTTCCTGTCGAGCAACGAGTACCAGGACAGCATGCTCGCCCGGGATCTCGATATCTCGACGTACACGTCGCGCGGCTGGGTCCAAGGGCCTCGGGTCGGCGCGATCTACACCGAACCTATTGCGGGGGCGGTCCCGGTCTACGAAGCGTGGTCTGACATCTCGACGGACCATCTCTATACGACCGATCCGCTTGAGCTGTACCGCAACATGTCGAGCTGGTACGCCTACAAGAACGTCCGCGTCATCGGTTATGCGCCTCGCTCGGCCACGGCGGAAGCCGCGTGGGCGATGCACCAGTCCTGGAACTCCGGCACGCCGAGCAACCCGGGCTGGGCCAACCACCACTATTCGCCGACCCTGTCGAGCTACTCGGGCTACGTGTACGAGGGGATCGCTTTCTGGGTTGTGCCGCTGGACGTCCACGGCCCGCCTTCACCCACGGAGTTCGACGCTGCCACGTTTAGCGAGCTCGGTATCACGCGAGTGACGTGGGAAGACAACGGCGACTACCTCCTCGGGAACGGCAACCCGGGGTCAGGAATCGCCAACTTCGTCTATCGCGTCAGCATCGACGGCGGCGCATGGAGCGGGTGGACAGCAACGGACGAAGCTGGGTTCAGCTGGCCGAACGCCCAACCCGGTCATACGTTCGTGGTGCAGTCCTACGCCGTCGACGAGCTGGGGAATGTCGGGCCCACCGGGACGAGCGGGACGCTCGTGTCCAGCGCACCGACTGCCACGGGCGACGACTCCGGACCCGAAGCGTCAGGCGCCGCCGACGCTGCGCCGCCGGCTGAAGGAAGCGTGCTCATCGACCAGCAGGGCTACGTGCTCGGCAACGACCCGGTCGGCTCGACCTATGGCTCCACTGGCTGGGACTTGTGCGGAGGCGGCGGTCCTTGTGGCACGTTCAGCGGATTCGCCGCATCGGAGTATGCGCACAAGTGGACTCGCCCGGGGAAGAGCTGGAACAAGAACTACAACAACTGGAGCAGCGACTGCACCAACTTCGTGAGCCAGGCGCTCAAGGCCGGCGGATTCCACTTCATCCGCACGGGCTTGGTCAACGGCGTGCGGAAGAACGATCCGGCCGCCGACGGCACCAGCGGCCTCTTTGACGGCGGGCTGGGAGCCTGGTGGTCATCGTGGCGCACCACGCAGACCCCGAACCTGCGCCTCTATAACGGCACAGCTACGTGGAACCGGGTCCAGAAGCTCCGTGACCATCTGACGAAGCGCTACCACATGGTCCGCGAAGTCGGCCACAGCGAGGTCTTCTGGCCTGGCGATGTCGTCTTCTTCTCCTACGGAGCGAGTCCGTCGCGAACTTCGGTCGACCACGTGGTGATCGTCACCAAGACGCTCGCCGGCAAGCGCAAAATGAAGGTGGCCGGGCATACGAAGACGTACGACAAGTCCTTCTCAGACGTGAAGAAGTCAATTCGCGCCGGTCACCCGGAAGGCTGGGACTACTACGTGTACCGGCCGCTCTACTCCAAGGCGAACGTGTCGCAGTACGACGCCAGTTAGCGCTGTGGGGCGTTTCGAGACGTCTCCCCCCGAACGCCAAGGTGGCCCGGACGGCATGACGCCATCCGGGCCACCGGCCGTTAGGCTCGGCGCGTGCCGCCCAAGTACGTCGCTGCTCTCGATCAGGGGACCACGTCGACCCGCTGCATCCTGTTCGACCGCGGTGGGCGGATCGTGGCGTCGGAGCAGCGCGAGCACGAGCAGATCTACCCGCAGCCCGGGTGGGTCGAGCATGACGCGAAGGAGATCTGGTTCCGCAGCGACCAGGTGATCCGCCGGGCGTTGCAGGCGGCCGGGGCGACGGCGGCCGACGTGGCGGCGCTCGGCGTCACGAACCAGCGCGAGACGACCGTGGTCTGGGACCGCCACACCGGCGAGCCGATCTGCAACGCGCTCGTCTGGCAGGACACCCGCAGCGACGTGATCTGCGACGAGCTGGCAGCGAGCGGCGGGCAGGACCGCTTCCGAGCGACGACCGGCCTGCCGATCGCGCCGTACTTCTCGGCGACCAAGCTGCGCTGGATCCTCGACCACGTCGCGGGCGCCAGGGAGCGGGCCGAGGCGGGGGCGCTGCTGTTCGGCACCGTCGACACGTGGCTGATCTGGCAGCTCACCGGCGGCCGGACCGGCGGCGAGCACATCACCGACGTGACCAACGCGAGCCGCACGCTGCTGATGGACCTCGGGACGCTCGACTGGTGCCCCGCGCTCCTCGAGGCGGTCGGGATCCCGGCGCCGCTGCTGCCGGAGATCCGCCCGTCGAGCGCGGTCTACGGCGAGGTGCGCGTCGGCGCGCTCGCGGGCGTCCCGCTCGCGGCGTCGCTCGGCGACCAGCAGGCGGCGACGTTCGGGCAGACGTGCTTCTCGCCGGGCGAAGCGAAGAACACGTACGGCACCGGCAACTTCCTGCTGATGAACACCGGGCAGACCGCGGTCCAGTCCGACCACGGCCTGATCACGACCGTCGGCTACCAGCTTGACGGCGAGCCGCCCGCGTACTGCCTCGAAGGCTCGATCGCGATCACCGGCGCGCTCGTGCAATGGCTGCGCGACAACCTCGGCCTGATCACCGGCTCCGGCGAAGTCGAAGGGCTCGCGGCAACCGTCGACGATAACGGCGGCTGCTATTTCGTCCCCGCGTTCTCGGGGCTCTACGCACCGCATTGGCGCAGCGAGGCGCGCGGCGTGATCGCCGGGCTCACCCGCTTCGTGCAGTCCGGGCACATCGCGCGGGCCGTGCTCGAGGCGACCGCCTTCCAGAGCCGCGAGGTGGTCGAGGCCATGAACCAGGACTCCGGCGTGCCGCTCGAGGCGCTCAAGGTCGACGGCGGCATGGTCGTCAACGAGACGCTCATGCAGTTCCAAGCCGACCAGCTCGGCGTGCCGGTGATCCGGCCGAAGATCACGGAGACCACCGCGCTTGGCGCGGCCTACGCGGCTGGCCTCGCGACCGGCGTTTGGCCCGGGACCGACGACCTGCGCGAGCAGTGGGCCGAAGACCGCCGGTGGGAGCCGTCGATGGGGGAGGAGCAGCGCGAGGAGCTCTACCGCTTCTGGAAGAAGGCGGTCGAGCGCACCTTCGACTGGGTCGACACGCCGCAAGCTGCGCCGGAACAGACCGAGGCCGGCTGACCGCCGCGCTCAGCGCGGCGCCGCGCGGCGCTCGGCTCGGGCTCTCTCCGCGCGTCAGAGGTTCGAGAGCGTGACGCGCTTGTACGCGGTCGTCTCGTTCCCCGCGGCATCGGTGGCGATCAGCCGCACGAGCACCGTGAGCTTGAGGAACTTGCGCAGGGTGCGCCGCGCGGGCACGTTGAAGGCGAGCCGCACCACGCCGGGGCCGGCCTCCGCGGCGGCGGACGTCGCCTTGGCGAGGCTGTCGCCCGGTCCCGCGCCAGGCAGCGCCGACATCTTCAGCTCGCGGTCGTAGACGTCGCCGTAGATCAGCACGTCGGCCCGCAGGCTCGACGGCTCGCTCAGCGCGTAGTCGACGCGCAGGCCGTTGCGGCGCGCGTACTCCAGCCGGTGCCGGACACCCGTGAGGCCGACGGTCGGCGCGAGCACGTCGGCGGCCGGCGCGGCGAGTGGGACTTGGGGCGGAGGCGCCTCCGAGGCCGCGACCGGGGCCGGTTCCGGCGGAGGAGGCGCGGGTTCGTCGGCTCGCGCGGAGCCCGTCGCGAGCGCGAGGGCGGCGGTGGCTGTCATCGCGCCGAGCAGCACGCGCGGAGACGCGGCGACAGGCGAGATGAGCGAACTGGAAGTCACGGCACGGCGGGAACGAGCGCCCCTTCCGCGCGTCCCCTGAGGCAGGCACCTTCCTCGCATCGAGGATGCATGTCAAGCCCGGTCAAAGGCGGTCTCGTCACACGTCGCATGACCGGACGGCTCCCTGGAAATGCCTGCTACGTCCAGGCTCGCGACCCGCCACAATGCAGGAGGCATGCAGCCGCCGGTGAATTCCACCGGTGGCGCGCGCGTGTCCCTGCCCGTGCCCCGACGACCCATGACGACACCCCAGGCCACCCGCGGCGGAGCCATCCGCCAGCCGCTGCCGCCAGCGCGCGCCCGGACGGCCTACGACCCGCGCGCCATCGCCCGGATGCGCCGCCGCCGGATGGTCGTGCGGCTCTTGCCGGCGCTCACCGTCGTCGGGCTGTTCGTCTTCGGGCTCAGCCGCGTGCTCGGCGGCGCGTCGCCAGCGTCGCCGGCCGAAGTGGCCAGCGACATCCGCGAAGAGGTCACCCGCACGGTCGTCGACCGCACCGACGACTACTCCGCCACCGTCGGCCCGCTCGACTGCGTCGAGCTGCAACCTGGGCGCGGCAACTGCCTCGCCGACGTCAAGCTCGCCAGCCACCGCAGCGACAACGTGATGGTCGCGGTCACGTACGTCGACGACGGCGGCGACTACGAGCTGCTCGTCAAAATGCCGTGACGGGCGCGCGCCACTGCTGCGCGCACCCGTCCCAGCGTTTCCGCACCAGAGCGGCTCTCTCCCCCGGTGGTGCGGTCGGCGCTCCTCCCGGGCGCCTGTCCGGTCTGAGGGTCAGACCGAGCCGTTCTCCTCCGGAACCTCCGGCGTGGTCGGCTCCGGCGCAGGCGTCGTCGGCGCGGGCGTGGTCGGTGCCGGCGTCGTCGCCGTCGGCGTGGTGGGCGCGGGGCAGGCCGGCGGCTTCGGGCCGCCGTAGCCGCGGCCGCCATGCGTGTAGCGGCGGGCCTTGCTCCCCTTGCCCTTCTTCCCGTGACGCGAGCTCGTCGCGGACGGCGCCGAGGTAGCGGTCGACGTCGGCTCCGGCGGCGTCGTCGGCGCGGGCGTCGTCGGGCATGGCGTCGTCGGCTTCGGGGGCGGCGTGCCGCCTCCACCGCGGACACAGGCCGCCGCTGTCGGAACGGCGATGATCGTGCAAGCCACGGCGAGCACGGCGGTGTCGCGGAATGAGCGCATGGGTTCTCTCTTTCGTCGCACAGCTCGGAGAAGCTGGCACGACCTCATCGCCCCGTTGGAAAACGGTTTGAGGGCAAACCGGTGCATTGGACGCTCGGCGGATGGCGCCGTGGACACCTGAACGACGGCGTGTCCCCCTGAGCTTGGCGCTCGGAGCCGATCGCGCGCGATGCCGCGGGGGTGGAGCGGGGCGGGCCCGGACCCCGCCGCGCCGCTACTCCTGCGGAGCGTCCTCAGTGACCTCGTTGGCGTACTTCGTCGTCACCGGCCGGCGGACGACGCGGCCATCGGGGTAGCGGATCACGCGGGTGATCGTGATCTGGAAGTTGCCGCCGGGGTTGGGCTCGCGCGAGCCCGGATCGGCCGTCACCTTGCGGCCGCCGTTGTTGCCGTAGAGCGTCACGGTGACGCCGGCGTCATCGGCGTAGGTGCGGATCAGGATCGGCGTGCCGGTGTCGTTGGTCCACTTCATGTCGATGTCGGGGAAGTTGAGCGTCGACTCGCGCCCTGCGGGATAGCGGTCGATGAAGAGGCTGTGGGCGCGGTACGCGTCGAGCTGCAGCCCGGCGAAGTAGGCGGCGTTGTACATCGTGGTCGAGAACTGCGACACGCCGCCTCCGACCGATGGCTCGATCTTGTTGCCCGCGATGAACGGCGCCTCGACGTAGCCCTTGGCCTTCGTCCGCTCGCCCGAGATGCCGTTCAGCGAGAACTGGCCCCCGGGAGGGATGACCGTGCGGTCGACGGAGCGGGCGATCCGCTGGATGTTCGTGACGCGCGGCTGCCCGGCGATGTAATAGGTGGTGAACGTCCCGATGATGCGGTCGATCTTGTCGGCCGTAGCCTTGTTGACTGGCGCCTTCGTGACCGTCGTCGGGACGGCCGCCTTGTGGGAGTCCTGCCGGACGGCCCCGCGGATCCGTGTGGCGAGGTCGCGCACCTTGACCGCCAGCCCCGCGCGGCCGTCGGACGTGACCGAGACCTCGGCGCTGCGCGGCTTCCAGGTGACTTCGGCCTTGCCGTCGACGACGGGACCGCGTGACGGGGCGCTGATCGTCGCGCTCTTGGCGGCGCGGTCGCGAGCGGCGGCGACACGCTGGGCCAGTGCGGCAGTCGCGGTCGCGTCGGCTCCGAGCCGCGCCTTGCGGCCGCCTTCGAGCGGCTCGAGCGTGAGGATCTTGGCCAGGTCGGCGGGCTGCACCGTGTAGGGCTTGCCAGCGCCCGAGAGCACCAGCGGCGTCCGCAGGTACTGCTCGGCCTCGGCGGCGACCTCTTCGACGCGGTCGTCCGAGACGGCCTTCGTCGTGTCGACGGGGACCTCGATCGCGCCGCGCTGCGGGTCGAGCGCCGCGCGCTCCAGGCGGTCGGCCAGTTCGCCGCGGTCGACCTCGCGGCCGGCGGCCGACGACTTCGTGGTGACGGCCAGCGTCTCAGGGTCGATCGTGAGCGCGCCGGCATACGGCTTGCGGTCGACCGATCCGGCGATCCGCGCGACGCTCGCGCGCAGCTGGTCGCGGTCGACCGTCGCCACGAGCTTCACGTTCGACGGCGCGACAAAGGTGAGCAGCGGGCCGAAGACCGATCCGCGGCGCGCGTCGAGCGCCCGCTCGACCGTCTCGGCCTCGTCGACGGTGAGGCCTGCGCCGCCGGCGCTCACGCGCAGCGGGCCGCCGGGGGCGGTGAGGGTGATGCGGCGCTCGGGGTTGCTGAGGTCTTGCACCACGGCGCGGACCTCATCTTCGAACTTGCCGCCGACCGGTTGCCCGGCCACTTCCGTCCCGGGCAGCGCCTGGTTGCTGTAGGCCGCGCGCACCGCGCCGGTGGCCAGCAGGACGATGGCGACAGCGGCTCCGAGGGCGATCGCGATCCGCTGCCACGCCGGGCGCCGGTCCTTGCGCGGGCCGTGGGCACGGTGCTCGGGGTCGCGGGGGAGCTCGTGCAGGTCGCGGC
>JAEYAL010000306.1 GCA_023404805.1 Actinomycetes bacterium | reverse complement strand
CGGTTACTCGGCGGCGGCGCTGACGATCGTCGCGATGAGGTCGCCGGAGTTGATCGGCTCGCCTTCCTTGGCGGCGAGCGTCTTGATGGTGCCGGCCTTGTGGGCTTTGACCTCGTTCTCCATCTTCATCGCCTCGATGATGCAGAGGAGCTGGCCCTCTTCGACGGTCTGGCCCGCTTCGACGACGACCTTCCACATGTTGCCCTGGAGCGGCGAGTTCACGTCGTCGCCGGACGCGCCGGCCGACTTGCGCTTCTCGCGCTTGGCCTTCGGGGCCGGACCAGCGACGGCGACACCGCCGCCAGCGCCGACGGCGATCGGCGGCGCGAACAGCTTGACGCCGACGCGGCGGCCGCCGACTTCGACGGTGTAGTCGTGCTCGACGTTGTCGTCGTCGCCCTGCTCGGTCGGGACGACGGGCTCAGCGGGCGCGGTCGAGGCGAGCCACTCCGGGTCCTCAAGCAGCTCCGAGCAGGTCGACGCCTCGGCCCAGTTGCTCGTGGCCATGATCGTCTTGTGGAACGGGATCAGGGTCGTGAGGCCCTCGATCTTGTACTCCTCCAGCGCGCGGATCATGCGCTGCGTGGCCTGCTCGCGGTCGGCGTCCCAGACGATGAGCTTGGCGACCATCGGGTCGTACATGGGCGAGACGACGCCGCCGGCGCCGACGCCGGAGTCGACGCGGATACCCGGGCCGGACGGCTCGAGGTAGTCGCCGATCGCGCCCGGGGTCGGGGCGAAGTTCATGGGGGCCGACTCGGCGTTGATGCGGCACTCGATCGCGTGGCCGCGGAGCACGACATCGTCCTGCGTGTAGTCGAGCTCGAGGCCGGCGGCGGCCTTGATGCCCTGCTTGACGATGTCGATCCCCGTCACCATCTCGGTGACGCAGTGCTCGACCTGCACGCGGGTGTTCATCTCGAGGAAGAAGTACTCGCCGTCCTGGAGCATGCCCTCGATCGTGCCGGCGCCGACGTAGTTGACGGCCTTGGCGGCGTTGATGCCGATCTCGCCGATGTGGGCGCGGAGCTTCTCGTCGACGACCCAGGCCGGAGCCGGAGCCTCCTCGATCAGCTTCTGGTGGCGGCGCTGGATGGAGCAGTCGCGCTCGCCCAGGTGGATCACGTTGCCGTGCTTGTCGGCGATGATCTGCACCTCGACGTGGCGCGGCTTGGGCAGGTAGCGCTCGAGGTAGACGGTCCCGTCGGAGAAGAACTTCTCGCCCTCGCGGCTGGCGCCCTCGAAGGCGTCCTTGAGGTCCTTCTCCTCAAGCGCGACGCGGAAGCCCTTGCCGCCGCCGCCCGACGCCGCCTTGACGGCGACCGGGAAGCCGATCTCCTCCTTGGCGATGCGGAGGGCGTCCTCGTAGGTCTCGGTCGGCTCGGTGGTGCCGGGGACGATCGGCACGCCCGCGGCCTGCATCAGCTCGCGGGCCTTGGTCTTGGAGCCCATGGCATCGATCGCGGATGCCGGCGGCCCGATGAAGGTGATGCCTTCGGCTTCCAGACGCTCGACGAACGCTGCGTTCTCAGAGAGGAAGCCGTAGCCCGGGTGCACGGCGTCGGCACCAGACTCCTTGATGACCTCGACGATCTTGTCGACGTTCAGGTAGCTCTCGGCTGCCGGCCCAGGACCGAGGAGATACGCCTCGTCCGCACGCTTGACATGCAGCGCATCTCGATCGAGCTCGGAGTACACCGCGACCGTGGCGATGCCCAGTTCCTCGCACGCGCGCATGACGCGGATGGCGATCTCGCCCCGGTTGGCAATCAGGACCTTGCTAAACACGGGCGCGATCTTACCTACCAGACGGCCACCGCCGGAGCGCCGCCTCTTGACGCGCTGTGGAACAGGGTTCACCGACCGGCCGCCTCCCGGTGCATCGGCGCGCCCGGTTCCCCACATTTGGCCCCAGGCGTGCGGTTCTTTCGATTACCGGCGCGTCTGGAGCGAAAGTCCGCCGCGGCATAGCCGATGATCAGGCCATGGGCAGGATTTCTCACTTGATCGCTGCCGTCCGCGAAGTCCTCGACACGCGCGACCTCGCCACCGGGCTGTTCAAGCGCGAGGCGTTCGAGCGCAAGGTCGACGACTGGGTCGGCGGCGGTGACGCGCGGCGCCCCGCGACCACGCTCTTGATGATCCAGGTCGGCGTCGCGGGTGCCCCGCTGGCCGAGCGGCCAGACCAGGCGCTCCTGCTCGACCTCGCCAAGTCGGTGCAGTCGCTGCTGCGCGCGACCGACATCTGCGGCCGAGTCGACGACGACACCCTCGGTGTCCTGCTGCCGTCGACGCCCGTCGACCACGGGGCACGGGCGGCCGAGCGCATCCTGGAGTCGTTCCGCAACAGCAGCCGCGCGCAGCGCGGCCAGCTCGCCGCCACCATCGGCGTGTCGGGCGCAGGCAACCTCGAGCCGTGGCTCGCCGCGCTCCAGGCGCTCCGCGATGCGCGCCTCGCTGGCGGCGACCGCGTCGTCGTCGCCCCGGACCGGTACTCGACCGCCGTCGACGACGCCGGCCCCGACAGCGCCGCCGGACTGGCCTAGCCCGCGCCTAGACTGGCGCGGCGCCGCTCAGGCGCTTACGGTGGGGCCTATGCTTCGCGCGCTCGCCCCTCTCGTCGCCACCACGTTCGCCGCGCTCACGCTCGCGGCGTGCACGTCGAACACGCAATCTTGCAAGAACGGGAAATGCGAGATCGACCTCTCAGGCAAGGGCGCGACGGTGACCCTCGGCGGCGAAGGCGGCAGCGACATGGAGCTGGTGAGCGCCTCCGGCGACACGGCGAAGGTCAAGCTCGGCGGCCAGGAGATCACGCTGAAGGTCGGCGAGCCGATCAGCCTGACCAACGCGTCGCTGACGCTGACGGAGGTCGAGGGCGAAGACGACATCCAGGTCGAGCTGAACACCGCGGGCTACAACCAGGACGGCTCGAAGAAGAGCGAAGGCGGCAGCACGCCGCCGCCGGCCAACTAAACGGCCGGATCAGCAGGCGCGGCGGCAGACGGGGCGGCCCGCCCGAACTTCCGTGATCGGCGGTTGCCAGGCAACCGCGTACGACGGAAGTTCCGATCGACCGAGACGGCGGCGGCAAGGCAGGGCCTGTCGGCCGGCCGGACGGCCCCGGCCGCCCGTGCGCGTCGCGGCTGCGGGCCCGAAGCACCCTGGAAGACCGTCCAGTTCGCTCAGCGCCCGCGGGCATTGACCGTTTGCGCGGCGGCCTAGGCCAGATAGCCCAGAGCGGCGCGGAGACGCTCCGTACGCCCATACCGATTACTCACTGGACCACTGTCTGATTCGTGCTGTTGGGCACACATTCGGGACCGATGAGTTTGGCCATGAGCCATCTGTCTTCGCTGTCCGTGGTCCTCGACGACGCAGCCTCCAACCCCGATCTCTACACCGACGCCCTCACCCCGTCGGCCTTCCGCAAAGTCGTCAAGACCTGGGTCGAAGAGGGCGAGAAGCGCCAGCTGCCGTCGTCGGCGCTGATGCTCGTCGAGATCGACTGGTTCACCCGCCCCAAGCGCAGCGAGATGGGCACCGCCCTGCGGATCGTCGCCGACATCGTCCGCCCGCGCCTGCGCGACAGCGACATCATCGGCCGCATCGACGACCACACGATCGGCATCCTGCTGCCGACCACGGCCACGCTCCACGCTGAGCGCGTCGCCCGCCGTGTCGTCGCCGCGGTCTCGGCCCGCACCCCCTCCACCGGCCACCCGGTCACGGTCAGCGTCGGCGTCTCGTCGGCCCTCGTCGCCCGCCCGTGGGAGAACGCCGCCCAGGCGCTCGCCGACGCCCGCAACGCCGGTGGCGACCGCGCCGTCGCCGCCCCCGACTTCCCGCTCGAGGGCTACGGCGACTCCCAGCTCGCCGCCTAGCGGCGAGCCTCCGGGCCGCCGCTCCGGCGCGCGGTCCGGCCCCCACCACGGCTCACGCTGGCGCCCCGCGCCAGTCCTGCCCTCCGAACCAGTTTCCCCCGCACCAGCTCGGTCCCCCGACGCGAGCGCGCCTCGGGCGGTCCCGCACACGCTCTCCTCCAGTGCGGGGCCGCCCCGCGCGGTTTCAGGGGTCGACCCGACCCGTCCCCATGGTCCGGCGAGCGTCGCCCCGGCCAAACAAGTTGGGATTAA
>JAEYAL010000242.1 GCA_023404805.1 Actinomycetes bacterium | reverse complement strand
GCTGGGGCGAGCGTCGAGGCCGCCCGTGCCGAGCTCGACCGGCTCGATGCCGAGCTCGCGCGGCTCGGGGCGCTGGTCGCGGGCGCTGCGACGGCCCGCGACCGCGTGACCGCTCTCGAAGCGCAGATCGAGCAGGAACGCGGGCGCTCATCGGCGGCCCGAACCGCTGCGGCCGAGCAGCGCCAGCGCGCCGCCGGACTGCGCCAGCAGGCAGCCGAGCTCTCTGAGGAGCTGGCGCACCTGCGCGGCTCGCACGAATCGGTCGAAGCGGCCGCCACAGCGGCGGCGCTCTACGCCCACCAAGTGGAGAAGGCCGCCGAGCTCCTCGGCGACTACCGCTCAGCTCTGCGGGAGCGCGACCAGGCGGCCAAGGCCCTCGCCGCGCGTGCCGCCGCTGAGCCGCCAGCACCCGGCGAGCCCGACGCCCTGAGCGAGCGGATCGCCCTCCGCGAACGCCGCCGCGCGGAAGCCCACGACGCGGCCAGTGCCGCCAACGCGGCGTTCGCCGAAGCGCGCCGCCGCACCGCGGCACTCGACGTCGCCGAGGCCGCTCTCGCCGACCTCTCCGAGCGGCTGGGGCCCGCGGCCGTCGCCGCCGAGCGCGTGATCCGGCTCGACGCCACGGTCCGCGGCGCGGGCGACAACGTGCGCCGGATCAGCCTCGCCACGTACGTCTTGGCGGCACGCCTGGAGCAGGTCGCCGAGGCCGCCTCCACGCACCTGCTGCGGATGTCGTCGGGCCGCTATGAGCTGGTCCACCACGACGACCGCTACGGCGGCGGCCAAGCAGGCCTCGGGTTGCGCGTGCGCGACGGCTGGACCGGAGAAGAGCGCGACACCGCGACCCTTTCGGGCGGAGAGGCGTTCTACGCCTCGCTCGCGCTGGCGCTCGGCCTCGCCGAGGTCGTCACGAGCGAAGCGGGCGGCCGGCCGCTCGACACGCTGCTCGTCGACGAAGGCTTCGGCTCGCTCGACCCGGACACCCTCGAAGACGTCCTCGACGAGCTCGACGAGCTCCGCGCCGGTGGGCGCGCCATCGGCCTCGTCTCCCACGTCGAAACGCTCTCCGAGCGCATCCCGGCCCAGCTCCGCGTCACGCCCGGCCGGGCCGGATCGACCGCCGAAGTCGTAACGGCGGCGTAACCAGGCGCCCTCAGAACGCGCAAGGCCGCCGAAGCGCAGCAGCGCCCCGGCGGCCTGAGCGTCGCGCTGGGGAGGCGCTAAGCAAGTTCGTCGGCGGAATGCGCCTGCAGCACGTTCTCGCCTTCTTCGCCCGTGCGGATGCGGATCGCCTGCTCGATCTCCGTCACGAAGATCTTGCCGTCGCCGACCTCGCCAGAGCTGGCGTTCTCGAGGATCGTGTCGACCACGAGCTGCGCGTCGTCGTCGCGGACGCCGACCTCGATCTTGAGCTTCGGCCGAAGGTAGTTCGTCACGCTCGAGCCGCGGTAGCTCTCGACGATGCCCTTCTGACGGCCGGAACCCTTCACCTCGCTGATGGAGATGCTGGGAAAGCCCTTGGACAGGAGCGAGGCGCGGATTGGCTCAAAGGCCTCGTAGCGCACGTATGCGGTGACCAGCTTCATGTGGGGTCCTCCTGGAAAAGCTTGGGGGCAAGGCTAAACATCGGTGCCCCGGAAGGACAGCGGGCCCGCCGGCGCCCTCGAAAGAGCGCTAGCGGACCCGTGATCTGCCCCATCAGCCCCTGGCTAGCCGTTCACTGCCTCAGCAGCGTCCGGGTGTGCCTGGAGCGTCTCCTCACCGGACTCGCCAGTGCGAATCCGGTAGGCCTGTTCGATCGCAGTGACGAAGATCTTTCCGTCTCCGACGTTGCCGGTGCGGGCGTGCTTGAGGATCGTGTCCACGATCGTCTGCACGTCGCCGTCCGCGACGGCGGTCTCGATCTTGAGCTTGGGCCGCAGGTAGTTGGTCACCGAGGCGCCGCGGTACGACTCCGTGATGCCTTTCTGGCGCCCGGAGCCCTTGACGTCGGTGATCGTCAAGCTCGGGAACCCGAGCTCGAGGAGCTCGCTGCGGATCGGCTCGAACGCGTCGTGCCGGATGTATGCGACGACGAGTTTCATGCCGTTGCCTCCGTGGTCGACGTCTTCCCGACGACAGCCTGGGCCGTGAGCGGCTGGCTGACGCCGAAGCCGACGAGCTCGGCTTCCGGAATGAACTGCTCCGGGTAGCCGTACATGCCGTGCTCGCTGATGTCGAGGCCGGCGAGCTCTTCGTCGGCCGTGACGCGAAGACCGATGGTCTTGTTGATGAGCCAGAACGTGATGATCGAGATGACGAACACGATCAGGAACGTCGCGATGACCGCGACAGCCTGAGCGCCGAGCTGCTCGACGCCGCCACCGTAGAAGAGGCCGGACTTCTGGCCCTCGAGGGTGAGCGCCTTCGTGGTGAAGAGGCCACACGCGAGCGTGCCCCAGATACCAGCGACGCCGTGTGCCGAGAGCACACCGACCGGATCGTCGATCTTCTTGTCGATCGCGACGATGCACGGGACGACGATGATGCCGGCGACGAGGCCGATGACCACGCCGGCCCACGGGTCGACGTAGCCCGACGGGGCGGTGATGGCGACGAGGCCTGCGATGGCGCCGTTGCCGACCATGCCGACGTCGAGGGTCTTCCCGATGAGCAGCGCCATGAGGGCGGCACCGATGACGCCGCCTGCGGCGCCGAGGTTGGTCACGACGGCAACCTGGCCGAAGATCGCGCCGGTGGCGCTGACTGTCGAACCGGCGTTGAAGCCGAACCAGCCGACCCACAGGATCAGGACGGCGAGGCCGAACAGCGGCATGTTGTGGCCCGGGATCGGACGCGGCTTGCCGTCAGCGCCGTACTTGCCACGGCGGGGGCCGAGGAGCAGCACCGCTGCGAGGGCGCCAGTGGCGCCGGTCAGGTGGACCACCGAGGAACCGGCGAAGTCCTGGATGCCGAGGCCGAACGGGGTGAGGTTGCCGGCCCAGACCTGGTGCGCGACCAGCGGGTAGATGATCGCGGTGAAGACGATCGCGTAGATCGGGTAGACCGCGAACTTGATGCGCTCCAGCGTCGAGCCCCAGACGATCGCGAGCGAAACCGCTGCGAACGCGAACTGGAACAGGAAGTACGTGAAGTGCATGCCGTCGACCTGCGGGGCATAGCCCAGCACGCCGTTGGCGACCGCGTTGTCGGACATGGTCTGCCCGACGTTCAGGAAGAACCCGGAATCACCGAAGATCTTGCCGCCGCCACCGAAGGCGAGGGCGTAACCGACGGCCCACCAGACGACGGCGGCGATCGAGAAGTTCACCAGGATCTTCGCGACGATCGTGCCGACGTTCTTGCCCCGGGAGAAGCCAATCTCCAGGAACATGAAGCCAACCTGCATGAGGATGACGAGGACCGCCGAGACGATGATCCACGTTGCCGAGACATCGCCTGCGGTGGCGCCAAGGCCCTCCGACAGCGACTCCAAGGTCACGGGCGCATCATCTTGCGCCATGGCCATGGCTGGCATGAACAGGGAAGCAGCGAGGGCACCAAGTGCCACACCGCCACGGGTGAGTGGTTTCACGAATCCTCCTGGATGGGGCTGCAGGAATGCATGGACGGGCTGGGGACCCGCGGCGTCAATAGTCGCCCCCAGGGGACAGGCTCGAATTGTCCAGTTGGCCAAAGTTGTGGCCGCCGAGTCCGCCAATCGGTCCTGAGGGCCACGCCAGCCCGTTGGCTGCGGGCCGCGCAACCAAGCCCCCTAACGCGTGTGCGGACCCGGACGAACGCTATTCCCCGCGCGGGAACCTGTTCGGCTGCGTTCGCCTGGACAATTTGGAGGACCCCGCTTTGTCCATGTGGACAACACGACCGGCACCGCTCGGGAGTTAGGTTGACGGTCTGCCTTCGCCAGACGACCGTGCTGCTGCCTGCAGCGCCGACGCGTCAGAGTGCAGGCGACCCACATCAGCCCCATCTATCCGACCTCAAAGGACCGGGAGCAACCCCATCATGCCCCATCTCCGCCAGCACAACGTCACGGCCGCCCAGTGGAGCGCCAACGGCAGCGCGATCGAGCCGTTCGACCTGACGTCGCCCAGCAGCCAGATCTTCGGCAGCAACGTTTTCTCCGTCGACGTGCAGCGCCAGCGCCTGCCGAAGTCGGTCTTCAAGGACCTGCAGGACAAGCTGGCGAAGGGCGAGGCGCTCGACCCGCCGCTCGCCGACTCCGTCGCCCTCGCGCTGAAGGAGTGGGCGCTGGAGAAGGGCGCGTCGCACTACACGCACTGGTTCCAGCCGCTCACCGGTTCGACCGCTGAGAAGCACGACTCGTTCTTCGGCCCGACGGGCTCGGGCGGCGCGGTCGCCGAGTTCTCCGGCAAGGAGCTGATCCAGGCCGAGCCGGACGCCTCCTCGTTCCCGAACGGCGGCATCCGCTCGACGTTCGAGGCCCGCGGCTACACCGCGTGGGATCCGACGTCCCCGGCCTTCATCCTCGAGAACCCGAACGGCGCGACGCTCTGCATCCCGACCGCGTTCGTCTCGTTCACCGGTGAGGCGCTCGACGCGAAGATCCCGCTGCTGCGCTCGATGGACGCCGTGTCCAACGCGGCCGTGCACGCGCTGAAGCTGTTCGGCAACGACGAGGTCAAGCGCGTCTTCTCCTCGGTCGGCCCTGAGCAGGAGTACTTCCTGATCGACGAGCAGTACTACTTCGAGCGCCCCGACCTGCTGACGACCGGCCGCACGCTGTTCGGCCGCAAGCCGCCCAAGGGCCAGGAGCTCGACGACCACTACTTCGGCTCGATCCCGGAGCGCGTCCTCGCCTTTATGATGGAGGCCGAGCACGAGCTGGCCAAGCTCGGCGTGCCGATCAAGACCCGTCACAACGAGGTCGCCCCGGCGCAGTACGAGATCGCTCCGATCTACGAGAACTCGAACATCGGCGTCGACCACCAGCACCTCACGATGCAGGTGCTTGAGAAGACCGCCCGCAATTACGGCCTGGTCTGCCTGCTGCACGAGAAGCCGTTCGCCGGCGTCAACGGCTCGGGCAAGCACAACAACTGGTCGATCGGCACCGACACCGGTGACAACCTCCTGTCGCCCGGCAAGGTCCCGAGCGAGAACCTGCGCTTCCTGTTCTTCACCTCCGCGGTGATCAAGGGCATCAAGAAGCACCAGGAGCTGCTGCGCGCGACGGTCGCGTCGGCCGGCCAGGATCACCGCCTCGGCGCCAACGAGGCTCCGCCGGCGATCATCTCGATCTTCCTCGGCGCCGAGCTGGAGGCCGCGTTCAAGGCGGTCGCCTCGGGCTCCAAGGTCGATGGCGGCGACAACGGCTTCCTCGGCCTCGGCACCCCGGTGCTGCCGGAGCTGCCGCTTGACGGCGGCGACCGCAACCGCACCTCGCCGTTCGCGTTCACCGGCAACAAGTTCGAGTTCCGCGCGCCGGGCTCGGGCCAGTCGATCGGCCTCGTCAACACCGTGATCAACACGATCATGGCGGAGACGATCGAGCTGCTCGCGAACGAGCTGGAGGCGGCGATCGAGGGCGGCACGCCGCTCGACGAGGCCGTCGTCACCATCGTCAAGAACGTCTGGGACGGCGACGGCGAGATCGTCTTCGGCGGCGACGGCTACTCCGACGAGTGGCCGATCGAGGCAGCGAAGCGCGGCCTGGCGAACAACAAGTCCACGCCCGAGGCCCTCCCGGCCCTCGTCAGCGCGTCGACGGTCGAGACGTTCGAGAAGTTCGGCGTCCTGTCGGAGCGCGAGCTCCACGCCCGCTACGACGTGCTGCTCGAGCAGTACTCGTCGCTCATCAACATCGAGTCGGAGACGAGCGCGCTCATCGCCCGCACGTCGATCCTGCCGGCTGCGCTCAAGCACCTGTCGCTGATCGCCGATTCGGGCGTGACGTCGCTGGCTCCGCCGGTGGTCAAGCTCGTCGAGGAGCTCTCGGAGAAGCTCGACGTGCTCGACAAGGTCAACGCGATCCACCCGCACGCCGACGACCCGCAGAAGCACGCGGAATACATGCACGACGAGGTCATCCCGGCCTTCGGCGCGGTGCGCGAGATCGCTGACGAGCTCGAGGGCATCGTTGCCGACGACCTGTGGCCGCTCCCCCGCTACTCCGAGATTCTGTTCGTCAAGTAACGAAGGACTCTCGCGGTCGGGCGCTTGCGCCCTGACCTTTAGCGTTTGCCAGGCCCCCGGCGCCCTTCGAGGTGCCGGGGGCCTGGCGCGTTCTGCGGTGTTCCTTGCAAAACCCCAGAAAACGGCGTAAAAAGGTGTTCTGTCCCTGTCCCCTCTTTCGCCTCAAGTTGGCGCAAGTGAGCCCGATCACCGGTCCATGAGCCGTTACTTCGAACCTGCCCCCCGTGCAGTCAGCGTCGCCCCTCCGGGCTTCAAGGGCCGCACCCGTTCGACGACCCCCTTCGTGCGCAGCCGCGCTGCGCTCGACCGCGTTCCGCAGGAGTGGGGCCCGACGGTTGGCCAAAGCGGCGCCGCCTGGGCACCTACCGGCTCCACGTACGAACCGGTGACGCACGGCCACCCCGCCGAGCCGCACCTGCTTGAGTCGTCGCCCCGCACGCGCACGACTCGCACGTACCGCTAGAGACTCCCCCTCCCATCACCGTCGGGCCCGCCGGGTGGCTGCCCGCCGGTGCCTTGGACACACGCACCACGCTGGCCGCCTCGCGCGGCCAGCGGCGTTTCAGGGGTGCGGATTGGCCCCGCCTCCTGCACATATGCAGACCCCCTCTGCAAACTTGCAGGGGTTGACGCGCCAGCCCGCGCCGGCGCCCGCGCCGACGCCGCGCCGACGCCGCCGGCTCAGGCCTGCTCGGCCGCCTCGACTTGGACTTCGGCGGCGCTCGCGTCCGGCGTCTGCACGAACAGCGGCAGCGGCTCTGCGCGGGCGGTCTGGCCCGCGATCGGCGCGACGCCGATGTGCTCGACGGTGGCGGGGTCGCGGCCGGCCGCCGGCGCGATGGTCGACATCGCGTGCTCGGCCAGCGCCGTGATCGTCAGCGAGGGGTTCACGCCGACGTTGGCCGGCATCGCCGCGCCGTCGACGACCTTGAGGTTCTCGTAGCCGTAGACGCCGAGGGTCGCATCGAGCACACCCTCGTCGGCAGAGGCGCCGATCGGCGCGCCGCCGAGGAAGTGGGCCGTCGACGGGATGTTCGCCAGCGACTCGAAGATGCCGCCGGCCGCGACGCCGCCGGTGCGCTCCGCCAGCCAAGTCGCGAAGGCGTTGCCAGCGGCGATGTAGGTCGGGTTCTTCTTGCCGGTCTGCTCGGTCTGCAGCTTCACCGTGCCGTTGCGGCGGCGCTTGGCCCGCAGGTTCAGCGCGTTGTCGAGCGACTGCATCACCAGCACGATCACCGTGCGGCTCGACCAGTTCTTCGTGAACATCAGCTGCGCGAACCGGCGCGGATGGCGGACGAGCTGGCCGACCAGCTTGAGCGGCCGGGTCACGCGCGTGCCGTCACCGACCATGAGCGTCAGCAGCGGGCGCATCGAATCGCCAGCCTCGCCGTAGACGACCGTCTCGATGTGGGTGTCCGGGTCCGGGTAGATCGAGGACGAGATCGCGACGCGGTTCATGAGGCCCGCGGCTTCGCCCTCAGGCACGGTGACCGCGAGGATCGACTCGCTGTTCGTGCGGACCTTGTCGCCGAGCACCGGAGAGATCCGCGGCAGGCTGCCGTTGAGCCGCGCGCGCTGCAGGAGCGTGTTGCTGCCGAGCGCCCCGCCGGAGAGGATCACGCCACGGGCCCGGATCGTGCGGCGGTCCTTGCCGGTGCGCCACGAGGTCGCCTCATGCTCGACGAGCCAGCCAGTCGCACCCGACTCGCCGTCGATCGGACGCAGGTCGACCACCGTGCGGTCCGGTTGAATCCGCGCGCCGCGCTTCTCGGCGAACCACAGATAGTTCTTCAGCGTCGAGTTCTTCGCGCCGATCGGGCAGCCGACCATGCAGCGCCCGCATTGGGTGCAGCCCGTCCGGTCGGGTCCTTCGCCACCGAAGTACGGGTCGCTGACCGTCTTCCCCGGGGTGTCGAGGTAGGCGCCCACGCGGGTCTTTCGGTAGGTCGCGCCGACGCCGATCTCCTCGCCGTACTCGCGGAGCCACTGGTCGCTGCGGTCGTCCTTGCGCACGTCGGTCACGCCGAGCATCCGCTGGGCCGTCTCGAAGTGCGGCGCCAGACGCGTCTTCCAGTCGTCCATCCCGGCCCACTGGGGGTCCTGGAAGAAGCGGTCCGGCGGCGTGTAGAGCGTCATCGCGTAGACGACGCTGCCGCCGCCGACGCCGGCGCCCGTCATCACGAACGCGTCCTTGAACGGCGTGAGCTTGAAGATCCCGCGCATGCCGAGCGCGGGATTCCAGAAGTAGTTCTTGTAGTCGAGCGAGCTCTTGGGCAGCTCAGCGTCAGACCGGCGGCGGCCCTGCTCGATCACGAGCACCGAGTAGCCCTTCTCGGCGAGGCGCAGCGCGCTCACCGACCCGCCAAACCCCGAGCCGATCACGACGTAGTCCACGTCGTACCGCTCAGTCTGTTCGCCGCCCCCAGCGCCTGCCCCATTCAGCATGGCCCGAAGCTTACAGAACAGCGGTTCGGTTACGTGCAACATTTCGGCACATTGGACACCTTGCGGCGGGCGCCAGGTCAGCCGTGGCCAGCCTGGGGCGCCGCCGGGCAAGGCTGATTACCAGCGCTCGGACGGGCACCGTCAGTCCATGGACCGCCTTCACCCCCTGTCCCCGCGCCCCGGCCCGTCCGCCACGACCCGCCGCCGGTTCCTCACGACCGCGGCCGCCGGAACCGGTGCGCTGCTGGTCTCCGGCGCGGCGCCTCAGCCTGCCGCTGCCGGCGCGTTCCTGGACCACACCTTCGACGGCCTCGCCGCCTTCGTCGTCCCCGGCAACGACCGCTTCTCCCGCCACCAGCGCGTCTGGGTCGACCGCCCCGGTGGCGTCGACGCCCAGGCCGGGCGCGTCGTGCGCGAGACCGTCGACTCGGCCGTACCGCTCGTCCTCGCCGAAGCCGAGCTCGGCGCCCCTGGGGCTCTCGGCGTCGCCCTGCTGCTGGAGTCGCTCGCGCTCTACCGCAACCCCCTGGCCGCCGCCGGCCCGTTCGCGAGCCCGTTCGCGAACCTCTCCTACGTCCAAAAGCGAACGGTGCTGCAGGACCTCGACGAGTCGCCGCTGCTCAAGGAAGCGTCGATCGAATACGCGGGCAACGCGATCATCACGCTCACCGCCCTCGGGGCCTACAGCGAAGCCCACCAGTGGGATCCGCGCACGCGCACGCTGAGGGGCGAGCCGCTCGGCTGGACGTGGTCGAAGTACGGCGGGGTGTCGGACGGGTGGCCGGAGTTCATCGGCTACCTCGGCGACCGCACGGAGGTGACGGGCTGATGCGCGACGTGATCGTGATCGGGTGCGGTGGCGGCGGGCCTGTCGCTGCCAAAGAGCTGGCGGCCCGCGGCCTCGACGTGCTCGTGCTCGAAGCCGGAGCCCGCTTCGCCGAGCCCGAAACCGACTGGAGCCGGCTGGAGAACGACGCCAACAACCCGATCACCGGGTACCTGCGCGTCGGACCGAGCGACCGCAGCCGCCCGGCCTATCCGCGCTCGATCAGGCAGGACGGGTTCATCTGGCAGATCGCTGGCGTCGGCGGCACGACCCTGCACTACTACGGCAACAACCCGCGCGCGGCCGCCGGAGTCTTCCGCGGCTACGACGGCGCCGACGCCGACGAGTACGACACTGGGCACCGCTTCCCGCTGACGCTCGACGAGCTGCGGCCCTACTACGAGTGGGTCGAGGCGACCCTGCCCGTGCAGACCGCCGCGATGGGCACCAAAGAAGCCCTGTTCTTCAAGGCGTGCGAGGGCGTCGGCCTGCCGGTCTGCACCACGAAGGAGCCGACGCAAGCCTCGTACCGGCCGCAGGAGAACGCCATCCTCCAGCCGCAGGGCACTGCCGGACGGGTCAAGGACCCGGTCTATCCGGACGCGCAGGGCTGCACTTTCTGCGGGCACTGCTTCCAAGGCTGCTCGATGCCGCGCGGGGCGCCGCGCAACCTCAAGGCGCGCCGGTCGACCGACAACTCCTACGTCCCGATGATGCTGACGGCCGACGCGTGGTCGAAGGGCGGCCGCGCGGCCGAGCTGATCACCGACGCCTACGTCCAGCGCATCCACGTCGACCGCAGCGGCTCGATCCCGCGAGCGACGGGCGTGACCTTTGAGCTCCCCGGCGGCGCCCGCCACCGCGAGGACGCCAGGGTCGTGGTGCTGGCCGGCGGCGCGGTGGAGTCGCCGCGGCTGTGGTTCAACAGCGGCCTGCCGAACCCCAACGACTGGGTCGGGCGCGGGTTCACCGACCACCACCTGGACTGGATCTTCGGCGTCTTCGACGAATACACCGGCTCCTCGAAGGGCGCCAGCTCAAGCGCGCGAGCTGACTTCCCCGGCTACGGCGGCATCGAGAACGGCGGCTTGCCGCCGGCGCTGCAGGCGTTCTCGGCGACCTACAGCGACTCGGGGATCGTCGGCGGCAAGCGCAACGGCAGCCCGGCGACCAAGCAAGGCGCCGACACGATCGGGCGGCTCGTCGGCCTCGACCTGATCCGCGCGCTCGGCGACGTGAACCGGATCCTCAACTGCCTGATCATCACCGATGACGACGTCGAGCCGGCCAACCGCGTGCGCGTCAGCAATGCGGCTCCGCCCGACACGAACGGCAAGATCCCGCAGGTCGATGTGCTGCACCGCCGCCGCAGCCGGCGGACCTTCCGCAACCGCGAGTACCTCGCGGGCCAGGCCGTAAAGATGTTGCGGGCCGCAGGAGCCAAGTCCGTGCACCGCATGGATTGGCCGCCGCTGGTGCTCCACGCGCACTCGACCATGCGGATGGGCGACGATCCCGCGAACTCGGTCTGCGACGAGTGGGCCAAAGCCCGCGCCGTCGACAACCTCTACATCGCCGACAACTCGAGCCTCGCCAACGGGCTCGGTGGCCCCAACCCGACCCTCACGACGCAGGCCATCGCGACCCGCACCGCCGAGCGCATCGTCACCGAGCATTTCGGTGGCGAGCCGTGGGTCGGCGCGGAATCGCCGGTCTCCTCGATCGACGACGCGGTGACCGAGGCGGTCATCGAGCGCGGGCTGTAGGCCGGGCTCGCCGCGGCCCGGGCGTCGGGGGCGCCCGGCGCCCGCAGGGTGCTTTGCGGCGCAGTTCGACCGAAATCCTGGGCCGTCTCAGACCACCCCGACCGGAGCGCGAACGCGCCAACGCCGTTGCCTGACGGTCGGTGGGCGGGCAGGTTGGACGCAGCCGACGTGGCGCTCAGACGCGTCGGCCGTGTCCACCGCCTACGTTCCGGAAGGTCCCTCCGTGTTCGCCCATCTCGCTCCCCGCGCCACCGCGGGGCTCGCCGCCGCGCTCGCCGCGTCGCTGGCCGCCATCGGCGCCCCACCGGCGTCAGCCGACGTGATCCTGCCCGGCCCGCAGCAGGTCGACGCCACCGTACGCGCGGCGTGCACGGCGCTCACCCCCGCCCCCGACGGGAGCCCCGCACCGCGCGCCCGCACGATCGATGTGCAGGTCCGCGGCGAGCTGCCGCTCTCCTCGACGCCGGGCAAGTCGTTCACCTTCGACCGCTTGACGACGCGGTTCGTGCTCGACCCCGACGTCGTCCGCCCGCAGATCGAGGGCACCCGCGGCTCGCTGAACGCCCGGCTCGACGACCTCGGCCTGCTCGCCGACGGCGCGGGCCCGAACCCGGCAGCGGTCGTGAGCCCGAAGGCGCCGCTGGACCTCGGGACGCAGCCCGTCAAGATCGCGTCGTCGCCGGCGTTCGACGCGCCGCCTGGCGCCCCCAAAGCCACGTTCGATCCAGCGGGCCCGTGGACCGTCAACGGCGACGCCGGCGGCGTCGCCGTCGGCCTGGCGCCGTTCGCGCTGACGCTCACCTACTACCCGGAGCCGACGCCGACCACGAAGTTCGCCCCGATCGTGACCTCGGTCGTGTGCAAGCCGCAGAGCCCGTGGTTCGCGAAGTTCCCGGTCTACCCCGCCGGGCAGCCGCTGCCCACGGTGACCGGCCTCTCGCCGAACATCGCGGCGGGCGGCCAGGTCGTGACCATCACCGGCACCGGCCTGGCCGACGCCACCGAGGTCACGTTTGGCGGCAACCCGGCCGCGTTCAAGGTCGCATCGGCCACGCAGCTCACGGCCGTGGTGCCGACGCTCTACTGGTTCGTCGCTCCGCCGCCGACCCTGCAGTGGGACGTCGCTGTGACGACGTCGGCGGGCACCTCTGCGAACACCGCTGCGGACGACTTCACCTACCTCACCGGGACGCCGTTCGGACCGGTCATCACCCGCGTGACGCCGAGCGTCGTGCCGGTGTCCGGCGGCAAGGTCGTCGTCGCCGGGCGCGGTTTCAAGGGCACGACGTCGGTCGTCGTCGGCCGCAAGGCGGCCAAGTTCTCGGTCACGGCAGACGGCTCCGTCACCGTCGCCGCGCCTGCCCAGCTCGTGCGCGGCAACTACCTCCTGCGGCTCACGACGCCCGCGGGCTCCGCGACCGCCACGCTCAGTTACCGCTAAGCGCGGCGCACGCCGCCGCCCGAACGACGAAGGGCGCCGCAACGC
>JAEYAL010000315.1 GCA_023404805.1 Actinomycetes bacterium | reverse complement strand
TGTTAACCCCGCGCGGGGGGGGGGGGGGGGGCTCGGCCCCCCCGCGCCTCGCGGCCGCTTCTGATGGGCGCTCTGCTGTGCACGCTGGCGGCGCCGCTGGCCGCTTGCGGCGGCAGCGACAGCGCCGGGATGCCTGGGAGCTCCGACGAGCGCGCGATCGAAGCGGTGCTGCCGACGCATCCCGCCATCGACGCCGCCGACGAGAACGCAAGGAGCGCCGCGGAATCGCTACTGACCGACCGCTGCGTCCGCGAAGCCGGCTTCGATCCGCCGCCTGCGCCGACCGTCGCTGACTTCGCTGCCTCCTCGCGAGCAGCCGACGTGAAGCCCATGCCCTACGGCCCGGCCACGACCACAGACTTCATGCACGCCTTGGACGTGGCGAAGCACCCGGGCCGATACAGCGGCGACGACACGTCGCTGGCTGCCGCAGACAAGCGGATCACGACCTGGGCGATGTCGCTCTCCCCCGCCGACCAGACGCGGTACACCGCGACGGTCTGGGGCAGCGATGACGACCCGGCAGCACACGTCGATCTGAAGGCATCCGAGGGAGGCACCTCCGCTATCGGCGGGTGTATGGGACGCGCCTACCGCAAGCTCTACGGCAACCCGGCGCAGTGGGTCATCGCACGTGACGCTGTCAGCGCGCTCCCCGTCCAGGTCCGTCGTGAGGTCGTCGACACGACCGAATACCGCGACGCCCAGACGCGCTGGGCCAAGTGTGTGGCCGACGCCGGCCTCGGCGTCAAGGATTGGGACGAAGCCGGCAAGCTGGCCCGGTCCGGGACCCGCAAGGAAGCGGTCCACATCGCCCAGGTCACCGTCGAGTGCCGCCAAAGCGCGAAGCTCGACCAGAGCATCGCCGCCGTCCAGCGGCGCATCGCCTCGAAGACGGTGGAGCGGTTCGAGTCAGACGTGCTCGCCTACGCCGAACTCGCTGCCCGTGGAACCGAGCAAGCTCGCACCGTCCTCGAGGGCCACGCAGCGTCATGACCCGCCGCTGGCTCGCAGTGCCGACACTCGCGAGCGCGCTCGCCGTGCTCGGGTTCCTCGCCATCACCAGCGACGAACCCGACACGGCGAAAGCCGCGCTGCGGTCGCTTGCGCAGAACCCGGTGACCGTCCGCGTCGAGCTTCGGCCCGAGCGCAGCGTCGTCGCGCTCGACGGCGAACTGCTGGCGCCGAAGCCGCAGGAGCTGCTCATCTCCTCCGAAGCCGAAGGATCAGTCATCACCGGTGTGCAGGTCGCCTCCGGCAAGCCCATCGCTGAAGGTGAGGTGGTCGGCTCGATCGAGGGCACCGCCGTCGTCGCGCTGCAGGGAGAGATCCCCTCGTATCGCGACCTCCGGATCGGTGACTCTGGCCCGGACGTCGAGCAGCTGTTCACCGCGCTGCGCCGCCTCGGCATCGCCTGCGCTTGCGCGGGCAAGCTCGCGGCCGCCGACCGCGCCGCTGTCGCCACGCGGCTCTACGGCATCGACCCCAAACAGCTCGAGAAGAAGGTCGTGCTCCCGGCCGCGTCGGTCGCGTGGGCTGCCGCGCTTCCGATGACGGTCGGGAAGACCAAATGGTCGACGGGCGGAAAGGTGGAGAACCCGGTGGCCGTGGCCGCAGTCGAGGCGCGCCGGGTCCGGGTCGACATCGCCGGCCAGCGGGTGCCGGTGAAACTCGGCATGAAGACCACGGTGCAGTCCGCCACGTCGCCCGAGCCGCTCGGCGGCAAAGTCATCCGCGTCGACCTCGAAGGCGGCACGTTCTCGGCCTCGATCCCCGCGACGCGCGTCAAGGGCTCGAATCTGCCGGTGTCGGTCAACGTGACGACCCTCAGTCGGCGACGCAAGGTTCCCGCCCTGCCAGTGGCGGCCATCAAGATCATCGATGAGCACCACGGCGTGGTCGCGGTCCCGGGCTCAGACGGCACCACGAAGCAGCGCAGCGTCCGGCTCGGTCCGGACCTCGGTGGCTGGGTCGAGATCAAGCGAGGTCTGCGTGCTGGCGACCGCGTCGTCATCGGCGACTGGACTGAACACGGGCGCGGCCATGCCCGCTGAGCCACCGGTCGCGCTGCTGAGCGGCGTGACGGTCCGCTACGCCGGCAGCGCCTCCCCGGCGATCGCGGATGTGACGCTTGAGGTGCCGACCAACACCGTCATGGCGATCATCGGTCCGTCCGGCAGCGGCAAGTCGACGCTGCTCAGCTCGCTGGGACTGCTCACCACGCTCACCGCGGGCAGCTACGAGCTGCTGGGTGCCGAGACGAACGCGCTGTCGAACCGCCGTCAAGCTGCGTTTCGGGCTGCACACATCGGCTTCGTGTTCCAGGCATACCACCTGCTCAGCCACCTGTCGGTGTGGGAGAACGTGCGGCTCGGCACCCGCTATGCCGCAACGCCGCGGGCCGTGGCCGATCAGCGGGCCGCTGAGCTGCTCGACCTGTTCGGGCTCGGCCACCGCACGGCTGCACATCCCCGCCAGCTTTCGGGCGGAGAGCAACAGCGCGTGGCGATCGCCCGCGCGCTGCTGAACCGGCCCGCCCTCATGCTGTGCGACGAGCCGACCGGCAACCTCGACCGCAGCTCGGCTGAACGTGTGATGCGCGCGATCATCGACGGCCAGTCCGCTCGCACCGGCTCAACCGTGATCGTGACCCACGACCCGTGGGTCGCCGAGCAGGCCGACATCGTCCACGAGATGGAGCTTCCGCCGCGATGACCACAATGTTCCGAAGCGGGCTCCGGGCGTTCAGTGAGATCTGGGACGACGCGATGGTCGCACTGGCCACGCGCCGCGGCTCTGCATTTGCGTGCGGGGCCGCCGCCGCGCTCGCCGTGGGGGTCTTTGTCGCCACTGGCGTGACGGCCACCTCCGACCGCGCGGCCATATCCCAACAGTTCGTCAAGCTTGAACGGCCAGTCATCACGCGGCCCTGCCGGCGTCTCCTCCGCCGCCCGGGGTGTCGGGGCGGTGCGCCGGTCCGATGTCGCCCGCCTGACCCACGTCAAGGGCGTGCTGGCCGCAGGGCGGACCATCGAACTCGGCGGCGCATCGATCGCCACTTCGGCCGGGCCAGTCGACGGACAGCTCGTGGCCGCTGACGCCGGCGCCGTCCTGGCCGCCGGCGTGCCCGTGGTCGCCGGACGCCTTCCAGCTGACCGTGAGTTTGCGCTGCGCGGAACGCCGACGGTCGCGGTCGGTTCTTCGCTGGCCCGTGACCTCCAGCTTCCGCCATTGGCGACCGCCCCCACGGTGCGGGTGCTCGGCCGAGACTGGACCGTCGTCGGCATCGTGGGCAGTGGCGACTCTCGTGCAGACGCGACGCGAACCGTGTTCGTGCCGTGGGCAGCGCAGGCGCTCGGCCACGCCGAAAGCCCATCGCTGGTCGTCCGGACGCAGCCCGGCTTTCAGCATCACGTCGCGCCGCTGCTCCCAAGCGTCACGTTGCCGACGCGGCCGCGGGAACTCGCCGCCGCTCTGCCCGCATCTCCCAGCGGCCTGCGGACCGCGGTCGACAAGTCGATCTCGCAGGCAGCCACTGCACTCGCGGCAGTCACATTGATCGGCGGTCTGCTCGCGCTCATGCAGACGACGTCGAGCAGCGTGCTGCGCCGCACCCGGGAGATCGGCCTGCGGCGAGCGCTCGGCGCCCGGCGCACGACGATCAGCGCCCAGATCCAGCTCGAGGCGATGTACGTCGGCTTCTGGGGCTCCGTGGCAGGGGCGGTGCTCGGTGCGCTCCTCGGCACCGTCGCGGCTCGCCTCAGCGGTTGGCCAGCGGTGGTACCCGCGGGGCAGCTCGCTGCCGGGCTGTGCGCCGGGCTTGTCGCAAGCGCGGCGGCGGGGATCGTTCCTGCGTGGCGAGCCAGCACCATCGATCCGACGGACGCGCTGCGCGTGGACTAGGGCCGGCTGCTTCGGGAAGCCCGGCGCCGCCGAGCGCGGCGGCCGGGGCGGCGGCGCGGGGCGTCCGCGAAGGTCAGCAGTCGGCGTAGTTCTCGCGGTTGGCCCCGGCGCCGACCGTCTCAGCTTCCGGAAGTCCGTACCGCTCGCGCGCAGCCGCGAGCTGCCGGCAGTCCTGCCCGGCAGCGCGGTCGTCTGGCCCCTCGTCGATCTGGCGCAGCGCTTTTGCCGGGAAGAGCTCTTTCAACTCTTCGCGGTCGGCATCGAGCAGGCTTGGATAGCCGACGTCGACGACCTGGGCCCGCGCCCCGGTGCCGCGGATCGCGAAGCGCACCTCGCCATCGATCCCGGTTCCAACGGCCAGGTCGCCGCTCTTGCGCGGCGTGAGCTTCAAGCACGACGTGTCGGCATAGACGTGCCGCACACCATCCTCGGCATCGCGATCGACCGCGACCGGGATGACATCGCAAAACATCTTGCCGGCGGACTCTCCCGTGTAATCCGCGTCGGCCTCGAGCGCCCGGTTGAGCTTGAGAAGGAGTCCCCCGGCCGCCTTCGGCCCGTAGGCCTCGACTGCTGGATCACCGCAACCGGAAAGTCCGTTGGCGGCGAGGCACAGTACCGCAAAGACAGCCGTTCGCATGGCGGCGATGGTACGTGGCCGAGAGCGGCCGCGCGCCAGCGTCCGCCGGCTACTTCGGGAAGCCCAGCGCCGCGTAGTCGGCCACGTAGCCCCACTCCTGCAGGCGCTTGCCGACGGCGGTGTCCCAGATGTCGTCCTCGCCCTTGAAGTCGTCGCGGGCGGCGGCTTGGGCGATGAGCGTTTTGGCCTCGTCGATGGCGCCGAGGCGGACGAGGTCGGCGACGGCTGCGGCGAGCAGCGAGCGGTGCAGCTGGCGGTCGCCTTCGGGGTCGTCGAGCGGCGAGTCCTTGAGGACGTCGTTCAGCGAGGCGATCCACTGGTCGGCGTCGGCGCGGAGCTTGGCCGGGTAGGACTTCGTCACGTCGACGAGCTGGCCGTTCTGCACGGCCTTGATGACGATCGGGAGCGCCGAGCCGGCGTGCGACGTGAAGGCGTAGTCGAAGCGCATGTCGCTGGCGACGAATTCGCTGGAGCCGTTCTTGTCGATGTCGTCGAGCGAGTAGAAGCCGCCCCACGATTCGACGATCGGCTTGGACCAGCTCGACGGGCCGGTCGAGAGCGCGATCGACGAGACCTGGCAGCAGTGCGCGCCGCCGGTGTAGACGTCGACGATCGCGTCTGGCACGGCGTCGCCGTTGACGTCCTTGAGGAACAGGTAGGGCCGGATCGACCAGCTCTCACCGGAGAGCTTCTTCGTGAGCTTCACGTTCACGAGGCCGCCGGGCTCGCCGTTCTTGACGACGGTGAGCTTGAGGTTCGTGAAGCGCTTCTGCGAGCCGACCTTCGAGCGCTTGCCCTTGACGATCAACTGGTAGTCGCCGGAGACCTTGGAGAAGGTGACGGGCGTGGTCTTGGCGGAGGCCGCGGGGGCTCCGGCGGCGGCGACGGCCACAGCGGCCGCGAGCGCGGTCACGCCGGTGGCGAGCCGCTTGGCATTGGTAAGCATGCGCGCCAGAGTACGGCGCCCGGCGGGACCCGCGAGCCGGTTTTCCGCCAGAAGTCTCGACCGCCGGTATCCGGCGCGCCGGTAGGCTCGCGCGCATGTGCCGCCTGTTCGCCATGAGCGGAGGACCGAGCCCAGTCAGCGCGACGTTCTGGCTGCTCGACGCCTCCGACAGCCTCCTCCACCAGTCGAGGGCGAACAGCGACGGCACCGGCCTAGGGTGGTTCGACGAGCACGGCTACCCGTACGTCGACAAACTCCCGATCGCCGGGCACCTCGATGCCGCCTTCGCCGCCGACGCCCGCCGCGTGCGGGCCCGGACGATCCTCGCCCACGTGCGGTACGCGACCTCGACCCCGCTGACGCGCGCGAACACCCATCCGTTCCTGCAAGACGGCCGCCTGTTCGGGCACAACGGGATCGTCGGCGACGTGGAGAAGATCGAGGCGCACCTCGGAGCCGACGCAAGCCGCCTGCGCGGCGAGTCCGACTCCGAGCGCTACTTCGCGCTGATCTCGCATGAGATCGCCAAGGCCGGCGGCGACGAGCGCCAGGGCATCATCAACGCGGTCGACTGGCTCGCCGACGAGGCCGAGCTCTACTCGCTCAACTTCGTGATGACGACCTCGACCGACGTGTGGGCGCTGCGCTACCCCGCCGGCAACACGCTCTACCTGCTGGAGTCCGACGCGGCAGGGCAATCGCCGCTCGGGCATCCGTTCGCGTCCGACAACCTCCGCGGCCTCGGCGTCGCCAGCCCAGACACCGCCCACCAATCGTCGGTGATCATCGCCAGCGAGCCGCTCAACGGCGACGACTGGCAGGAGATCGCGTCCGGCGAGCTGATCCACGTGAGCCCGGACCTGACGGTCACACGCGAGCAGATCATCGACCGCGAGCCCGCCCACCTGATGATGCTCGGCGGCCACGCGGCGGCAGCGCAGGGGATCGCCTAGGCCGGCGCGCCCTACGCCCTTAGGCGCGTTGACGCCTGCACATATGCAGACCCCCGCTGCAAACCTGCAGGGGCGAGTGCGCCAATGCGGCCTGGTGTGGCAACTAGGCTCTCCGCATGAGCAGTGGGGAGCTGGTGTTGGTGACCGGTGGCTCGGGCTTCGTGGGGGCGCACTGCATCCTCGCGCTGCTCGACCAGGGGCACCGGGTGCGGACGACGGTGCGGCACGCCGGCCGCGAGGAGACGGTCCGCGCGATGCTGAGCGTCGGCGGGGCTGACCCCGGCGACGCGCTGGAGTTCGCGTACGCCGATCTGGAGTCCGACGACGGCTGGGGCGACGCGGTGGCCGGCTGCGCCTACGTCCTGCACGTCGCATCGCCGTTCCCGCCGGCGGCGCCGAAGCACGAGGACGAGCTGATCGTCCCGGCGCGGGACGGCGCCCTGCGCGTGCTGAGGGCCGCCCACGCGGCCGGGGTGCGGCGCGTCGTGCTGACCTCGTCGTTCGCGGCGATCGGCTACGGCCACCCGCTGACCGGCCGCGAGTTCAACGAGGAGGACTGGACCGACGTGAGCGGCCGCGAGTGTTCGGCGTACGTGAAGTCCAAGACGCTGGCCGAGCAGGCCGCCTGGGATTACGTGCGGTCGACCGAGAACGCGCCGGAGCTGGCGGTGGTGAACCCGGTCGCGGTTCTCGGGCCGGTCCTCGGACCCGACCGGTCGACGTCGATCGAGCTGGTGCAACGGCTGCTCGACGGCCAGCTGCCCGGTGCGCCCCAGCTGTCCTACGGCATCGTCGACGTGCGCGACGTCGCCGACCTGCACCTGCGGGCGATGACCGATCCGGCCGCCGCCGGCGAGCGCTTCCTGGCGACGACCGGCGGCACGACGTCGATGCACGAGGTCGCGCTGATCCTCAAGGAGCGGCTCGGGCAGTCGGCGCGGCGCGTGCCGACGCGGACCCTGCCGAACTGGCCGATCCGCCTCGCGGCGCTCTTCATGCGCGACCTCAAACAGATCGCCCCCGAGCTCAGCACCAGCAAACCCGCGACCAGCGAGAAGGCCAAGCGCGTGCTCGGCTGGGACCCGCGCTCCACCGAGGAGGCGATCGTCGCGACCGCCGAGAGCCTGCAGCGCCTCGGGCTCGTCAAACCCGCCTGAGCCGGCGCCGAGGCGGATGCGCCCCACGGCGTGTGCGCCGGTCCGGCGTCAGCCGTGGCGCAGGCCGCCGAAGACGAGATCCATGAGGCGCTTGGCGCGCGCCGGGAACTGATCGTCGTCGGGCATGCTCCAGAGGCCGCCGAAGGCGCGGAGCAGGTCTTCGCCGTCGGCGTCTGACCTGACGGTGCCCGCCTCGCGGCCGGCCGCGATGAGCTTGTCCATCGACCCGACGAGCACGGTGCGCGGGTCGATCGTGATGCTGCCGCTGTCGCGCGCGGCCTTCAGCGCCTCGCCGAGCCCGCGCTTCGTGGTCGCGTACTCCAGGAAGCGGGCGCCCCAGGCATCGAGGGCGGCGTCCGGAGACATGGTCGCGAGGTATTCATCGACCGAATCGCCGAGCGCCTCGAGCTCGCTCGCGTAGACAGCGGCCACCAGCGAATCGCGCGTCGGGAAGTGCCGGTAGAGCGTTGCCACGCCAACTCCGGCGCGCCGGGCGACCTCGTTCAGCGACGCCTCAGGGCCATCCTGGGCGAACTGAAAACGCGCCGCTTCCAGGACTTTCTGGCGATTGGCCTGGGCGTCCGCGCGGAGGGTCTTGTCGGTACTCGTCGTCATCTAATCGGAACACCACTCCGTTTAGCCGCTAGTGTCGAATCTCAAAGCGGAACAGTGCTCCGTTTGATTCTAGCGGCAGCCCCGCCGCAGGCGTTCCCGGTCCTCGGACCCGACGCCCGATCAGCGCCGGAGCCCGCCCCACATGAGAAGGGACACCGACATGAGCAAGGTCTGGTTCATCACTGGCACGTCGAAGGGCTTCGGCAACGTCTGGGCGCAGGCGGCCCTCGAGCGCGGCGACAAGGTCGCCGCCACGGCGCGCGACACCACCACCCTCGGGCCGCTCGTCGCGCAGTACGGCACCGATGCCGTCCTGCCGATCCGGCTCGACGTGAACGACAAGGCCGCCGTCGACGCGGCCGTGAAGGAAGCGCACGACTACTTCGGCCGCCTCGACGTGGTCGTCAACAACGCGGGCTACGGCCTGTTCGGCATGGTCGAAGAGGTGAGCGAGGCCGAGGCCCGTGCGCAGCTCGAGACGAACGTCTTCGGCGCGCTTTGGGTCACGCAAGCGGCCCTTCCGTTCATGCGCGAGCAGGGCAGCGGCCACATCCTGCAGGTCTCGTCGATCGGCGGCGTGAACGCGTTCCCGATGATCGGCCTCTACCACGCCTCCAAGTGGGCGCTCGAGGGCATGAGCCAGGCGCTCGCCGCCGAGGTCAAGCCGTTCGGCATCGACGTGACCATCATCGAGCCCGCGGGCTACGACACCGACTGGGGCGGTCCTTCGGCGATCCACGCCACGCCGCTGGAGGCGTACGGCGAGGTGCGCGAGCGCGTGCTGGCCTGGCGCAAGGAGCGCGCGGCGATCGCCGGCGACCCGGACGCGACGGCCGAGGCGATCTTCGCGGTCGTCGACGCCGATCGGCCTCCGCTGCGGCTCTTCCTTGGCGAGGTCGGCCTGCCGATGACGCGCGCTGAGTACGCGAGGCGCATCGCGGAGTGGGAGCAGTGGGACGCGGTCGCGTCGGCGGCGCAGGGCCGCCGCGAGGAGGTGGCGGCGTGAGAGGGACGCAGCTGACGGGCGCCGCCACCGTGGCCGGCCCGGGCGCGAACTGGCCGGGGTGGCTCGGGTACGCCCCGGC
>JAEYAL010000159.1 GCA_023404805.1 Actinomycetes bacterium | reverse complement strand
GGCCATAGGCCTCCAGGGCGGCGGCGCGAGCCCGTGGCTCGTCGGCGAGCACGTCGGCGAAGCCGCTCGCCCGCACCACGATCAGCATCGCGTAGAACGGCCCGATCCCGGCCAGGCTGAGCATGCGCTCCGTCGCCGGTTCGGGCCCGATGCGGCGCAGGTCGTCGACATCGAAGGCGCCGTCGAGCGCGGCCTGCGCGACGCCAGCGAGCCGCTCGCGTTTGACCGCGGGCAGCCCATCGATGTGCTCGGCGCCCGCGAGCAGCGCTTCGGGCGCCGGGAAGGCATGCGCCGCCTCGCCGTGCAGCTCGAACGTGGCGCCGAGGCCGGCTGCGATCCGGTCGCGCACCTTCTTCGCCTGCGGGCGCTGCACCCGCGCCGTGATGATCGACCACGCCGCGGCTTCGTACGGCGAGTGGAACAGCACCGGCCGCAGCCCCGGCGCCCGCGCCTGCAGCGCTGCCAGCTGCGGCTCGGCGGCGAGCACGCGCTCCCAGGCTTCACCGTCGTGGTCGAGCGACAGGACCCGCGCGGTCTGCGCCACCACCGCGTCGAGCGGCGCGCCGCCGTAGGCCTTGCCGTGGACCACGCCGGCCGCATCCTGCTCCAGCTCGACGCCCGCCGGCGCGAAGTCGCCGTCGACCGCGAAGGCCAACGTCATACGGGTGCCGTCGCGGCGGGCCTTGTGGCCGAACCCAAACGCGTTGGCTTCGGCCAGCGAGAACGCTCCGCTTGGCGTGATTTCGAAGGGCTCGGGCGGCGGCGACGTTGTCATGCCGAGAGTTCTAACGGCGATTGCGGCCAGGAAGTGACCGCAATCGCTCGTCGGCAAACGCAGCGAGGCCCCGCCCCGCGACACGCGGGACGGGGCCTCGAAAGCGGGGGCGGAAGGCCCGGAAGCCGCTAGCCGCGCTGGGAGAGCGGCACGAACTCGAGCTCGCGCTCGCCCGTGTAGATCTGCCGCGGGCGGGCGATCTTCTGCTCGGAGTCGACGATCAGCTCGCGCCACTGCGCGATCCAGCCGGACGTGCGCGGGATCGCGAACATGACCGGGAACATCTCGACCGGCAGGCCGAGCGCCTCGTAGATCAGGCCCGAGTAGAAGTCGACGTTCGGGTAGAGCTTGCGCGAGATGAAGTACTCGTCCTCGAGGGCGACGCGCTCCAGCTCCTTCGCGATCTTCAGCAGCGGGTTGACGCCCGTCACTTCGAACACGTCGTCGCAGGCCTTCTTGATGATGGTCGCGCGCGGGTCGAAGTTCTTGTAGACGCGGTGCCCGAAGCCCATCAGCTTCTCTTCGCCCTTCTTGACGCCCTCGATGAAGTCGGGGACGTTCTCGACCTTCTCGATGCGGCGCAGCATGCGCAGCACGGCCTCGTTGGCGCCGCCGTGGAGCGGGCCGTAGAGCGCGGCGACGCCGGCGGCGATCGCCGAGTACGGGTCGACCTGCGACGAGCCGACCGCGCGCACGGCGCTCGTGGAGCAGTTCTGCTCGTGGTCGGCGTGCAGGATGAAGAGGATGTCGAGCGCGCGCTCCAGGCGCGGATCAGGCTGGTACTTGAGCTCGGCGACCTTGTAGATCATCGAGAGGAAGTTGCCCGCGTACGACAGGTCGTTGTCGGGGTAGACGTACGGCATACCGCGGATGTGGCGGTACGCGAACGCCGCGAGCGTCGGCATTTTGGCGATCAGGCGGATCGTCTGGATGTCGATGTTCTCCTGGTCGGCGATCTTGCTCGCCTCCGGGTAGAACGTCGACAGCGCGCCGACCGACGAGAGCAGCATGCCCATCGGGTGGGCGTCGTACCGGAACCCCTGCAGGAAGCTCTTGAGGTTCTCGTGCACGAACGTGTGGATCGTGATGTGGTGCGTCCAGTCGTCGAGCTGCGGCTTGGTCGGCAGCTCGCCATGGATCAGCAGGTACGCGACCTCGAGGTAGGTCGAGCGCTCGGCGAGCTGCTCGATCGGGTAGCCGCGGTACTCGAGGATGCCCTTGTCGCCATCGATGAACGTGACGGCCGACCGCGTCGAGGCCGTGTTCGTGAACGCCGGGTCGTACCCCATGATCCCGAAGTCGTCTTCGGAGACCTTGATCTTGCGGAGGTCGAGCGAGCGGATGGTGCCGTCGGTGATCGGCAGCTCGTAGCTCTTCCCGGTCCGGTTGTCGACGACGCTCAGCGACTCACGCGGCGCACCTTTGCCGTTCGACGCTACGCCGTCAGCTACGGCGTCTTCGGTGTCGCTAGCCATGTCGTTCTCCAGTTCCCTCTTAAGGCCGCCCCCCGTTCTAGCAGGGTTGTGTGTCCGGCGGGGTATCCAGGTGGACGAGGTGCCCCGCCGAGCTCTGCCGCTGCGGCGGGGCCGGGCGCGCTGTGGCGTGCCTCCCGGTCTGGTGACGCACCAGATTCGAGGCGCCGGCGGCTGTGTTGTTGGCCAACTGGTCTGCTGGGCGACCTGCACGGGACCTTGCTTGGCGCATCGCAACGTGCGGTCTACTGGCGCCGTGTCCGTGGAACGAACGACGCTGTCTCCAGTCGATCGAGCCAACGCTGCAAGGCTCCGGCGAGATGTCGAGGTGGTCGCGGCGAACGAGCTGGTCCTGAGCGCTGGCGATCTCCGCCAGCGTTTCGAACGGCTGCGCATGAACGCGCAGGCTCGCGTGCAGATCGACGCCGCGATCATCGATGCGTGGTGCGCCATCACGCCGCCGCTGTCAGCGATCAGCGATGAAGCAGACCTGGAGTCCGTGCACCGCATCACCCTGGTCGACCGGCCCCGCAGCACCCCGGCCCGCCAGGGCCGCAGCGGCTAGCGCTCCAGGGTCAACGCGAGCGCACGAGCGTCCGCGACGTGACGCCCTTGGCCCTCAGCACGGCCGTGAGCGGCTTGCTCTTCTTCGGGCTGCGCTTGAGCTTCACGCTGCCCGCGGCGCGGCAGTGCGCGCCCTTCTTCTTGAGCTTGAGGGTGGCCGCGCCGAGCTTGGTCTTGCCTTCGCTGACCGTCACCCGCACGGACTTCGGGCACTTCCCGGCCTTCGTCGGGGCCAGCAGCGCCTTCAGGGTGGCGTTGCGGCCCTTGACCGTGAAGGCGAACGACAGCTCGGGCGCCGCCGCAGCCGGTGCCGCAACGGCAGGCGTGCCGCTCGGACCTGGGCTCGGCGCGGGTGCAGGAGGCGCCGGCTCGGTCAGCAAATCGCCGAACACGGAGGGCACGGGGCCGACCGGCACGGTCGACGCATCGTCGGTCCCGCTGGCGGGGTCGACCGTCCCGTCGAGGCGGGCATCGGTCGCGCGGCTGCCGAGGCGCCCGTCGGTGCCGTCGCCCCAGCACCGCACGGTGCCCGTCGCGAGTTCGGCGCAGGTGGCGGCGACACCGGCGGTGAGGCCGACCGCGGGGGCGCCGAGCCCGCTGCCCGTCTGGCCGTTCATGCCGAAGCCGGCGCGCGTGGCGATGTCGCTGAGGCTCGACACGCTGGCCTCCAAGCGGTTGTCCGTCGCGGAGTGGCCGAGGGCACCGAAGGCGCCCTGGCCCCAACAGCGCACGTCGCCGCCTTCGACGATCGCGCACGTGTGCTGCGCGCCAGCGGCGACCGCGATCGCCTTGACCGACGCCGTGGTCGTGAGGCGGTTCTGCGCGGTGCCCGGCGGCTTGAGCGGCACGGTGGTCGCCGCGTCGGTCGCGCCCGCGCCGGAGCCGGACACGACGCCGTCGAGGCGCGGGTCGGCGCGGCCGGCGCCGAGCTGGCC
>JAEYAL010000135.1 GCA_023404805.1 Actinomycetes bacterium | reverse complement strand
GGCGTGGGCGTGGGCGTCGGGGTCGGCGTGGGCGTCGGCGTGGGCGTGGGCGTCGGCGTGTAGAGCCCGAGCCGGCACGGCACGTTGAAGGTCGAAGGGTCGCCGTCGATGTCGCCGTACGGCTCGTTGTTGAAGTCGCGTCGGGGCGTGACCATGCCCGGAACTGGATCGCCGTTCTCGTCGAGCGCTTTGAGGTTGAAGCTCAGGGACGTGACCACGATCTGCGCCTCGCCCTCGTCGGCTGGCAGCACGAGCGACGGCGTGGCCCCGGAGCCCATGAGCGTCAGCGGGTCGGGCACGGGCGGGGTGATCGAGACCGGTGGCACGTCGATGGGGACGCGCATGGCGATCCGAGCTCCGCTCGCCAGGCGGATCTCGCTGAACATCGTCGTCGGGTAGAGGGGATCGGAAGCGCCGACCAGCGTGCGGAACGGGGCGATCAGGCTGAACGCCTCCGCGGTGTTCCCCAGAAAACGCGTCGTGATCTCGACGGGGAGCTGGCCAGTGGGCGTATCTGGAGCGATCTGCTCGGGAACGGTGATCGTCGTGTCGACGACCACCGGCTGCACGCCGATGATCGGGAGCTTGCACGCGTAGTCCAGGCGTGTCTTGAACACGGCCGCCTCCGCCGAGGAAGCGCCTAGCGCGGTGGCTGCAGCGACGCTGGCCAGCGCTAGCTCGCCTGCGCGGCGGGACTTCGGGGACACGGTTGCTCCTGGGATACGGACACGCCGGGCGGGACAGCGCGCGGCGCGGGACGAGACATGAGGTTGCGCTTCCTCGCAACACTCGACACCTACCGTAGCGTGTGACGCATAGCACCGTCTACTGCTGTTCGTGATACGGGTGCGACATGTGAGGTTGTCGGTTGGGTGGAGGTGGATGCGCTGCAGGGGCGGGCCCAGACGGCGACGGCACCGGGTTCGCCCCCAGCGCTTGGTGGCGAACCCGGAGCCGTCGCCGCGCAGCCGCTTGCTAGGGCGCCAGCGGAGCGAGCGAGAGGCTGATCGTGTTGCCGCCGCCGGCGGTCAGCGGCGAGACCAGGCCGCCCAAGGGCCCGCAGCCGTTGAGGTCGCTGATCTTGTAGGTGCCGGCGATCGGGCCGCCTTCCAGCGGCTTGAACTCCGGCTCGGTCGACTGGAGGTTGATGTCGGAGAGGTTCTTGGTCTGGCAGTTGTTGCCCCCGGCCAGCGGGATGGCGCCGAACAGCTTCACCTCCTTGACCTTGATCCGCACCTTGGAGCTGGTCTTCAAGACGCCGTCGAGCAGTGTGCCGGTCGTCTTGCCCGACGGCGAGAAGCCGATCTTGGCAGTGACCGGCAGGAAGCCGGCAGCGACGAGGCGGCCCGAGGTGTCGTTGAGCGTCAGGTCAGCGGTGAAGGCGCCGGTGGCGAGCGTCAGCTTCGCGGCGATCCCGCCGCTGAGCTGCAGCGTGCCCTTCGTCAGCGTCTTAAGCGTCGTGCTGCCCTTGAGCGCATAGGCGTAGTCGACGGTGGAAGGCGTGGTGGGCGGCGTTGTCGGAGGCGTGTACGGGATCTTCACACTGCCGGAGCCGCAGGGGTTCCCCGCGGCGTCGCGGCCCCGCACCGTAAACGGCCCCCCGCCGAAGTAGTCGAGCGTTGCGGTTGTGGCGGTGGTGGTCAGGATCGGCCCCCACGCGGTCTCGAGGGCGAACCACACCTCGTACTTCACCGCGGTGGTGCCCGCGGGCGGGGTCCAGTTCAGCACCACCGTGTTGCCGACCCAGCCGCCCGTGACCACCAGCGGCTCCGAGCAGACAGCGGCCGGGGCCGGCCTCGTCCTGACCAAGGCGACGTCGGACCGCGGGCCGGCGAGGCCCTGATTGTCGACGGCTTCGACGGAGAACTCGTAGGACGTGTCCGGCGCGAGGCCGTCACGCACGGCCCAGGAGTTGCTCTGGTCCCTGTTTTCGGCGATCTTCACGCCGTCTTGGTAGATGTTGTAGTGGTCGATCGTGCCGTCGGGATCGGTCGACGGCGACCAGCGGAGGTTCACGTAGGTCGGCGTGACCGACGAAGCGGTCAGGATGGCCGGCTTGGTCGGCGGCTGGTTCGGCGGCGGACCTTCGACGAGCTCGAAGTTGCCCAGGTCCAGGCTCTGCCCGGCCGGGTCGAGCTTGCACGGCGTGTTGAACGTGTTCGGGTCGCCGTCGAGGTCGGCGTAGGGCTGCTGCTCGATGTCGACATCGACCGTCACCGCCGTGAGCGAGGTGCCGTCGGCGCGCAGCGCGTACATGTTGAGGACCAGCTCGGTGAGGGCGATATCGGCGACGCCGGGCACGTCGAGGGTCAGCGGTGGCAGCGCGCCCGTTCCGGTGCTCGAGAACGGCTGCGGGAGCGGTAGCCCGCCCGCGTAGGTCTGGAAGTCGAGCGGCTGACGCACGTTGACTCCGGTCCCGTCGGGCAGGTTCACGCGTGCCCGGATCGCGGTCCCCTTGCCGGGCTTCTGGGCGTCGGTCACGAATCCGAAGGAGTGCAGTCCGTTGTAGCCCTGCAGCGCCGGGGGCAGCGTGAGCTTGGCGGTGATCGGGAACGGCGCCGTCGGCTCGCCGATCGGCCACGTGTCGGGAAGGTCGAACGTGGTCTGCAGGTGCACCGGCTGGGTCCCGATCAGCGGGAACTTGCACTGGTAGGTGAAGTTCCTTCCATGCGACGCCGCCTCCGCGGTAGACGCGCCGAGGGTGCCGAGAGCGGCGGCGCTCGCGAACGCCATGGCGGCTGCGCGGCAGGACTTCTGGAACACGTGGGACACGTGGTTCTCCTCGAGACAAGGAGCTGGCGGCTGGGACGGCCGCCAGCCGGTGGGACGTGAGACCGCTACGGCGCGACCTCAATGCGCAGCCTAGCTGTGACTACTGACACTGTCTAGTGCGTCATCCACGCACAGTGCGGGGCTCGTGTGTGCACCATCAAGCCGAAGGGGCGGGCCGCCTCTCGG
>JAEYAL010000085.1 GCA_023404805.1 Actinomycetes bacterium | reverse complement strand
CAGCTGGGCCGGCCGGCCCGGTCTCGCCCTTGGCGCCGGCCGCGCCTGCGTCGAAGTCAGCGACCGCTGCCGTCGCCGGGCTCGTCCGCGGAGCAGCCGCGGCGCGCACCGCGCCATAGCCGCGCGTCGACGTGACCCGGCAGGCGATCGCTGCACCGACGTCGTCGGTGCTCAGCACGAGCCGGGAGCCGTCGGCGCCCGCGATCGGCGTGGCCCCGCGCAACCACGCGTAGGCGTGGCTCACGGTGCCCGTGCCGGTGATCGTGCCGGGGTCGCAGGTGAGCGTCCGGCCGGCCTTCGCGGTGCCGGTGACCGACGGGGCGGTCCCGGCGGCGGGCCTGCTCACGTAGAGGCGCAGCTGGCTGGCGGGCTCGGCGGCCTCGCTGATGACGTTCGTGTCGACGTTCTGGTCGAGGCCGAAGTCGTTGTCGTTGGCGATCGCGATGCCCTCGACGCCTTCGAGCTTGGCGATGCCCTCGACCTTGTTGAAGCTGAAGTCGACGCCTGCCGGGCTGAGGTCGAGGTAGGCCGTCTTCGCCGCCGGCACGACCGGGGTCGGCAGCGCGGCGTACTCCGCGTCGGTGCCGCCGTCGATGAAGCAGCCCAGCGGCTGCGTGTTGCTGGCGACCGTCGTCGGCGCCTGGCGCTCGGCGTACGTGTCGTAGGCCGCCGCGGTGTGCAGGTTCGTCGCGCCCGCGAGGTCGACCTCGAACACCTTGCGGTTCGCGTGGCCGGCCGCGTCGTCGTCGTGCTCGGCGACGTAGAGCTTGCCGCCGTAGTAGGCGAGATCGCTGATCCGCAGCTTGCCCTGCGCCGAGGAGTCCGTCGTCGAGATGCTCTCCAGGCGGTAGACGTACTCGCCCGTCAGGACCGGCGAGCCCGGCTCGCTGATGTCGAACTCGACGATGCGCACGCCGCGGTAGAAGTTCTGGCTGCTGCTCGGAGCGCCGCCGTTGGTCGCGCCCGTGACGCCGTTGCAGCGCGTGCCGTAGCCAGCCGCCAGGTATTCGCCGTTGTTCCGCGTGTCGAGCGGGTTCTGCATGATCCCGAAGAGCTTGGTGCCGTCGGCATTGATCGCCAGGCCCTCCATGCCGCGGTTCAGCTTGCGGGCGTTGAACTCATGCGGAAGCAGCTCCTGCAGGGTCGGCTCGTTCGGGCCGTTGTAGGCGTCGCTCAGCGGCTGGACGCCACCGGTGAGCTGGTCGGTGTCGTAGGCGCCGGCGTCCGCGGGGACGATGCGCTGCTGCATCACGCCGTCGCGGCTGAGGCGCGCGATCGACGGGCGGTACTCGTCGGACAGCCAGTAGCTGCCGTCGCGCGGGTCGACCGCGACGCCCTCGGTGTCGAGGCCGTACGGATCGGTCTGCAGCTGCTCAGCGACAGTCGTGTCGGTCGGCATCCGCCAGATGCGGTCGTCGATGCCCGTCGCGATGATGTTGCGGAAGCCGGTGATCAGCTGCGGGTCGCCCGGGACCTGTCCGGAGCCGCCGCCGCGCAGCAGGTCGGCCCCCGGCACGCGGATCTGGAGGCGCTTGACGACCGAGAGGCGGCCGTCGTCGTCGGCCTGGAGCTCCATGATCGTCGGCGTGAACGTCGGCGACGGGAAGGTGCGGCCGGCGGTCGCGGCCGTCGGCTGCCCGTTCGGCCCGCGGTCGGTGATCGTGACGAAGCGGCGGTTGCCGGTGCCCGGCACGACCTGCAGCGCAGAGAGGCCGCCTTCGCGGATTCCGCCGCCCACGCCGATGATCGGGCTGCCGCCGCTCGTGAGCGTCGGGCTGGGCAGGACGAGGGAGCGGTCGAGCGCGAAACGCCCGGCCTCGGTGGGGGACGCCAGCGGCGCGGCCTCAGCGGCGCCAGCGAGCGTGGTCGCCGCGATCAGCGCAGCGACAAGGGTCGATCGGTACATCGGGCCGCATCCTCATGCGAGGACGCCGCCCGAACGTGAAGGCGGCGTGACCGCCGTGTGAAGGGGTTGTGACCGGCCCGACGATCCAACGCTCAGACGAGCGTTCGTTTGATCGTTCAGACGCAAGATCGTCTAGCGCCAGCCGCCGTGCTCGCCGCGATAGAGGCCAGCCCCGCCGACGACGGTCAGCGCCGTCCGGAGGATGATCTGCAGGTCGAGTTTGAGCGATCGCGTCTGCACGTAGTGCAGGTCGATCTCGATGCGCTCGGGCCACGGCAGCGAAGCGCGGCCCGAGACCTGCGCGAGGCCCGTGATGCCGGGGCGCACGGCGAGGCGGCCGAGCTGGCGGTCGGTGTAGTCGACGACCTGGCTGGGGACGGTCGGCCGGGGGCCGACGATCGCCATCTCGCCGCGGAGCACGTTGACGAGGTTCGGCAGCTCGTCGATCGAGGTGCGGCGCAGGAAGTTGCCGACGCGCGTGATGCGGGCGTCGTTCTCGTCGACGGCTAGGCCCGCGCCCATGCCCTCGGCGCCCTGCACCATGGTCCGCAGCTTGATGACCTCGAACTCGCGGCCGTGCAGGCCGACGCGGCCCTGCCGGAAGAGCGCGCCGCCGCGCGACTCGCGGGTCACGGCCAGCGCGGCGAGCGCGAGGATCGGCGCCGTCAACACGAGCACCGTCGAGGCGATCACGAGGTCGAAGGCGCGCATCAGGAGCCCAGCGCGGACCTTCGGGATGGGCCGTCCGGCAGCCGGGCCGACGCCAGGCGCGGTCGGCAGGTGCGAGAGGTCGGCTGGGGGCGGCGCGGTCATCGGCATGGCGGCGGGAGCGGCGCCGCGGCTAGCGGGTGCCCTCGGGCGGGGTCCATGATGCCTGCGTGCCGTCGACGAGGTGGTCACGCAGCCCGAGCGCGATCGACGCGTTCGTCGCCACGTAGTAGCGCGCGACCAGTCCGAGCTTGCGGAGCGGGCCCCGCGGCAGCGCTTCAGGCTTCGCTGCCAGCGCGAGGAGTTTGAGCTGGCCGAGGACGAGCAGGCGGCTCGCCCACGAGTGCCGGGCGCCGCGCAGCGACGACACCGCGAGCCACAGGTGGAGCGCCGGACCGAAGTAGCGCAGCCAGCGGTGCGACACGAGCATCAGCGCGTAGCCGGGCGGCTGGCCGCGGAGGTCGAGGAGGCCGGCCTGCAGCACGATCGGCCAGGCGTGGCTCATCATCCGGCGCTTGCGGCGGAACTCGCCGTCGATCGTCGGGACCATCTTCTCGGTGGCCCGCGCCTCGGGCACGTCCACGGCCTTCCAGCCGGCGCGCACGAGCTGGAACGGCATCGCCAGGTCGTGGCCCATGACGGGGTCGAAGCGGTAGGCGACGTAGGCGCCGCGCTTGATCGCATAGATCGCGCCGTTGCCGGCCGTGACCGACGAGAGCCGGGACTCGCGCTCCCGGATCGCCATCTCGTACCGCCAGTACAGGCCCTCTTGGTTGCCGCCGCCGTCAGCCGCGCCCTCTCTTTCCGGCGCGCCGGGCGGCAGGAAGCGGACGTGGCCGCAGGCGTAGCCGACGTCCTTCGGCGCCAGCGCCTGCACGAGCGCGCGCAGCGCGCCGGGCTCCCAGACGCTGTTGGCATCAGAGAACGCGACGACCGGTTCGGTCAGCTCCGCGATCGCGGCGTGCTGGGCCGCCATCTTGCCGCCGCGCGGCAAGTCGAGGACGACGTCGGCGCCGGCGAGCTCGGCGGCCTGCACGGTGTCGTCGGTGCAGCCGTCGGCCGCGACCACGATCCGCAGCAGCTCGCGCGGGTAGTCGAGGGCCAGCGACGTGGCGACCTTCTCGCGGATCACCGCCGCTTCGTTGTGAGCGGGGATGACGAGCGCGACGCTCGGCAGCGGCGGGAGCGCGCCATTGGTGTGGGGTTCGCCGTGGGCTGGCGCCGCGGTCTTGGCGTCAGCGCGGGACACGGCGCGGTCGACCGCCCAGAGCGCCAGCGGGTAGCCGACGTGGTGCCAGGCCAGCAGCGCCGCCGGGAGCAGGCCGCGCGCGGCCCGGTGGCGGCGAGCGTCGAGCACGAACTGCTCGCCGGAACCGGCCGGCTCCGCGCCCGCCTCGCGGCGGAAGGTGTACGACGGACCGCGGCTCATCCGAGCAGCTCCCGGTAGACCGCGAGGTGCTGCTGCGCGACCGCGTCCCACGACCAGTCGCCGCGCGACAGCGCGCGGGCGCCGACCGTGAGCAGCGCGCGCTCGGTCGGGTCGGCGATGAGGCGCTCGATCGCGGCCGTCAGCGCGGCGACGTCGTTCGGCGGCACGGTCGCGACGGCGCCCGCCGCTGCGGCCTCCGGGAAGGCGCCGACCGCCGAGGCGAGCACGGGCGTGCCGAACGCGAGCGCCGTCGCCAGCACGCCGGACTGCTCGATCTCGCGGTAGGGCAGCACGGCGAGCTGCGCGCGGTCGAAGCAGGTGGCGAGCTCCCCGTCGGTCACGAACCGCGGCACGAACCGCACGCGGTCGTCGGCCAGGGCGCGGAGCTCGTCGAGGTCGACGCCGCGCGGCTTGCCGACGATCCACAGTTCCGCATGGGCGTGGACGTCGTTCCAGGCGCGGAGCAGGAGGTCGGTGCCCTTGTAGGGGCGGATCAGTCCGAAGCTCAGCACGACGGGCAGGGGCGGCTTGCCGGGATGGCGGTCGTGGCCGTCGGCGACGTGCTGGGGGCGGCCCCACGGGTTGGCGAGCGTCGGCGTGTGGGCCGGGCCGTCGAGCACGGGTGCGAGCTCTTCGGGCTCGAGCAGCTCGACGGGGAGCGGCGTGCGGTGGACGGCCGCGAGGTGGTCGAACGCGCCGTGCGGGATCACGCGGATCTTGTGGTCTGGGACACCGGCTTCGTCGATCAGGCGCTGGCGGCCGTGTTCGGAGTGGGCGATCACGCGGTCGGCGCGCGCGTAGATCCGCTTCTGCGCGGCCCGCTGGTAGCGGCGGGCCTCGCGCGGGAGCACGTCATGCGCGGTGATGACCACCGGGCGGCGGCGCGGCAGCGCGAACGCGTCGAGCTCCTGCAGCGGCGCCCACTGCAGGTGGGTGATGTCGGCGCCGCGGCTGCGCAGGCGCCGCAGGCCGATCGGATGCTCCGCGGCGCGGGCGAGCTGGCGCCAGCGGTCTGGCAGCGCGGCGGAGTGCCGGTAGAAGTCGCGGTGGCGCGCGTACGGCAGCGCGCCGGCCGCGCCCGTGCCCGCGATCGCGGTGTCCCAGTCGGCCGACGCGGTCGTCACCAGATCGACCTGCGCACCAGCCCGCGCGAGGGCCGAGGCGAGGGCGTGGTCGTACGGAGGCGTGTACGCGGCAGGGTCGACAAGCTGGACGAGCACCGCCGGGGAGTATCGTCGCTGCGGCCGTCCGCCGTCGCCGTGACCGACCTCTCGATCCTCATCGTCAACACGCAGTCGCGTGAGCTGCTGCTGCTGGGGCTCGACGCCGTGCAGCGCGAGCTCGCCGACTCGGGCTGGCGCGTGGTGCCCGCCGGCGGCGAACCGCCCCCGCCGAACCTGGGCCGCGCGAAGTTCACCGGCCTCGAAACGGCGCCGGTCGCGTCGACCACCGGCCGCACTGCTGAGGTGCTCGTGCTCGACAACGCGTCGACCGACGGATCGGTCGACGCGGCGCGCGCGCATCCGCTCGAGCCGGAGGTCGTCGCGCTGGAGCGGCGCGTCGGCAAAGCCACGGCGGATTCGATCCTGCTGCGCCGCGCCGCCGGTGCGTACGGACTGCTGCTCAACGAGGACGCCGAACTGCAGCCGGGCGCGCTCACCGCGCTGGTGACGGCGCTCGACGACGACCCGGGCGCTGCCGCGGTCGGCGCGCGGCTGGTGCGGCCCGACGGCGCGCAGCAGGCGTCGGCGTGGGCGTTCCCATCGGTGCGCGGCGCGCTCGACGCCGCGATCGGCCGCCCCGGCCGGGTCGTGCAGTCGACCGGGACCGGCGTGCGCCGTGTCGACTGGGCGCAGTCCGCAGCGCTGCTTGTGCGCATCCACGCCGCGCGCGAGATCGGCTACTTCGACGAGGACTTCTTTGTCTACTCCGATGAGGTCGACTTCGCGCGCCGCCTCGCAAACGCCGGCCACCACGTCCTCTGGACCTCCGAGGCGACCGTCGTCCACCACGAGCAGCTCTCGACCGACCTCGCGCGCGCCGAGCGCCGGATCGTCGAGTTCCACCGGGGCCGCGACCGCTACCTGCGCAAGCACCACGGCGCGCCGTCGCGGTGGATCATCACGGCGCTCACCGTGCTGACCTACGCGGCCCGCGCCGCTGCGGCGCTCGTGCTCCCCGGCCACGATGCGCGCCGCATGTGGCTGCACGTGCGCGCCGCCGCCGATCCCAGCCGCGGCGAGGGCCTGCGCGAGGGTGCCGAGGCGTTCAACCGCTCGCGCGGCGGCTGAGGCGGCACCGGGCCGGGTCGGCGCGCGCCCGCCGGCGAAACGGACCGCGGTCCAGGGTCGTAAAACGACCCCGATCTTGAGTCTGTTCTCGGGTGTATCGGCCTCCGCGATTCTCAGCGAACTCCCAGGAAACGCTGCGGCGGGCTTAACCCGCGTGCCCCATGGTGCTGGTTGACCCCTGTTCTCCACGAGGGACCGCACCATGCCCAAGCTCTCCACCGTCACCGCCGTCGTCGTCAGCGCCACGGCCGCAGGCCTCGCTGGCGCTGTCATCGCCGGCGCCGCTGATTCCGCCACGACCCCGGCCACGCCGAAGCAGCAGCCCGGCTACGGATACGGCCCAGGCCCGGGCGGTCCCGGCGGTCCCGGCGGCCCCGGTGGCCCCGGTGGCCACGACGGACGCCATGGCGGTCCGGGAGGCCGCGGCTTCCAGGCCGACCTCGCCGCCGTCGCCAAGTCGCTCGGCGTGACCGAAGCCGAGCTTCAGAAGGCGCTCGAAGCCGCGCGCCCAGCCAAGCCCAAGGACGGCGACAAGGCTGACCGCGTCGACGCCGTCGCGGCGGCGATCGCCAAGTCGCTTGGCGAGTCGACGGCCGACGTGAAGAGCGTCCTGGAATCGCTGCGCGGCCAGGGCGGCGACCGCCGCGGGCACGGTGGTCGCGGCTGGGGCCCCGGTGCTCCGAGCCCGACGACGCCTCGTCCGACCACTCCCCCGACGACGCCCCGCGGCACCACTCCGCCTGCTGGCGTTCCTGGCGGTCCGGGTGGCCCCGGCGGCCCGCGCGGCGGCTTCAAGGGCGACGCGTCCGCGCTGATCAAGGCGCTCGCGAAGAAGTTCTCCGTCAGCGAAGCGAAGGCGAAGGCGGCGGTCGAGGCCTCCCGCACCGCCCAAGAAGCCGAGCACGCTGAGCGTGAGGCCGAGCTCTACGCGGCGATCGCCAAGTCGCTCGGCAAGGACGCGGCTGCCGTCAAGAAGGCCTTCGAGGCCAACCGCCCGGCGTTCCCGGGCAAGCCTGAGGCGCCCGCGCCGACGACGCCCTAGCTGCGCGTCACCCTCTGCGCCGACGACGGCGCTTCGCTGGGCACCGGCGCGCGGACACGGCGCGCCGGTCGCTCACCGCTTCTTGGCCGCGAGCAGCTTGGCCTTCACGCCGACCGCCACCTTCGGCGCCGCGTAGGGCTGGGCGCGCGCCATCAGCGAGACCTTGATCTTCTTGCCGCGCTTCTTGGCGAGCAGCTTCTTGCCCTGCTTGTTGAACTTGACGCTCACGCCGAGGCTGCGCACTCCGGCCTTCTTCATCGCCTTCTTGCCGGACGCGACGACGATGACCTTCTTGCCAACGCGCGCCTTGAGCTGCACCGCGCAGACCTTGATCGAGTCCGTGCTGAGCTGGCAGATCACCGCGACCTTGTTCTTCGCCACGACACCCTTGCGCGCCACCCGCGCCGAGAGCTTCGGCGTGGGCGCGACGCTCCAGCGGAACGTCTGCGCCGTTGAGGCGTTGCCCGCCGCATCGACGGCCACCGCGATCAGCGTGTGACTGCCCGCTTCGAGGTTCGACAGCGTCAGGCCGTTGGTGCAGTCGACCGTCTTGCCGCCGTCGACCGTGCAGCGCACCGTCCCCCCAGCGGGCGGATCGAACGTGAACGTCGCATCCGGCGTGGCGCCCTGCGTCGGCGGCGCGTCGTTGATCGCCGGCGGCTTCGGTGTTGACGGCGCCGGAGCGCTGAGCACCGGATCCGGGGTCGGCGTCTGCGGCGTTGGGGTCGGAGTCGGCGTGGGGGTCGGAGTCGGCGTGGGAGTCGGCGTGGGAGTCGGGGTCGGCGTTGGGGCCGGGGTCGTGGGAGTCGGGGTGGTCGGTGCCGGGGTGGTCAGAGCCGGCGTCGTCGGCTGCGGCGTGGTCGGCTCGGGCGTCGGCGGCTGCGGAGTCGGGGGCTCCGGCGTCGTCGGCTCAGGCGTGGTTGGCTCAGGCGTCGTGGGCTCCGGCGTCGTCGGCGTCGGAGTCGTGGGC
>JAEYAL010000295.1 GCA_023404805.1 Actinomycetes bacterium | reverse complement strand
CCGTCCGGTAGCTTGGCCGCCCGCGAGCCGAGCACCGCCGCGACCCGGCGCCCAGCGTGGTGCCGCGTGGCACGGGCCGCCCACACCGCCTGATCGCTGGCCGACCCGCCGCGCTGCCGCACGTAGCGCGCGTCAGCACGCGCCCGGCCCAGCGAGTCCCTCACCACGGCGAGCGGCTTGATCTGCTCGGTGTGGCCGACGGTCTCGGCGAGGCCGCGGTACTCGTCGAAGTACCGCTGGAAGAACTCGCCCGCCGGGTAGTCGTGGGCGTGCAGCACCGCCGCGGCCGGCTCGTAGCGCTTGTGCCACCGCGGGTGGCGGGCCAGCGCGCGGCCGAAGGCCTGGTCCTCGCTGTAAGCCAGGTCGGCGAAGCGGATCTCGGCCCAGCACTCGCGGCGGTAGGCGGCGTTGACGTTCGAGAGGAACGTCTCGTCGCCGGGGCCGAACACGTGCGGGTCCTGCGGGCCGCCGGGGCCGGCGAAGGTCGCGAAGTACTCCTCCAGCTCGCGCGCGATCATCGGGCTGGTCGATGCGCGCGGCAGATGCGGGCCGAACAGCGCGCCGAGGTCCTCGTCGGCGGCGAACGCCGCGCGGATCGCGTCGAGCCACCCGGGCGCCGGCGTGGCGTCCTGCGTGAGGAACGCCAGGACGTCGCCCGTGGCCCGCTCGGCCGCGAGGTTGCGGGTCGGGCCGTGCTTGAACGTCGCGGGGTCGATCTCGACCACCTCGGCGCCGTGCTCACGCGCGATCGCGACGGAGTGGTCGGTCGAGCCCGAGTCGATCACGAGCAGCTCGTCGGGCTCCTGCGCGCTGACCGCCGCCAGCACCTCAGCCAGCAGCGGACCGCCGTTCTTCACGGGCAGCAGGACTGAGACGCGCAGCCCGCGACCCTCCGCGGACTCGGGCGCGCCGCTCACAGCACGCGCCGCTTGGCCTTGAGCCCGGCGCGGTAGACCGACCGCGCCCCGCGGACGCCCTTGCGCAGGTGCTCCATCGCCGGCCGCGAGAACAGCGCGTTGAAGTCCACGCCCCAGCGCTCGAACCAGTAGAGCGTCTGCTGCGCCTGCGCGACGGTCTTCGCGGTCGAGCTGCGCAGCTCGGCGATCTCCGTCTCAAGCGCCTCGACGCGGGCGCGCAGCTCGGCGTTCTCGGCCTGCAGGTCGGCTTGGGTGGTCGGCTCGCCGGCCATCACAGCTCCTCAGCGATGCGCGGCGCTTCGCGGTTGAACGTCCAGTAGCCGAGCACGAGCAGGAAGAGCGTGATCCCGATCGGGATCGACAGATACATCCAGCCGCCCACAGCGTCGGCAGCCGACGGCGCCGTCGGGTCGATCGCCGCGTGCCGCATCTGGATCAGGACGGCGGCCAGCGGGTTGAGCGCCATCGCCTCCTTGACCGAATCCGGAATGTCGAGCGTCTCGAGCACGTAGATCACGGGCGTCGCGTAGAAGAGCATCTGGGTGAAGACGTCCCAGATCGGCTTGACGTCGCGGTAGCGGACGTAGAGCGCCGACACGAGCATCGCGAACCCGGCCGCGAAGGTGCCGAGCATCGCCAGCAGGAACGGGATCTCGATCCACCGCCACGTGACGTCAGCCCCCGCGATCACGGCGAACGTGAGCACGACGAGCAGGTTGAGGCCGACGTTGAACGCGGCGGTGAGCGTGACCGACAGCGGGATCGCAAGCCGCGGGACCTGGATCTTGCGCACGAGCTGCTCGCGGTCGACGACCGATGTGACCGCGGACGCCCCTTCGCCGAAGAACGTGAAGAGCACGATGTTCATCAGCAGGATGACTTCGTAGAAGCGCACCCGGCCGCCGATCTTGACGATCTCGGTGAAGACGACGAAGAGCGTCGCGAACACCAGCAGCGGCCGCATGAGCTGCCAGAAGTAGCCGAGGACCGAGCCGTAGAAGCGCAGCTTGAACTCGGTGACGGCGATCGTCCACGTCAGGAACGCGAACCGGCGCAGGCTGCCGCCGAGCGCGGTCGGGCCTGCGACCTCCCGGAGTTCGGGCGCGTCGGCGTCGGCGCCGGCCAGGGGCAGACGCGCGTCTGGGGCGGTGGCGGCCATCGGTCGGCTACCTTACCCGCCGCTTGCCCCCGGACGCGCCGTCCGGGCGCGGTTCAGGCCGAGTAGCGGAAGGGCAGCGTGTCGCTGATGTCGGACAGCAGCTTGGCCTCGGCGTCACGCTCAGACACCAGCAATTCCAGGCCTTCAGGCCACTCGATGCCGATCTCCGGGTCGTTGTAGGCGATGCCGCGTTCGACGGCCGGGTCGTAGACGGTGGTGCACTTGTAGGTGACGTCCGCCACATCGCTGAGCACCACGAAGCCGTGCGCGAGGCCGATCGGCACGTAGAGCTGGTGCATGTTCTCGTCGGACAGCTCGACCGCCTCCCACTTGCCGTAAGCCGGCGAGCCGGCGCGCAGGTCGACGACGACGTCGAGGATGCGGCCGCGGGCGCAGCGCACGAGCTTGGCCTGGCCCTCGCCGATCGCGAAGTGCATGCCGCGCAGCACGCCCTTGGCCGAGCGCGAGTGGTTGTCCTGCGCCCACTGCGACGGGACGCCGTGCTCCGACCAAGCGGGCTCGCGGTACGTCTCGGCGAAGAAGCCCCTGGAGTCGCCGTGGACCGCCGGCTGGATCAGGAGCGCACCGGGGATCTCAAGCTCACGTACCTGCATGCCGCCGGACAGTAACGGACCCGCGCCGGGCTTCTGAGAGGCTGCTCCGCCTCCCGGGCCACGCGGCGCGGATGAGATCTCCGCGGAGCGCCGTGAGCCTCATCCGAGCCGTACTCTTCGTCGCTCATGCGCCTGCCCCGCTTCACCCCGGCACAAACGCACGCGTTCGCGCTGGCGTCGCTCGTCCTCCTCGCGCTGATCGTCTTCTCGGGGGCCGCGGTGCGGCTCACCGGGTCGGGCCTCGCCTGCCCGAGCTGGCCGCAGTGCAACGACCAGGTGATCACGGCGAGCCAGCCGGAGTGGATCGAGTTCGGCAACCGCCTCGTGTCGGCGCTCGTCGGCCTCGTGGCGATCCTCGTGTTCGTCGCGATGTGGCGCCGCGACCCGCGCGACAAGACCCTCGTGCGCCTCTCGGCGATCCCAGCGCTCGGCGTCGCGGGCCAGGGCGCGCTCGGCGCGCTCACCGTCTACTACCACCTGCGTCCGGGCTTCGTGATCGCCCACTTCCTGCTCTCGTTCGCGATCCTCATCGGCGCTGCGCTGCTCGTGTGGCGCTCCAGGCACCCATCGGGCTGGCGGCCGCGCAGCACCGACCGCGTCAGCGTCTGGGGCGTGCGGGCCCTCGCTCCGCTCGTGACGCTGATCGTCCTGCTCGGCACCTTCGCGACAGGCGCGGGCCCGCACCCCGGCTCACGCGCCACCGGCGAGGTCACCGACCGCATCACGTGGTTCGGCGGCGAGACGCTGCGCCTGCTGATCCTGCGCCACGGCCACCTCGGAACGGCGACGCTGATCTTCACCGCCGGCCTGATCTACGTGCTCTGGCGGCGCAACGCGCCACAGGCGCTGATCAAGCGGCTCGTGCTGCTCGTCGGCGTCTACCTCGTGCAGGGCGCGGTCGGGCTCTACCAGTACTACAACGGCCTCCCTGCCGAAGTGGTCTGGGTGCACATCGTCCTGGCGACCTGCATCTGGCTGCTGATGATCTTCGCCGTCTTCGAAGCCGGCCGGCTCGAGCCGCGCGGCGCCGCCGCAGGCGCTGGCGGCGACACGCGCGCGGCCGACGACGCGGCCGCGGCCAAGCCGGGCGACACACCGCCCAGCGGCGCCCTCACCGGGCCCGCGAGCTAGGCTCCCCCGGTATGCCTGAGCCCCAGAAGGCGGTCGTCGTCCGGAACGTCTCCAAGGACTTCCGGCTCGCAGCCGAGCAGCGGCAGACGTTCAAGGAGCGCGTGGTCAACCCGCGCTTCGACCGCAACGCCAAGGTCTTCCACGCGCTGCAGGACGTCTCGTTCGAGGTCAACCGCGGCGAGTTCTTCGGCATCGTGGGCCGCAACGGCTCGGGCAAGTCGACGCTGCTCAAGTGCATCGCTGGCATCTACCGGACGGACTCGGGCTCGATCCAGCTGGCGGGCCGCCTGTCGACCTTCATCGAGCTCGGCGTCGGCTTCAACCCCGACCTCGCCGCGCGCGACAACATCATCCTCAACGGGATCATGCTCGGCCTCTCGCCGAAGGACGCCGCCTCGCGCGTCGACGAGGTGATCGCGTTCGCCGAGCTCGAGGACCACGTCGACCTCAAGCTCAAGAACTACTCCTCGGGCATGCAGGTGCGCCTCGCGTTCAGCGTGATGACGCAGGTCGACGCCGACGTGCTCCTGATCGACGAGGTCCTGGCGGTCGGCGACGCCGCGTTCCAGGCCAAGTGCTTCGAGGTCTTCCGGCAGCTGCGCGAGGCCGGGAAGACGATCATCCTCGTGACCCACGACATGGGCGCCGTCCAGCGGTTCTGCGACCGCGCGATGCTCGTCGAGGACGGCGTGGTCGTCGCTGAGGGCGAGCCCGACGAGATCGGCGACCGCTACCTGAGCCTCAACTTCGAGCGGCCCGCGCTGAGCTCGTCAACGTCCGCGCCGGCGACCATCGACGAGCTGGCTGACGCCGACGCGTCGAGGGCCCGCGTGATCGGCGGCTACTTCCTCGACGTGCATGGGGAACGCATCTCACACGCGCGCACCGGCGACACGGTCGTGCTCGCCCTCGACGTCGAAGCGATCGAAGACATCGAAGATCCGCACCTGACGGCGTACCTGCGCGACGAGGAGGACAACGACGTCTTCGGCGCCTCCAGCCGGTCGGCGCCCGACAAGATCGAACGGCTCGCCGCGGGCACCCACTGGCGCCAGACGGTCCACGTGCCGCTGCTGTTGAAGCCCGGCCGCCTGCGCCTGCGCGCCGTACTGACGGGATCAGGCGACCGTCAGCCGCTGCACCGCACCCACGACATGGACTTCATCGAGGTCACATCGCTGGAACAGGTCGGGGGCATCGCGGCACTGCCGCACGATGTGGGCTGGAGCCAGCTCGACAGCGCCGCCTTGACAGGGGCGTCGCGGCCAGGGGCCGAGGCGTCCTGAGCCCGGCAGGCCGGGCGTTTTCCTGACTCCGGCCGCAGCGTCGCACGGCTGTCGCCTTCTCTAAGCTGCCTGCGATGGGCCTCAGCCACATCAGTGTCGGCGACGAGATCGACCTCGACGGATCTACCGTTGTCGTGTGCGTTCCGCTGTACGGAGCGCATGACATGTTCGTGCGGTGTTTCAGGAGCCTGCTGGACCACACACCGCCGTCGGCCCCGATCCTGATCGCCGACGACGCGGGCCCTGACCCCTCGAGCGAGCGCTGGGTCCGCGAGCTCGACGAGTCCGGCGCGCTCGACCACCGCGTGATCTGGATGCGCAACTCGGTGAACCTCGGGTTCGTCGGAAACTGCAACCACGCGATCGACGCGGCCGGCCGGGCCGACATCGTCCTCGTGAACTCCGATGTCGAGGTCGCCGAAGGCTGGCTCGAAGGCCTCGGCGCGGCGGCGCATGCCGACACGCTGATCGCGACCGCGACGGCCCTCACCAACCACGGCACGATCCTGTCGGTGCCCTACCGCAACCGCCCGCAGAGCGGCTTCCCGCAGGGCACGTCGTTCCCGGACGCCGCCCGCCGCGTGCGTGAGGCGTCGGAGAAGATCCGCCCCGAGATCCCGACCGCGATCGGGCACTGCGTCTACCTGCGGCGCACGGCCCTCGACCTCGTCGGCAGCTTCGACGAGCTCTTCGCGCCCGCGTACGGCGAGGAGGCCGACTTCTCGCAGCGCTGCATCCTGCACGGCCTGCGCCACGTCGCCGCCGACGACGTGCTCGTCATGCACCACGGGCAGGCGTCGCTCGGCGTCGAGGGCGCGCGCAACCCGCGGCAGGACGCCCACGAGAAGCTGCTGCGCAGCCGCTACCCGTTCTACGACGCCGCCGTGCGGATGGCCGAGGAAGACAACGTCAGCCCGCTCGCCCGCGCCCTGACCATCGCTTCGCAGGCCTTCCTCGGCGCCAGCGTCACGATCGACGGCCGCTGCCTCGGGCCGACGATGACCGGCACCCAGGTCCACACGCTCGAGCTGATCGGCGGCTTGGCGCGCACCAAGCTCCTGCGCCTGCGGGTCGTCGTGCCGGACGACCTTGGCGAGGTCGCCAAGTCGTTCCTCGACAGCAACCCGGCGATCGAGGTGCTGCGGGCGCGCGACGCCGACAACATCGAGATCGACGTCCGAAAGGACGACCTCGTCCACCGGCCGTACCAGGTGAACAACGCCCAGGACCTCGGCATGCTGGCCCGCCTCGGCAACCGCGTGGTGATCACCCACCAGGACCTGATCGCCTACCGCAACCCCAGCTACTTCCCGAGCGCCAAGCAGTGGCGCTCGTTGCGGCAGTTCACCCGCGAGTCGCTCGCGCTCGCCGATCACATCGTGTTCTTCTCTGAGCACGCCGCCAAGGACGCGATCACGGAGGAGCTGGCGCCGCCGCAGCGCACCAGCGTCGTCCACATCGGCGTGGACCACAGCACCCTGAACGGCTCGCACGCCGCCGCGCCCGAGCCGCCGTCCGAGGCGCCGGAGCTGCAGGACTCGCCGTTCCTGCTCGTGCTCGGCACCGACTTCCGCCACAAGAACCGCGTGTTCGCCCTCAAGGTGTTCGCGGAGCTGCGCGAGCGCGGCTGGGAGGGCAAGCTCGTCCTCGCCGGACCGAGCGTCGCCCACGGCTCGTCGGTCGGCGACGAGGCCGCGTACCTCGCCGGACGGCCGGAGCTCGCCAAGCACGTCGTCGTGCTGCCCGCCGTCGGCGAACAGGTCAAGGACTGGCTCGTGGAGGAAGCGGCCGGCGTCCTCTACCCGACCACCTACGAGGGGTTCGGCCTGCTGCCGTTCGAGGCCGCCAGCGCCGGGACGCCGTGCTTCTTCGCCCACGTCACGTCGCTGTCGGAGCTGCTCGGCTCGGTGACTCAGACCGTCACGCCGTGGGACGCCAAGACGACGGCGGCCACGATCTACGAGTACCTGACCGACCAGGCCAAGGCCGACAGCCTGGTGGCCGAGGTGCAGGCCGTCGCCGACACGCTCACGTGGGACGCGACCGCCAGCCAGCTGATCGCCGTCTACCGCCGGACGATCGCCGACCGCGGCCGTGACAGCCGCGGCTTTGTCGGCGACTCGCTCGTGCTCGACGCCAAGTACTGGGGCCTGCGCCACGACATCGGCCCGACGGGCCTCTCGCTCGTCGGCCCCGGGGAGCCGCTGCTGCCAGAAGAGGCGCAGCGCACGGTCGCCGGCCTGGCGCGGCGCGACATGACCCGCAAGCCGTTCCTGCTGCTGCTCGGCCTCCTGCACCGGGTCATCGGCGGCGGCAGCGGCGCGGCGGCCACCCGCAACGGCGCCCTCGCCGACCTCGACGCCGAAGCGCTCGACACCAAAGAGACGCCCGTCGCATGACGGCCGCCGAGCCCACCACGCAGGTCCCGCGCTGGACCTGGGTGGCCTTGGCGGTGCTCGCCGCCGGCACCTTCGCCGTGGCGCTGTACGCCGGGCGGGGCACCTCGCCGTTCTTCGACGAGTGGACGTTCCTCATCACCCGCCGCGGCAGCGACCTCGGCACCTGGCTCGATCCCCACAACGGCCACCTCTCGCTGGTGCCGGTGCTGCTGCACAAGGCGCTGTTCAGCCTCGGCGGCCTTGATGGCTATTGGCTGCCGCGCGCCGTCACGGCGCTGCTCCACATCGGGGTCGGCCTGGCCGTGTTCCGGTTCGCCGCCGTTCGGCTCGGCGGCCCGGCGGCGCTGATCCCCACGGCGCTCATCCTCGGCCTCGGCCTGGGCTCCGAGGACTTCCTCTGGCCGTTCCAGATCGGCTTTTTGTGCTCGATCCTGTTCGGCCTCCTGGCGCTCACGGCGCTGGCGTCGCCGCGGCGCCGCAGCGGTGTGGTCGCGCTCCTGGCGCTGCTCCTGTCGGTCGCCTCCTCGGGCATCGGCGTGGTCTTCCTCGGGGCGGCGATCGTGTGGTCGGCCCTCGACCGCCAGCCGAAGAAGATCGCCGCGGTCGCCATCCCGGCGGTGCTGTACGCGATCTGGTTCGCGGCCTACGGCGCCGGCGACGGGCAGAGCAAGGCGTCCAACCTCGCCGACGTGCCCGACTACATGGTCAAGATGGCCGCGGCCGGCTTCGGCGGGCTGGCGGGGCTGGGTCCTGAAGTCGGCCTGGTGCTGCTGGTGACCGCGGTCGGCGGCGTGGCGTTCGCGCTGTCGCGGCCGCAGCGCGTGTCGCCGCTGCTGGCGGCGCTGCTGGTCGCGCCGCTCGCGCTGTGGGCGCTCACCGCCTTGTCGCGAGCGCACCTCGGCGAGCCGGGCGCCCAGCGCTACGTCTACCCGAGCGCCGTGCTGATCGTGCTGCTCGGGCTTGAGCTGCTGCGCCGCACGCAGCCGTCGTCGCGGACGCTCGTCGTGCTCGGCGCGCTCACCGCGTTCTTCCTGGCCGCCGGCGCGGGCGATCTGCGCAACGAGGGCCGCGCGCTGCGCGGGAACGCCGAGATGCTGCGCGCGCAGATCGCGGCGTTCGGGCTGCTCAAGGATCCGCAGGTGCCCGCCGACTTCCTGCCGGCCGCGCAAGTCGCGCCGCAGCTCCACGCCAGCGACCTCTCGGGTATCACCGGCGCGTACGGCCCGCTCGTCGACGACCCGCGCGGCGAACTGGCGGGCGCGACCGAAGCGGCCCAGCTCGGCGCCGACGCCACGCTGCTGCGCGCTGAGGCCGTCCGCACCAACGCGGTCGACGAGACGCCTGCGGTCGACACGGCCGGCGCTCCGGCGCTCTACACCCCCGCAGCAGGCGACGTGCCGTCGAAGGCGGGCTGCGCGTCGGCGCAGGTCGGCACCGGGCAGTCCGAGGTCGCCGTGCCGGCCGGCGCACAGGTGGTGGTGACCACACGCGACCCTGCGTCACTGGCGTTCCGGCGCTTTGCCGACGGATACGGTCCCGACGGACAACGCCCTCTGCCTGCCCAGCCCGTTGTGATCGCCCCCGCTGCCGACCGCATCCCCGATTCGACCCCATGGCGCGTCCAGGTGACGGGCGGCGGCGAGCTGAAGGTGTGCGCCCTGTGAGCGACGTGACCCCCGAGACGGCCAAGTCCGCGCCCGAGACGACCAACTCGGCTCCCGAGACGACGAAGGTGTCACCTGAGATGACCAGCCCGGAGCCTGCACCGAAGAAGCACCGGCGCCGGCCGCCGGCGTGGCTGCTGCGCACCGCGGTGTCGCTGCTCTGCGTCGCGGCGACGGCGTGGTGGGTCTCCGCGCAGCCGACGCCGAAGTTCCCGACGAGCGCCAGCTCGATCGCGCTGATCCTCACCGCCGCGGGCGTCACGCTCCTGCTCGCCGTGCTCCGCGGTTGGCGCTGGGCTCGGATCCTGTCTGCCGTCGGCTTCAAACACCTCGGCGTCGAGCCGTACGCGCTCACCGCGGTCGGGTACATGGGCAACACCGTCCTCCCGGCGCGCGGCGGCGACTTCATCCGCGTCGGCCTGCTGGCGCGCCGCCAGAAGGGCGACTGGAAGACCATCGCGGGCACGCTGATCCCGGAGCGCCTGCTCGACGTGATCGCGCTCGCCCTCGCGCTCATCGCGCTCAGCCTCAGCGGGTCGGCCCGCGACCGCCTCGGCGCGTGGCCCGCCGTGTTCGCCTTCCTCGGCGTCCTCGGCATCAGCGTCGTCGTGATCGGCTACCGCGAGCTGCGTGTGCGCGGCTACTTCGAGTCGATCGCCGACAAGGTCCGGCCGTTCACCCGCGCCACCCGCGTCCTGCTCGACCGCCGCGGCGCGGGCCTGCTGCTGCTCTCCCTCGGCCTCTGGGGCCTGGAGGCGCTCGTCCTGTGGCTCGTCGTCGACGCCGCCTACGACCAGATCCCGTTCTTCGCCGCGGCCTTCGTCGTCGTGCTCGCCAGCCTCGCGACCGCCATCCCGGCCGCCCCGGGCTTCATCGGGACGCTCGACGCCGCGGTGATCTTCGGGCTCTCGGTCGCCGGCGTCCCCGCCGATGAGACCTTCGCCCTGGCCGTCCTCTACCGCCTCGTGCTCTTCGGCCCGATCACCATCGTCGGCGCCATCATCCTGGTGTTCCGCTACGGCCTCTCGGCGGTGCGGCTGCGCAGCGGCGACCCGCACGACGAAGGCGCGGCCGCAGGCGCCGACGGAACGAGCGGTGACGGGCCGGGCGCCACGAGCGCCGCAGGGGCGCAGACGGTGGATGCCGCAGCAGCCGGCGACGACGCCGCGCAGGCGCCCGCCAGCGGCGTCAGCAGCTGATAAGGCCGCCTACCGGCTAGCCCGCCAGAGGTCCACGAGATCGAGCACGACGCCGCGGTCATCTGCCGCGCGCTCATCAATCTCGTCTCGCTCGGCGCCCGCCGCCAGCACGAACTCTGCTGCACGGCGGGAACCGACTGAGTCGACTTCCGCGAAATAGACCGCTAGCTCGTCGACCGCTTCGCTTACGCGCACCTGGTCCCGCAACGCCACCAACCGCTTGGCGACTGTCGTCACACCCCCAGGGAAATGACGGAGGACGTAGACCAGGTCGTATGCGTCCTTCGGCTCGCCGCGGCCGGCCAGTGCGAACGCCTTCAGAACTACAAACGCCGCCGGCCCGCAGATCGGCACAGTCCGCACCAGCTGCTCGCCCGCCAGCGTGTGCCCTCGGACCGCAATCATCTCGCGGTCTTCGAACGCGAGATTGACGCCCCGGGCGACCAGCGCGCCGAAATCCGCCTCAAGCTTCTTGATCGTCCCCGGCCTCTCGCCGGCCGGCTCGATAAGAAAGTCGATCGTGACGTTCAGATGATCCAGCCGCCAGCGCTGGAACACGGGGTTGCCCGCCGCGCTCTCATCTGCGTGGAACCCCTCCGCGCGGAGACGGTCGCTCAGTTCTGCGTACCGTCCGCCGTCGAGCAAGCCAACGTCCAATGCGACGTCCAGGTCGTTCGTCCCAACATGCACCGGCTCGTCGTAGCCGCCGGTCCGATCGATCAATACCGATGGAACTACACCTCCGATCACGCAGAGGTCATTCAAGAAGCTGCCGAGCGTCACGGCCACCGTCAGCAGCGCCGAGCGGACCTGCTCGAGCTCATCTGGCGAGTAGCCGGAGCTGTGTCGCGGTTTCGGAGGCTCGGTCAACGCCACCCCAACTGCGCCCGCAGATGCTCGGCGGCCTCGCCCGAGCGCTCTGGAAGCTGGCCGAGATCGAGCAACACCTGCGGCGCGGCAGCGCATTGCACGCCGCCCACATCGCTGGCGCCGTCAAACACGCCGCGATCGTCGGGCCCGACCAGCTGGACGTTGGCGCCACGAGGCCCCAGCCGCACACCCGCTGCATCCGCCGCGCCTCTCGGGTCCCCATCGACGTAGACGCTAACCAGCCGAAACCGCGCAAAGCCGTCCAGCTGCCAGGCGGCTGCCAACCCCGTCATCGCGTGGCCGCTCCAGCTCGACCCCAGGCGTCCGTCAAGCTCGCGCGCCAGCTCCACCCCCGAACCTGACAAGTGGCCACTGACCACGTCATGGCGGTCAAAGCGGTAGTCGTCGCTCCACGCATCCAGAAGCGCGCCCGGATCGCGAGGCCGTAGCGACGGCCCGTCGCGGTCTAGCAGCTGCTCGGCATCGAGAGCCCGCACGACGCGGCTGATTCGGCTGGGATCCAGATCAGTCTGCGCCGCCAGCTCCTTCTGCCTCCACCAGCGCTCCGGGTCCAGCAGCAACACGCGTGCGACCCGTGAGCTCTTGGGGGCGAACGGCGATGACGGGCGGCCGACGGACGCGAACTGGTTTGGCTGACCCTGCACAAGCAGGCGGAGCTGCTCGTCGCGCACGTCGGCGTTGCCAGACAGATCGATCCAGTTCAAGCCGCGCTCAGCAGCCGTCCGTGCACCGCCGGGCGTCATAAACGGCACTACCAGCACCTGTAGCCCCTGGTGCCCTTGGCGCTCAAGCTGCGCCGCCGCAGCGGCGACGATCCCCGGGCTGCTGGAACTCTTGAACGCAAACAACCAGTGGCGGCCGTATGCATCGATTTGGGCGTCGTACCCGTGATCTGGTCCGGTCTCGAGCGCGACCTCCATGCGACCTGGCTCCTCGTCGAAAAGCTCGGCCAGCAGATTAGGAAGGCGTCGCGCCGCCTCTCGCTGAAACTCTATTGCTTGCATAAACTCGCGGGCTTGCGCTCGTTGGGCAATCATGCCAATTAGGCAACCTGGTGCCTTTATAGATCAAAAGACCGGAGGCTGCAACTCGAATAGATTAAGCAACGCAGGTCGCCTCCGAGCGGTGGTCGGCCGCAGCCGCCTGGCGGTCGACCGGCGCACGATGGCGGTGAACCGCCGCCCCGGGCCGCCGGCGCGAATCTACGTTGTCGGCATGATCGCTGAGCGGCAACACAACGAATCGGCACTGGAGTTCAAGTCGGCCTCGCGGAATGGACAGCGGGTCGGGGCCGGCTTCGCGGGACTCGCGCTCCTCGGAGTGTTCGTGGTCGTCGCGTTCGGCGCGCTGCTGCTCGTCGGCCACATCGCGCAGGTGCCGAACGCCTACGACTCCGGGCGCGAGTACGGATCTGCACCCGACACGTGGACAGGGACGTTCCAAGGCGCCGCCGTGTCGATCGGCGTGGTGTATGCGGTGACGCTGCTGTTCACCGGCGTGGTCGCGCTGCTGCGCTTCGCCGCGACCGGCCGGCGGCTCTCGCGACGCGGGTGGATCGTGCTTCCGAGCGCCCTGACCGCGCTGTTCACCGGCTTGATGGTCGCGGTGCTCTTCGCAGGCAGCGGCTCAGCGCAGCCCTTCACCAACTGCGACGAGTTCCAGTTCGACCGGGCCGCGTTCACCTCCGCCAACCGCAGCCAGTGGCAGCTTCAGTCCCGCGGGCTCGATGACTGCCACGTGATCGACAAGCTCGACCGCGCGCAGATCGTCGCGATGCTTGGGAAGCCCAAAGAAGACGACTACTTCGCGCTGCGCTACCACGGCGGTCAGCTCGTGATCGAGTTCAAGGAAGAAGACGTCGAAGGCCGCCCCGTCTCAGTCTGGGCGTGGTGAGCCTCGGACCTCGACCGTGAGGCCGAGGTCCGAGGGTCCACCAGCGGCTGCGGCCTAGTTGGGCCAGTTGCAGCTCAGCGCGAAGTCGGGGACGCTGTCGCGCGTCGCGAGGCGGCCGGAGCGGTCGATCACGTCGAGGAGCTCCGCGGCGATCGCCTCGGTCGTGCCGCTCTGGTTCCAGGCGCTCGAGCCCGCGCAGCCCGCTCCCGTCCCCGACCAGTTCGCGTGGGTGCTCACCGAACCGCCGGCCGGGAAGATCACCTGGAAGTTCGAGGCGCCGATGAGCTTCTCAGTCCCAACCGGGAAGATGACGCCGTCGTTCTGCGCTCGCAGCGTCGTGTACTCGATCCAGCCGCCGGGGTCCTTCTCGCCGTACGGCGTCTCGTCGCCGCTCTTCCCCACGCCGTTCATGTCATTGACGACCTGCCCGTTGGGCTGGGCGGCGAGACACTCGAACTTGTAGGGCCCGAGGTTGTAGCAGTTGGACCCGCTGAAGTAGGTGGTGCCGTGGGAGGGTGGGACGGCACCGATCCAGTCGTCGACCAGCGCCGCGCAGTCCGGATTGGTCTGGATGCACAGACGCGAGATCGTGGTCCCGTACGACACGCCGACGACGTCGACCTTCGTGATGTTCTTCGCGGGATAGCGGGCCTGGAGCGTGTTGCGGAACGAGAGCAGCCGCTGGTAGAACGCCTGGGCCAACAGGTTGGCGGACTTGCCGCACTGGTCGTACGTTCCGCCCTGCGCGGGCGAGACCCACGCGCTGACCATGTCGGTGCTCAGCGGCCGGGCGCCTTTCGTGTACCAGTCGGTGCCCGGCGCGATCAGCGACGACGTCAGCACCTCGGCCAGCCCCGACGAGAGCGACGAGTCCGGGCTGCAGTACGGATCTGCGCCCGCGAGCGTCATAACGGGCTCCATCGTGCCCGCCGTGCTGGCCATCGCAGGAGAGGTCGGCAGTAGCAAAGCGGCGCAGGCCGCCGCGGCAGCCATCAGTGAACGAGACATCGGTGCTCCGAGATTCGCGGGGTGGGGACGACGGCGCGCACGGCACCGGTCCAACGAAGCTACGAGCCGCGCCCCGAATCCGATTCGGAACGTATCGGATAGAGCTCCGATGACCGGAGCGCCCGGCGTCGTCAGTCGGCCATCAGAGCGAGATGGACGAGCCCGACGGCGACCTCCTCCAGATTCGGACGGCCAGCTGCCCCCTCCACCGGAGAGGGAAAGCGCTGGCTCAGCGCGCACAGGCCGTAGATCGAAGCCCAGATCAGCAGCACCTGCTCGCCGGGCGGCGCCGTCCGCAGCTCGCCTGCGGCCTGCCCCGCTCTCGCCACGTCGATGGTCTCCGCGAGCAGCGACGTCACCATCCGCATCGTCGAACGCCGGAACCGCAGCGCGTTCTCGCTCTGCGCAGCGTCGTGCTGCACCTCAGCCAGGAGCCTGAAGTTGTCAGGCTCGGACTCGAAGAAGCGGACGTAGGCGCAAGTGGCATCGATCAGCTTCTCGCTGGGCGGCTTGTCTGATCGGAGGACCGGACGGATCCGCCCCTCGACGAGGCCCTCCATCAGGCGCTCGACCACGGCCGCGTGCAACCCCTCTTTGTCGCCGAAGTGGTGGTAGATCGCGCCGACGGAGACGTGCGCGGCATCGGCGATCCCGGCCACCTTCACGCGGTTGACCGGCTCAAGCGTGAACGCGGCCAGAGCGGCGTCGAGGATCGCCGTGCGAAGCGGGTCAGCGACCAACGCAGTCATCGGCGCAGTGTGGCACGCGTCTGCACACGTAGCGACCGCAACAGCTGGCGCCGCCCAGTGTTCAAACGTTCCATGGACAAAACGGCACCAATCATGGCCACGTGCTGCAGCGCCGCGCTCCTCGCGATGTCGGCCGGAACGGCCGTGGCAGCGCCAGTGACCGAGCGCTCGATCTCCGGAGCGAAACTCGACACGGGCTACGGCCTGACCGCGGGCTACGGCTACGTCGCGTGGATCGACGACGAACGGCGCGGCAGCCGTCGCATCGCGGTCAGGCAGCCTGACGGCAGCACGCGGCGCGCGTGGCTTCCGGGGCAGCTCACCCTGAGCCTCCGCCGCCAGACCGACCTGCGGACGGGTCGCCCGGTCACCAGGCTCGTGACCGTCCGCAGGCGACCGGTCGACGGCACGAGCTCCACTACTCTGCGATCGCCGACGACCTTGCGTCGAACGGCTACCGAGTGGGCGCCCTCGGTCCAGCCCCAGGCCGTCGACGGCGCGGCTTCCGTGGAGACCGCGGTGGAACCGGACATGACGGTTCCGGCGGACCCTGCCAAGGCTCCGCCGTCGCGGTGCGTGTTCGCTGTGGCAGGAGTCCTCCCAGCCATCCCTCCTCTGCCGGACTGCGGGGCCTCGACTGCGGTGCTCCGCGGCCCGACCCTCGCCATCCGCTCGGTTGCCCCTTCCGGCACGAGCGCGGACCGCGACAAAGGCCAAGTGAACGCGTCGGCCCTATCGGTCTTCTCGGCCGACCATCCGGAGGTTGGCTGGCGCCGCCTCGCGACGAGCAGAGACGACTATGACGGCCGGGTCGGGCTGCAGTCGTTCTGCGCTTCCGATCGCGGTGTCGCGCTCCTCGAAGGCGAATCTTTCGAAACAGGCCATCCCGTCGACACGTGGACGCTGCGCTGGGTCCCGGCCGATCCGGCCCTGCCCGGCTGGACGGCATCCGTGCCCCAGCTCGACGAGACGATCAGCTACGACCATGGCGGCGCGCAGCTCGCCTGCGACGGCCAGTCGATCTACGCGCAGTACTACCGCCCAGACCGCAGCAGGTCGCGGAGCACGTCGCGCGTTGTTCGGTTCGTTCCGCCGCGATAGAGCGAAGCTGACAGCACCGTGCAGCAGCCCGAGGGCTGCCGCACGGCTAGCCCTTTACTTCGGGACGTCGTTGATCAGCGCCGCCGGCGTGCCGGCGCGCCAGCGCTGGCGCTCGACCTCGCCGCGGCGGTAGTCGCCGCGGGAGAGGTGGTGCTCGGCGAAGGTCATCAGGACGATGTAGAGGTAGCGCGAGCCCATCTCCTTGAGCTTGAGCTTGCTCGTGCCCGCCGTGCGGTCGCGCCAGGAGATCGGCGTGATCGCGTAGGAGTAGCCGCGGATCACGGCCTTGAGCGGGATCTCGACCGTGAGGTTGAAGTGCGGGCTCACGAGCGGCTGGACCGACTCGATGACCTCGCGGCGGTAGGCCTTGAACGCGTTCGTGGTGTCGTTGTAGCCGTGGCCGAAGATGAGCTGGATGCCGGTGTTCACGAGGCGGTTCATGAACAGCTTGAACTTCGGGTAGCCGATGGTCTGCCCGCCGCGCATGAAGCGCGAGCCGAAGGCGCAGTCGTAGCCGGCCTCGAGCAGCCGGTAGTACTTGACGAGGTCGGCGGGATCATCGGAGGCGTCGGCCATCACGATCGCGACCGCGTCGCCTTCGAACACGTCGAGGCCCGCGCGCACGGCGTAGCCGAAGCCACCCGGGTTGTGCGAGCGCACGCAGCGGATCTCGGGCCAGCGCTCGGCGACCTTCGCCACCACCTCGCTGGTGCCGTCGCTCGACGCGTCGTCGACGACGACGACCTCGAACGGGATCTCCGCCGTCTTCAGCGTCCCGGCGACGCCGACGAGCGTCTCCTCGATGGAGCCTGCCTCGTTGTGGGCGGGAATGACGACAGAGAACTTCATGAGACGGCTGATCCCCCTGGACGCGTCTTGGGCTTTAGACCGTAGCGGTCGCTGCGACGGCGGCAGCGTGGATCTCGCCGAGGACGTCGTCCATCGAGCGGGTCAGGCCCCACGTCGGGTAGTCGCGCTTGAACGCGTCAAGGTCGGAGATCCACCAGCGGTGGTCGCCGATGCGGGCGTCGCCGCCGAACGAGATGTTCATCGGGCGGCCCGTGAGCTCCTCGCACTTGAGCACGGCCTCGCGCATCGAGATGTTGCTCTCGCGCCCGCCGCCCAGGTTGTAGACGGCCGAGGCCTTCGGGTCGCGGTGGAAGTGCAGGAACGCCTGGACCACGTCGAACGAGTGGATGTTGTCGCGGACCTGCTTGCCGTCGTAGCCGTACACGGTGTAGTGGTTGCCGGTCACGGCGCACTTCACGAGGTAGGACAGGAAGCCGTGCAGCTCGGCGCCGGCGTGCTGCGGGCCGGTGAGGCAGCCGCCGCGGAAGCAGACGGTGGGCATGTCGAAGTAGCGGCCGTACTCCTGCACGAGCAGATCGGCGGAAGCCTTGGAGGCGCCGAACACCGAGTGCGTGGTGTGGTCGATCGACATGGAGGTCGGCACGCCGCCGTAGTACTCGTGGTCCTCGGGCAGCTCCAGGCGCAGGCCGGTGTCGACGAGCGGCAGGAAGTTCGGGCGGTCGCCGTAGACCTTGTTCGTCGAGGTGAAGACGAAGGTCGCGTCGGGCTTGTGGTCGCGCGTGGACTGCAGCAGGTTGAGCGTGCCGAGGGCGTTGACGGTGAAGTCGGTGTGCGGATCGCGCGCCGCCCAGTCGTGCGACGGCTGCGCCGCCGTGTGCACGATCAGCTCGAGGTCGGGGCCGGCGTCCTTGATCAGCTTGTCGATGCCCTCGCGGTCGCGGATGTCGAGCTCGGCGTGGCGGAAGGTGTCGAACTCGCCCTTGAGCTCGGCGGTCGTCGCGCTGGTCGACGCTGCCTCGCCGAAGAACGAGGCGCGCATGTCGTTGTCGACCCCGATGACGTCGAAGCCCTCGCGGGTGAGCGTGCGCACGGACTCCGAGCCGATGAGTCCGCCGGAACCGGTGACGATGGCGATAGGCATGTGATCAGGTGAGCGAGTTGCGGACGACGGACTCGTGCTCGCGGAGCCAGTCGTGAATATCAGCGAGGGTACCGAGGGCGGTCTTCTTGGGAGACCAACCCGAGAACTCGGTGAGGGTTGCGTTGTCGGTCACGTACCAGCGCACATCGGTCGGATGCGTGCCCAGCTGCGAGCCGACGTCGAGCTTGATGCCCGTGATGTCTTCGACGGCGCCCGTGAGCTCGAGGAGCGACAGCGAGTTGCTGCGGCCGCCGCCGGCGTTGAAGGTCTGGCCGTTCCACTTGGCGCGGTCCCCGAGCTGCAGCTCGACGAGGTCGACGAGATCGTCGACGTGCAGCAGGTCGCGCACCTGGCGGCCGCTGCCGTCATAGCCGAAGTACTTCAGCGGCTTGCCGAACACGGCCGACAGCAGCCAGTGCGTGAAGACGCCCTGGTCGACCTTGCCCATCTGCCACGGGCCGGCGACGACGCCGAAGCGGTTGATGGTCCACTCAGCCTGGTGCTCCTGCAGCAGCAGCTCGGCGGCGAGCTTGGTCGCGCCGTAGACCGTGCGGGCACCCGTCAGCGGGAACTCCTCGCTGATGCCGTCCGGGCCGACACCCGGCAGCGCCTGCTCGGCTGCGGGCTCAAAGCGGGTCGGCAGCTCGTCGTAGACCAGTCCCTCGATCGGCTTGACCGGGTAGACCCGGCTCGTCGAGAGGAAGATCACCTGGGCGCCGAAGCGCGCAGCGGCCTGGAAGCAGTGGTGGGCGCCGGTCAGGTTGACCGGGATGAGGATGTCGCCCTCTGCCCGGACGGACGGCTCAGCCGAGCACTCCACGAGCGCGTCGAACTCGTCGAGGCCGGCGAGGTCCTCCTGGATGCGGATGTCGCCATGGACGAACTTGACGCCCGCCGCCTTCAGACGCGGGAGGTTCAGCTCGGAGCCGCGCCGGTAGAGGTTGTCGAGCGCGGTGATCTGCCAGTCCGGGTGGCGCTCCGCCAGCTGAAGCGCGAGCGAGGAGCCGATGAAGCCGGCGCCACCGGTGATGAGCAGCTTCATGTGAGACAGGTCGTCGGTGACTGCATACGCGGACAGTCTCTCAACTTGACCTGCCTGCGGGCGGCCGGGTGAGGTGAAGGGAGACGCTACGGGGCGCTCCGAGGTGGAAGATCACAGGCCGTACGGGCCGATGATGTCGTGCCGGATCGCCAGGAACGCCGCGATCAGGCCGAGCGCGGGCAGCGCGAACCGGGCGACCACCGGCAGCCGGACCCGCTCGAGCCCGCCGGCGAAGAGGAACCCGATCGCCGGGAGCGCGAGGAAGGCGACGCGCGCCTGGCTCGTGGTCGTCTGGATGCCGAGCACCCAGATCGACGCCATCGCCGCGAGCGCGAACGCCGAGAACGCGATGAGGGCGCGGCCCGGGGCCGGCAGCGGCCGGTTCTTGAGCGGCGCAGCGAGCGCGATGAGGCTCGCGAAGAGCACGATCCAGAACGGCAGGTAGTAGAGGTCGCGCCAGAAGAACTGGTTGTGGCCCGAGATGTACCAGAAGGACCGCCACGTCTCGCGGGGCACCATGTCGAACGCCTGGTGCGAGAAGGAGCCGACGTCGAACAACGGCGGGAAGAGCGCCTCGAGGTACTCCTTGCTCGCTTGGCCGTTGAAGGGGTCGCCGTACCGGACCTGGTTCTGGATGAGCCACCAGCCGCAGACGGCGAGCGCCGCCGCCGCGAACACGGCGGTCCAACGGGCTTTCGTCTGCCAGCGCTCGCCCGGCACGAGCAGGAGGCCGAGCACCAGCATCGCCGCCGCGGGCAGCGCTGAGATCTTCGTCAGGACGAGCGCCCCCGCCGTGAGACCGAGGCCGGCGGCCAGCCACAGCCGCTGGCGGCTCGTTCGGTCAGCGCGCGCGAGCGCGATGGCGAGCAGGAGCACGCCGACGCCGCCGAGGACGTTCGAGAGGTTGTCGTTGTTCACGACGCCCGAAAGGAACGTGAACTTCGGCACGCCCGCGACGAACGCCGCCGCGACGACGGGCGACCAAGGATCGTCGCTGAGCCTCCGGGCCGCTGCGGCCGTGAGCAGGATCGTGAGCAGGCCGAAGACGACGCTTGGGAGCCGGAACAGCACGACGCGGCGCTGGTCGCGACCCTCCTTGGGCCCGGTGTGGTCGTAGATGCCGTGCATCACGCCGCCGTCGGGAGCGGGTTTGAGCTCTGGCTCCGTCGGCCCGACCGCGAACGCCTTCCCCCAGACCGTGAGGCCGAAGTAGTACAGCGGCGCTTGATGCGCCTCGAAGCCGGAGCCCGGCGTCAGCCGGTACCACTGCCCGCTCGCCAGGGTGCGGACGTTCTTGAGGTGGTCCTGCTCGTCGTTGGCCTCGAAGGCCGGGGTGAGCACGGCGACCGCGAGCGCGAGCACCACCCAGATCGCGGTGATGGAGGCGAGGACCGCCGACGGACTGGGCCGCCAAGAACGGCGGGCGGGCTGTTCGGCGGCGTCGATGGCGGCAAGATTAGACAGCGCAACGGTGCGTGCGGTGTCCCGATACGGTTCCGGCCGTGTCCACGGTCTCCGAAGCCGACTCTCCTGCCGCCACCGAGCCAGCAGCCGAAGCCGCGGCTGGCCGGCCGCCGCTCCCGGTCCTCTGGACGGCTGCCGGGATCCTGGCGGCGCTCACCGCCGTGTTCATCGCGTCGGCCGGGAGCTACTTCTTCGCCGACGACTGGAGCAACCTCGGCCGCGCCCGCGACCTCGGGATCGGAAAGGAGCTCCTGACCCAGCGCTACTTCGGCCACCTCGCCCCCGGGCACCGCGTCATCGACTGGCTCGTGATGAAGTCGGGCTTCAGCTACACGGCGTCGCAGCTGATCTTGCTCGCCGCCGTCGGCATCGGCGCGGCCGCCGTCGCCGACATCACCTGGCGGGTCAGCGGGCGCCGCTGGCTGCCGGTGGTGCTCGCGGTCGGCTTCGCCGCGTCGCCGGTCTGGGTGCGGGCCGTCGAGTGGCTGGCGTCGGGCGCGCACATCGCGCCCTCCATCGCGGGGACGCTCGTCTCCATCGCGGCCGCGCTGCGCTGGCAGGAGCGCCGGAACCCGCTGTGGCTCATCACCGCGCTGGCTGCGTTCGCGGCGGCGCTTGCCTTCTACGAGAAGCCGCTGCTGACCCCGCTCTACGCCGGGTTCTTCTTCTATCTCGCTGGCACGAGCGGGCGGACGCTCAGCGTGCGGACGCTCAGCGTGCGGACGCTGCGGGAGGACGCGCTGCTGTGGGCGGGGTACGCCGCCATCGGCATCGCCTACTACCTGCTCATCAACGCCGGCGGCGCCGGCGTCACGACCAAGCCCGCGCCGCTGTCGGCCTGGCTGGAGTACGCGAAGAACGTCTGGCTGGTCGGGACCGCTCCCCTGCTCGCCGGCGCCTGGGCCGGGGGCGCAGACGGCCTGCGCCCCGACCTGGCCGTCGCCGCCGGGCAGCTCGCCGTCGCTGGGCTGCTCGCGCTCTCGGTCTGGCTCCGGCCCCGCGCCTGGCGGGCCTGGGCGTTCGGCCTGATCGCCGTCGCCGTCAACGCCGCGCTGATCGGGAGCGGACGCCTCGCCGAATACGGCGCAGGCATCCCGGACGACCTGCGCTACGACGCCGAGACGATCCTCGTCCTGCCGCTCATGCTCGCTGCGGCGTTCTCGACCGCGCTGCCCGAGCGGCGCGAACGCCGCCTGTCGCCGACGCTGGTGCGCGCCGGCGCCGGCGCCGCCGGCGCGGTCTTCCTGGCGCTGACGCTCGACGGCTACAAGCGCCTACACGACGACTGGCCCGCCAAGAACGCCCGCACCTACCTGCGCACGATCAAGGCGGAAGCCACCCGGCTCGGCGCCACGCACACGGCGGGGCGCGCCGGGGTGATGGCCAGCACCGCTCCGTTCGCCTTCGGGCTGATCCTCGAGCCGCCGTACGAGCAGCTCCGCGAGGTCCTGCGGATCGCCGCCCCGAACGTCTACGTGGGCACCGACCGCCCGCAGCTGTTCATCCCGACCGACGACGGGCGCCTGGAGACCTTCGAGACGGAGACCATCGCCGAGATCTCGCCGCCGAAGGGCCCCTGCAAGCCGGGCGTCGACATCGAGCTGCGGCTGCCGCCCGGCAAGAAGAACCCAGGCGGCGTCCAGCTCGTGCGCCTCACCGCCGCGAAGGACTCGACGCCCTCCGGCGTCGACGTGATGGTCGACCGCGACGGCCAGAGCTACGGCCTGCTGCCCGATTTCGCGACGACCGTCCAGCCCGGCACCACCGCCTCTGGCGTGATCAAGGGCCCCGATCCCGTGCTTGGCATCCTGCTGCGGCCGATCGCCGGCGGCACGGTGTGCTGGGACCACGCCGAGCTGCTGCGCGTGCGGTGACTCCGCGCCCGCGCGACCTATGATCGCCGAATGTTGCGCATTCGCGACCTGAGGAACGCGCTGCGCGAGAGCCAGCGCGCGCTCAGGGAGATCCGGCACGAGGTCGGCGACATCCGGCACGAGGTCGGCGAGCTCCGGCGCGAGGCCAGCGAGCTCCCCGGGCTGCGCCAGGAGCTGGCCGATCTGCGCGAGCAAAACACGGCGCTGAGCGCGAAGCTCGACCAGCACGAGGCGATCCACCGCGACATGCACCACCAGCGGGTGATGACGTCGCAGGGGTTCGTCGACCACCTGCAGGCGGCCACCGACCGCACGGTCGCTGCCGTCCGCGCGGCGGCCGAGGACCCAGTCCGCGCGCGGCGCGACCTCGCCGCCCTCCGCGCCGGCGAGGCGTACGCGGCGGCGTACACCGACGCCGACCCGCTCGTGTCGATCCTGATCCCGACCTACGACAACCATGCGGGCCTGCGGGAGCGGTCGATCCCGTCCGCCCTCGGGCAGACCCATGAGCACGTCGAGGTGATCGTGGTCGGCGACGTCTCGCCGACGGCCACCGCGGAGGTGATCGGCGGCTTCGACGACGCACGCCTGCGCTTTGAGAACCTCACGCAGCGCGGCCCGTACCCCGATCGCGAGCCCGACTTCTGGTTCACCGCGGGGACGTACCCCCTCAACCGGGCGTTCGCGCTGGCGAGCGGCCAGTGGATCGCGGTGCTCAACGACGACGACGCCTATCGCCCCGACTGCATCGCAAAGCTGCTCGAGCTCGCGCGCACGACCAACGCGGAGGTCGCGTACGGCCGGTCGCGCTACCACCACCCGGACGAGGCGCAGTCCTGGGACCACGGCACCTTCCCACCCGAGCTGCACCACTTCGGCTGGCAGCAGGCGCTGCAGCACGCCGGGCTGCGGTGCTTTGAGTTCGAGCTGTTCGCGCCGGCCTTCGGCGAGCCGGGAGACTGGAACCGCGCCCGCCGGATGCTCGAGGCCGGCGTGCGGTTCTCGATGACCGACGAGATCGTGGCGGACTACTGGCCCTCCAAGCTGTGGAAGGACGCGGCCGCATGATCCCCTTCCAGCGGCCACGGCTGCCGTCGGTCCAGGCCACCGCCCGGTACTACGCCCTGGCTGAGGAGCGGCGCTACTACACCAATTTCGGGCCCTGCCACGAGCTGCTCTCGGCACGGCTGGCCGAGCGGATCGGGGCGCCCGCACAAGCCGTGCCGGTCGCCAACTGCACGCTGGGGCTGCTGCTCGCGCTGCGGGCCTGCACGGGCGGCCAGGCGCCGCAGCAGCGCGAGGTCGTGGTCCCGTCCTACACCTTTGCCGCGACCGGGTCGGCGATCGCGTGGGCCGGGCTAGAGCCGGTCTTCGTCGATGTCGACCCCGGCCACTGGTCGATGTCGCCTGACGCGCTGGAGAGGGTGCTCGCCGAACGCGGCGGGTCGATCGCCGCGGTCCTGGCCTGCACCACCTTCGGCGCGCCGCCGCCGCTGGCCGCCTCCCAGCGCTGGGAGCAGCTCGCCAGCGATGCGGGGGTGCCGCTCATCGTCGACTCCGCCGCCGGCTTCGGCGCGCGCGACGCGGCCGGGCGCGAGGCCGGCCACCTCGGCGACGCCGAGGTGTTCTCGATGCACGCCACCAAGCCGTTCGCCGTCGGCGAAGGCGGCTTCGTCGCGACGGCCAACCCGCAGCTGGCCGCCGACGTCCGCCGGCTGTCGAACTTCGGGTTCGAGGACGGGCACGTCACGGGCGGCATCGGGCTCAACGCCAAGCTCGCCGAGTGGCCTGCCGCTGCGGCGCTGGCCGCCCTCGAGGAGTTCGACGCCACGCTCGCCACCCGCCGGCGCCTCGCGGCCGGGATGCGGGCGGCCCTCGAGCCGGCCGGATTCTCCTTCCAGGACCTCGATTCCGAGCCGACCTGGCAGTTCGTGCCAGCGCTCGCGCCGACCGCAGCCGCCCGGGCGGCGGTCCTCCGCGCAGGCAAAGCAGCGGGCGTCCAGATCCGCACCTACTTCGACCGCCCGCTCCACACGCTGCCGCCATTCCGCGGCGCCGTGCGCTCCGGAGCGCTGCCCGTGACCACAGAGCTCGCGAGCCGCACCCTCTCGTTCCCGATGGCCGACGACCTCACCGCCGACGAGGTCGCGGCGATCACCGGCACCGCCACGGCAGCGGTCTACCAGCAGACTGGCGCCTCATGACGAACTTCAGCGGCGAGCGCTTCCCCTTCGCGGCCTGCGGCGACGACGTGACGATCTACGGCCACACCCAGATCCTGGGCGCGGAGGCGATGCGGGTCGGAAGCCACGTCATCGTCGACGACTTCGTGTTCATCGACGGGCGCGCCGGCCTGACGATCGGAGACCACGTCCACATCGCCGGGTTCGTGTCGATCATCGGGCAGGGCGAATGCGTCCTCGGCGACTTCGCCGGGCTCGCGGCAGGCACCCGCCTCGTCACGGGCACCGACATCATGGACGGCTCCGGGCTGACTGGACCGACCATCCCGGACGAGTTCAGGTCGGTCCACCGCGGGCGCATCGAGATCGGCCGCCACGCCGTCGTGGGCACGAACTCGGTGGTGCACCCCGACGTGACCATCGGCGACGGCGCCATCATCGGCTCCGGCTCCGTCGTGACGCGTGACATCCCGGCTTGGAGCATCGCCCTTGGCGCACCCGCGCGCGTCGTCGGCCAGCGCGACCAGGCAAACGTCGAGCGTCTCGAAGCTGAGCTCCGCAGCCAGCGTGGATAGTCGCGCACGGGGCAACGCATTTGCCCGCCGCGCGCCGTTAACCTGCTGCCTTCCGCATGACGACGACCATTCCGCCGCTCCAAGCCAGCCACATCCCTGGCCCGACGCCGATCACGGACCCTCTCGTCTCCGTGCTGATCCCCGTGTACAACGAGGAGGTCACGCTGGAGCAGGTCGTCCGCCGCGTCGCGCAGCTCGACGTGGCCAAGGAGATCCTGATCGTCGACGACGGCTCGAAGGACCGCAGCATCGAGATCGCCGCGTCGCTGGCGTCTGAGTTCTCCGAAGGGCGCACGATCGTCCGGTCGCTGCCGCAGCCCAAGAACATGGGCAAGGGCGCCGCGGTGCGGGCCGGCATCGCCGCCAGCGAGGGCGACATCGTCCTGATCCAGGACGCCGACCTGGAGTACGACCCCGCCGACCTGCCCGCGCTGCTGGAGCCGCTCGTCACCGGCCACGCCGATGTCGTCTACGGCTCGCGGTTCGCCGGCGGCCAGCCGCAGCGCGCCCACCTGTTCCTGCACTACGTCGGCAACAAGTTCCTCACCCTGATCACGCGCGCGCTGTTCAACACGACGCTGAGCGACATGGAAGTCGGCTACAAGGCCTTCCGCGGCGAGCTGATCCGCAGCCTCAAACTGAGCGCCAACGACTTCCGCATCGAGCCGGAGATGACCGCCCGCGTGCTGCGCCGCCACGAGATCCGCCTCTACGAGGTGCCGATCTCGTACTTCGGCCGCTCGTTCGACGAGGGCAAGAAGATCACGTGGCGCGACGGCATCAAGGCGCTCCGCGCCCTGCTGAAGTTCCGCTTCGACGCGCAGGTCTGACCGGCCCAGCTGGGCCCAAGCGCGCCAGCCAGGGCGACGTCCTATAGCGTTGCCACCACCGCCGTGACATCAGTCACCGAGCAAACCGGGTTGTAAGGGGAGCGGTCGCTTGAACGTTGGAGTCATCGGACTGGGATACGTCGGACTGCCGCTTGCGGTGGCGTTCGCAGAGGCAGGGCACGACGTCGTGGCGGTCGACCTCGCGCCAGAGCGCGTCGCCAAGCTCCGCCGCGGTGAGTCCTATATCGAGGACATCCCGTCCGACCGGCTTCAGGCCGTCAGCCACCGGATCACGCCCGACACGGCTTACGAGCCGCTCGCGGGCACCGACGCGGTGATCGTGTGCGTGCCGACGCCGCTGTCGGAGAACCGCGAGCCCGACCTGCAGCCGCTCCGGGCGGCCGGCTGGTCGCTGTCGCGGATCCTGCGGCCGGGCCAGCTCGTGGTGCTCGAATCGACGACGTTCCCCGGGACCACCCGCGACCTTCTCGCGCCCATCCTGGAGAAGACGTCGGGCCTGAAGGCAGGCGTGGACTACCCGCTGGCGTTCTCCCCGGAACGCGTCGACCCGGGCCGGACCGATTACACGCTCCGCACCACGCCGAAGGTCGTCGGCGGGCTCACGGAGTCCTGCGGCGACGCCGCAGAGGCGCTGTACGCCGAGGTCTGCGATGAGATCGTGCGCGTCTCGAGCCCAGAGGTCGCTGAGCTCACCAAGCTGCACGAGAACATCTTCCGCTCGGTGAACATCGCCATGGTCAACGAGATGTCGATGCTCTGCGAGCGCATGGGCATCGACATCTGGGAAGTCGTCGACGCCGCCTCCACCAAGCCCTACGGCTTCATGCGCTTTGAGCCCGGCCCCGGCATGGGCGGGCACTGCCTGCCGGTCGACCCGTTCTACCTCTCGTGGCAGGCCCGCAAGTTCGACCTCACGACCCGCTTCATCGAGCTGGCCGGCGAGGTCAACCAGGAGATGCCGTACGAGTGCGTCAACCGTGTCGTGCGGGCGCTCAACGACGATGGCAAGCCGGTGCGCGGCTCGCGGATCGCGATCCTCGGCGTGAGCTACAAGGCAGGCGTCGGCGACGTGCGCGAGAGCCCCGCGCTGAAGATCATCACCCTGCTGAGGGAGATGGGCGGCGACGTGGTCTACAGCGACCCGTACGTGCCGACCCTCGGAGCCAACCTGGTGAGCGTCTCGCCGGAGGACGCCGTCGACGGCTGCGACGCAGCGGTGATCGCGACCGCCCACCCGGATGTCGACCACGGCGAGCTCCTCGACGGCCTCCCGGTCGTGATCGACCTGCGCGGCGCGATGCGTAAGATCGGCGTGGCGCGCTGAGCGCGGCCCGCCCGCTCCGCTCCCCGCACGAAACCCGATGGCCAAGATCCTCGTCACCGGGTGCGCCGGCTTTATCGGCTCGCACCTCTCGGAATCCCTGCTGCTCGACGGTCACGACGTGACCGGCATCGACTGCTTCAACGACAACTACGCGCGCCGCCAGAAGCTCGTCAACCTGCACCTCTGCCAGGACTACGACTCGTTTGAGTTCGTCCCGATCGACCTCTCGCGCGGCGACCTGCGGGAGCTGCTCGACGGCGTCGACGAGGTGTTCCACCTCGCGGCCGAGCCGGGCGTGCGGTCCAGCTGGGGGTCGCGGTTCGAGCGCTACACCCAGAACAACGTCGTGGCGACCCAGCAGCTGCTCGAAGCGGCGCGCGCGCTCCCGAGCCAGCCGCGGATCGTCTACGCCTCGTCGTCGTCGATCTACGGCGACGCCGAGACGCTGCCGACGCCGGTCGACGCGACCCCTGGGCCGATGTCGCCGTACGGCGTGACCAAGCTCGCCGGGGAGCACCTGATGCGGCTGTACCACGCCAACTACGGCCTGGAGACGGTCTCGCTGCGGTACTTCACCGTCTTCGGCCCCCGCCAGCGCCCCGACATGGCGTTCCACATCTTCTGCCGCGCGGCGCTCGACGGCACACCCCTGACGATCTTCGGCGACGGCCTCCAGTCGCGCGACTTCACCTACGTGCACGATGTCGTCGACGCGACCAAGGCCGCGGCGACCGCTGCGGGCGTGGCGGGCCAGGTCTTCAACGTCGGCGGCGGCGCGCGCACCACGCTCCGCGAGGTCCTCGACCTGATCGGCGAGTACGCCGGCCGCGAGCTCGACGTGCAGTACCAGAGCAGCGAGCACGGCGATGTGCGGCACACGTCGGCCGACACCGCCTCCACTCGCCTCGCGCTCGGCTTCGACCCGCAGGTCAGCCTCGCGGACGGCCTGCGCGCTGAGTTCGAGTGGCTGCAGTCCGCGATCGCCGCTTGACCACGCCGCAGGCGGACCGCCCCGTCCGGGTGCTCCGCGTGATCGCCCGGATGAACCTCGGCGGGCCGGCCCACCACGTGTCGATCCTGGGCGGGCGGCTGCCGCGGGCGCGCTACGAGTCGCTGCTGCTGACCGGCGCGCCGAAAGCGGGCGAGGAGAGCGGCGCGGACCTCGCCGCCACGCGCGGCGCCGCGATGCGCCAGCTGCGGTTCCTCGGGCCTGAGCTGTCGCCGGTGCGGGACGCCCGCGCGCTCGGCGAGCTGATCCGCGCGGTGCGGCGGTTCCGGCCCGACATCGTCCACACGCACACCGCCAAGGCCGGCGCGCTCGGGCGCCTGGCCGCGCTCACGGTCCGCCCGCGGCCGGTGATCGTCCACACGTTCCACGGGCACGTGCTGCGGGGCTACTTCGGGCCCGCCGTCACGGGTCTGTACCGGACGATCGAGCGCGTGCTCGGGCGGCGGTCGGACTGCCTGATCGGCGTCAGCGAGGCGACCGTCGACGAGCTCGTGGAGCTTGGCGTCGCGCCGCGTGGCCGCTTCGAGGTGATCGAGCTCGGCCTCGATCTCGACGAGTTCCTCCAGCTCAGCGGCCGCACACCGGGCGGCCAGGCCCTGCGCGACGCGTGCGGCGCCGCCGACGGCGACCTCCTGTGCTCGTTCGTCGGCCGGCTCGTGCCGATCAAGCGGGTCGACGTGCTCTTGGACGCGCTCGCCGAGGCGCACCGCGCCGTGCCGCAGCTGCGCGCGCTGATCGTCGGCGACGGCGAGCTCCGCCAAGACCTCGAGGCGCAGGCCGCCGCGCTCGGGCTGGGCGGCGTGGCCACGTTCGTCGGCTACCGCCGCGACCTGGTCGACATCGCGTCGGCCAGCGACCTCGCCGTGCTCAGCTCCGACAACGAAGGCACCCCGGTGTCGCTCATCGAGGCGGGCGCTGCGGGGCTCCCGCTCGTATCGACCGACGTCGGAGGCGTGGCCTCGATCGTGACCCCGCAGACAGGGCGGCTCGCTCCGGCCGGCGACGCAGCCGCGCTCGGCGCGGCGATCGCCGAGGTCGCGGCTGACGCTGGCCTGCGGGCCGAGCTCGGGCGCGGCGCCCGCGAGCACGTCGAGCAGCGGTGGGCGGCGAGCCGCCTCGTCGACGACATCGACCGGCTCTACACTCGGCTTCTGGCCGCCCGGCACCGCTGACGTGCACGTCCTGCTCTTCAACCTCGCCACCGACGCCGACGACTCGGTGCTCGGCTTCACCCACCGCTGGATCGAAGAGCTCGCGGCGCGCGTCGAACGGGTGACCGTGGTGACGATGCGGCGCGGGCGCGTCGACGTCCCCGCCAACGTGCGGGTCCACTCGGTCGGCCACGAGCGCGGCTGGTCGGAGGCGCGCCGCGCGCTGGAGTTCTGGCGGCTCACCGCCGGCATCACGCTCCGCGACCGGCCGGACGTGGCGTTCGCCCACATGCAGCCGCTCTTCGCCGCGATGTACGCGCCGCTGGCCCGGCTGCGGGGCGTGCCGGTCCTGCTGTGGTACGCCCATGGCGCCGTGCCGCGCCTGCTGAAGGTCGCCGACCGGCTCGTCGACCGCAGCGTCACCTCGACGCCCGCGGGCTACCGGCTGCCCAGCCCCAAGCTGCACGTGATCGGCCAGGGCGTCGACGTCACGCACCTGGAGCCCGCGCGACCTGCTGCCGCAGACTGGGGCTCGTCGGTGATCACCGTGGGGCGCAACACGGCCTCCAAGCACCTCGATCTGGCGCTTGAAGGGCTGGCACGCGCCCGGCGCGAGCGGCCGGCGCTGCGGCTGACGCTGTTCGGCGAGCCCGCGACCGATGCCGACGTGCACTACGAAGCGGCGCTCCGCGAGCGTGCAGCGCGTGACGACCTGGCCGGCGCCGTCGATTTCGCCGGGCCGCTGCGCTTCGACGCGATCGGCCAGGCGCACGCCCGGGGCGGGATCGTGCTGAACCTCGCGACCGGCAACTCGATCGACAAGGCCCTGCTGGAGGCCGCCTACGCCGGCTGCATCCCGGTGTCCTCCAACGAGGTGTTCGCTGAGATCGCCGCGCGCGAAGGCTGGGACGCGCTCGTCTGCACGCCGGATGCCGCTGACCTGAGCCGCGCGCTGCTCGCCGCCGCCGACCTCACCCCGGACCGCCGCGCCGAGATCGCCCAGCGCGCCCGGACCGTGATCGACGAGGAGCACAGCCTGCAGCGCCTGATGGACCTCGTCGCCGGACACCTGCGCGAGCTCGCGGACCGCCGCCAGCCATGAGCGAGCGCGGCGACGTCCCGACCCGCGCGGCGGCGGCCGTCCGCAGCAATGCCGCGGCGCTGCCGCTGGTCGTGGGGCTCGGGCTCGCCGGCACCACGGTCGTCGCGAACGTCCTGACGACCGTCGAGCTGGCGGCGTTCCTCGTCGTCCTCTCGATCCGCGGCACCGTCCAGTTCATCACCGACATGGGCTCAGGCACCGCATCGGCGCGGGCGTTCGCGCGGCTCGAGCATGCGGGCGCGAAGCATCCGGCGCTCGCGCTCTACGCGCGGCTAGGCCTGATCCGCATCGTGCTGATCCTCGTGCTGCTGGGCGCCGTGCTCACCTTCCCGCAGCCGCTGCACGATGCCCTCGGCGACGACCTCGACACCGAAACGGCCGTCACGCTCGTGCTCGCGATGGTCGGCATCGAGGTGTTCGCGTCGCTCGGCTTCTACACGCTGACCGGCCTCCTGCGGCACGACCTGGTGAACCGGATCGCGATCGCGCAGGCGATCGTCCAGCCGCTCACGATCATCGCCCTCGTCGCCGCCGGGTTCGGCCTCACGGGCGCGCTGGTCGGCCTGCTGGTCGGCTCGCTGCTGCGCGGGCTGGCGCTCCACATCTGCGCCTTCCAGGCGCTGCAGGCGATCCAGAGCGACGATCCTGCGGGCGCCGCCGACGCCGACCCGGAGCGGCTCACGCCGACCGCCGTCGCCGCGGGCGCAGGGAAGCTCGCCTCGTTCGCGCATTCCCGCCAGCTCATCTCGCTCAAGGCCGCATCGGTGGCCCCGGCCGGGCAGTTCGTGCTCTTCGCGCTGGCCTATGACCTCACCCACCAGGCCCTCACGCCCGTGGTCAACCCGGTCGGCTCGGTGCTCGGCCCGTCACTGGCGACCGTCGGCGACGCCGACCGCAGCGCGGGCATCGCATCGACCGCGATCCGCGTCTTGCTGCTCGGCACGGTCGGCGTCGCCGCGGCGTTCACCCTCGCCATCGGCTTCGTCGACGACGCCGTCTTCGGGCCGCAGTTCGCCGACATGGACCTCTACGTGCTGATCCTGGCCCCGGCGGTGGCGATCGAGCTCGCGCTCACCGTGCCGATGACGGCCGTCATGCTCGCCTCCGACCCGTGGCTGCGGGCGTACCGCACGATCAAGCTCGCCACCCTCGCAGCGGCCGGCGTCTACTTCGCCGTCGGGCTGTCCGACCTGCTGCTCGTGCTCGCGCTCATGGCCGCGATCCGGCTGGCCTCAGCGCTGGCGCTGGCCATCGTCTACCACCGCCGCCAGCCGTTGCGGCTCCCCGGGGCCTGGCTCGCCGGGCTGGCGCTCACCGCTGCCGCTGCGGGCGCCATCGGCTGGGGGCTCGGCACCGCCGTCGGCGGCGGGATCGCAGGCGGGATCGCTGGCACCGCCGCGCTGGGTCTCGTCTACCTCGCCGGGCTGCGGTTCGCCGGGCTCGTCTACGTCGAAGACCTCGCGACCTTCGGGCGCGTCCTGCCGGGCTCTCAGGAGCGGCTCGGGCGGCTCTTCGCCGCGCGGTCGATCGCGGCAGCGGTCTGACCGAGGACGACGTCTGGCAGGTAGGCCCGGCCCGCCGCTGCGGCCGCCTCACGCATCCCGGGCAGCCGTTGCGAATCGGCCGTGATCGCCCGCAGCGCCTCGCCGAATGCCGCTGGATCACGGGGCGGGACGAGGGTCCCGTACTCCGCGGACCGCAGGATCTCGGGGACCCCGCCGACAGCGCACGCGACGACCGGCGTGCCGACCGACAGCGACTCCACCGCGCCGTGCGGGAAGTTCTCCCACTGGCTGGGCAGCACCGACAGATCAGCCGCGCTGAACCAGTCGGCGACGCCTTGCCGATCGGCGGACGGCTCCAGCCGCACGCGGCCCTCGAGGCCAGCAGCGGCGATCCGGCCGCGCAGGTCGTCCTCCTCCGGGCCGTCGCCGACGAGGACGACGTCTAGGTCGGGCACGCGGTCGAGGCTCGCGATCAGCGTCGGCAGGTCTTTCTGCTCGACGAGCCGGCCGACGAACACGGCGGTCGTGCGGTGCAGGCCGAGGCGGGCGCGCAGCGTCTCGCGGTCGGCTGAGGGCTGGGGCAGGTCGGCCGGGTTCGGGACCACGGTGATGCAGTCCGCAGGCAGGTCCCAGGTGCGGGCGATCCGCGCGAGGTACTCGCTCGGCACCACGATCACGGCTGCGCGCGACAACGCCGCGTCGCGCAGCCGCTGCAGCGCGCGGATCTGCGGGCCGTGCTGCGCCTCCTGGAACGCTTCGAGCGTGCCGTCGAACCAGCCGCGCGTGCGGGAGCGCTCGTAGGCCGGGTCGTTGACGAGCTTGACCGCCAGCGGCGTGCGCGTCAGCGCGGCCGCGAGCGCCACGCGGTGGTAGATCCCGGTCGCGTACACCACGTCGGCTTGCCGGACGCCGCGCAGCACGCCGCCCAGCCCGCGGGGGATGCGGTCCCACACCGGCCGGTCGCGCCGCAGGACCGTCAGCGGGAAGCCGAACCCGGTCGGATCGTCGGCCGACACGACGGCTGAGACGGGCACTCCGCGCGCGCTGAGGAACCGGCCCACCGAAGGCCCGTGCGACGCCGGGCCGCCGACGTCGGGCGGCCAGATGCCCGACACGATCACGGTCCGCTGCGCGCTCATCCTCGTCCCTCCAGGACGCTTGCGTAGATGGCTGCGGTCTCGGCCGCCATCCGCTCCGGCGAGAAGGCGTCGGCGAGGCGCTGGCGCCCCGCGGCGCCGAGGGCGTCGCGGCGGCCGGGATCGTCGCGCAGCTCCGCCAGGGCGGCCGCCAGCGCGGCTGGATCGTCGGGCGCGACCAGAAGGGCGGTCCGGCCCTCGTCGACGACCTCCGGGATCGCGCCGACGCGGGTCGCGACGACCGCGCGCCCGGCGGCCATCGCCTCCAGGAGGACCAGACCGAAGCCTTCCCAGCGGGCGGCGTGCACGAACGCGTCAGCGGCGTGGAGCCGCGCCTCGACATCGGACTGGTGGCCCGCGAGCCGGATCCGGTCGCCGGCGCCGAGCCGGTCGATCTGCGACTGCAGCGCCGCGCGCTGGGAGCCATCGCCGACGATCTCGAGATGGATGCCGGGCGTCCGGGCGGCGGCGTCGATCAGCACGTCGACGCCCTTCTGCTCCTCGAGCCGGCCGACCGCCACGAACGCCGTAGGCGCATCGCCTGAACGCGTCGGCGCGGGCGCCGCCGCAGTCCGGCCGACCGTGTCGCCGGACGCCGCGGGCAGCCCGTAGCGGACGGTCACGGGCCGCCGGCCGGTGAGGTCGTCGACGAACCCGGCCAGCGAGCCTGAGATCGCGATCACCGCGTCGGCGCGGCGCGTCCAATGCCGCTCCAGCTGCCGCACCCCTGGGCGCAGCCGGAAGGGGTCGTGGTTGTGCTTGGTCTGCACGAGCGGCGTGCCGCCGGGCGCGAGGTCGGCGGCGAGCCCGCCATGCCAGTCGGCGTGCACGAGGTGCGTGTGGAGCAGCGACCAGCGGTCTGCGCGCCGGGCCCGGACGAGCGCACCGAGCAGGTGGCGGTCGAAGTCGCGCGGGCCGGGCAGCACGCGCACGCCTGCGCCGGCGTCCTGCAGGGCGCAGACCAGCGGCGCCGTGCCCTGCGGGGTGCGGGTCGAGACGAGCACGTCGGAGTCCCACCCCTGGCCGCGCAGGTGCTCCACGAGGATGCACAGGTGCCGCTCGGCGCCCGAGAGCCCATCGGTGCGGATCACATGCAGCACGCGCGTCATGCGAGCGCTCCGGCCTGCGCCGCCTGGCGGGCCGCCGCCACGCGGTGCTCCCACGCGTCGAGCGTCGCGAGCATCCACGTATCAGCCGGCGTGAGCAGGCCCGCGTCGAACGCGGCCTGCGCGCGCGGCCCGTCGACGACACCCGCAGCCGCCCGCAGCCGCTCGCGGGCTTCAGCTCGCCAGCTCGTCGCCAGCAGCGGCCCCAGCGGGACCGCGAATCCGCGCTTGGGCGCCCCGGCGGTCGCGGCATGCGGGACGACCTCGGCAGCCAGCTCGCGCAGCGCGATCTTGCCGCGGCGCAGGACGGCCTTCTGCTCGTCGGGAAGGCGGCCGGAGAGCGCGAGCACGTCGCGGCCGAGCAGCGGCACGCGCGATTCCAGGCCGACCGCCATCGTCGCCCGGTCTTCCTTCGTCAGCACGTCGCCCGGCAGGTAGGTCGCGAGGTCGAGCCGGCTCAGCTCGCGCAGCACGGAGTTGCCCGCGGCGAGCGGAGCCCGCATCGACCTAGGCACCTCGGCCTGCAGGCCCGTCGCGGCGATCGCGGCGTCGCCCGACATGCGGCCCACGAGCCCGAGGTACTGCGCGAGGGGGTCGGCGGGGTCGAGGGCGGCGAGGCGCGCCAGCCCCTCGGGCAGCAACGCGTCGTTGGC
>JAEYAL010000343.1 GCA_023404805.1 Actinomycetes bacterium | reverse complement strand
GCCCAGGGCAGCACCGATAGCGGCGCCGACGCCATCACGGGCGTGCGGCCGCTGAGGCGAAGCGCGACGCCCGCGACCGCCAGCGCGGCAGCCGCGGGCAAGGCGACGGCGGCGACAGCGGGCTGCGCCGCACGCGCAGCCGTGACCACGCAAGCGGCGCCGTCACCAGCAGAGGGCGAGAACGGCACCAGACCAGTGTGAAGGTCGGAGCGGCTGGTGCATTCCAATCACGCCCAGGCGCGCCATCGCGCCAGATACGCTGGCGCGGTCCGCCCGCGCCGTCTCCCAGGACCCGCTTTGAAGCTGCCTGCCCCGTCCTATGCCAACGTCGCTTCGACGCTCGCGCTGTTCCTGGCCCTCGGCGGGACCTCGTTCGCCGTCGTCACGTCGCTGCCCGCGAAGTCCGTCGGCGACAAGCAGCTGAAGGCCGGCGCGGTGACGAACGCGAAGGTCGCCGACGGCGCGATCACCGGCGCCAAGATCCAGGACGGGACCGTCGCTGCCGCGGACCTTGCGCCCGGTGCTGCCGTGAGCGGTCCGCGCGGGCCGCGCGGGATCGAAGGCCCCCAGGGAGAGCGCGGGCCGGCCGGACCGACGGGGTCGTTCACGGTCGAGCCGTGGAAGGCGCTCACGCTCACGAACCAATGGGCGGCGTACGGGAGCGGGCATTCACTGCCGGAGTACCGGCGAGAAGGTGCGCGTGTCTGGCTGCGTGGCGTCATCACTCGCGGCTCGCTCCCCGGCGGCACGAGCATCATGACCACGCTCCCAGTGGGCTACCGGCCGATCGCCCACGAGGTCTTTTGGGTGTTTCCCAGCACCCGGGTCGACATCTTCGCTGGCGGCGAGGTCCAATGGAGCACGGGCTCGAGCACCGACGTCAGCTTCGCCGGTGTCAGCTTCGCCATCGACTGAGCTCGCGCGGCCGAGCGCCCTCACGCAGGCGTGGCCGGGGCCCCCTTGCGGGAGCCCCGGCGGTAGCGCGCCTGTAAGCCGGATTCTGTCGTGGACAGTCATCCATCTCTGCGACCAACCTGAACCTCGACGGGCCGCCTGCAAGCGGTTCGGCTCGGTCTTGCATCGGGTGGGGTTTACCTGGCCGCCGCGTCGCCGCGGCGCCGGTGCGCTCTTACCGCACCATTTCAACCTTGCCTGTGCTGCCGGAGCAGCCATCGGCGGTGTGATTTCTGTGGCACTTTCCCGCGGGTTTCCCCGGGTCGTCTCCACGACCACCCTGCCCTGTGATGTCCGGACTTTCCTCGAGGAGCTCAAGGCTCCCCGCGACTGTCCAGCGCGCCAGAGCAGCGTAACGCGCACGCCCGCCACGCGTGCGGGCCGCCATGCAGCGGCAGCCCAACGGACTGCGGGTGCTGCGCGCCTCGCCCACCTAGAGCGAGGTCCGTGTCGGACAGTTGAGCGCCGACGCGCCACCTCAGGCGGACCCTGCATCCACTCGCCGGATGGCGCGTCTTCCAGATCGACACCAACGATCCGAGAGGAACCACCCCATGACCATCGACCAGACCACCCAGCGCCTCCTGGCTGCCATCCCGGCGATCGCTGCCCGGCAGGCCGTCGCTGCCGCTGGCGGCGCAGCAGGTGCTTGCGGCACCGACGAGTGCGACTGCGGCCCCGATTGCGGCTGCTCGGCCGGCTCCTGCGGCTGCAAGAACTAACGTGATGGGCGTGCAGCAGCACTCTCCGCAGGCACCGGCCGCCACGGCGGCGGCCGTCGACTGGGCCGCGCTCGACGGCGCGGTCCGCCGCTGGCTGGCCCGCCGCGCTCCGGCGGGGCTGGTCGACGACCTCGCCCAGGAGACGCTGCTGCGCGTCCACCGCACGCTCCCTGCCGACGTGCGCAGCCCCGAAGCCTGGGCGCTGCGCTCGGCGCACTCGGCGCTCGTCGACCACCTCCGCGCTGCGGCCCGGCGGCTCGACGCCGCGACCGAGCCCGATGTGCTGGCTGCGCTGGCGCCGCTGACTGAGGGCGACGTCACCGACCGCCCCGACGCTGGCCTCGAAGCCGCTGCCGACCGCGCGCTGGATGTCGCCATCGCCCGCTGCCTCGGCCGCACCGTCGAAGCGCTCCCAGAAGCGCAGCGCGAAGCGCTGCAGCTCGTCGCCACCGAGGGCCTCACGAGCGCCGAGGCCGCCGAGCGCGCGGGCGTGTCCGTGCCGGGCCTCAAGTCGCGCGTCCAGCGGGGCCGCGCGGCCGTGATCGAAGGCACCGCCCAGTGCTGCCATATCGAGCGGGACCCTCGCGGGCGGCCGGTTTCGATCACGCCCCGCGAGGGCGAGGTCTGCCAGTGCGGCTGCGCTGACGCTGGCTGAGCCCGCTCGCCCGGCGGCCGGTGCCACCGTGCATGTCTCGGCGACGACGAAACCTGCGGCTCCTGGGTCTGCCCGCCGGTCGAGCAATCCGGCGACCACGCCTGCAAATCTGCACGGGTAGGCTCCGCCTATCGCCGAGTCAGGGGCAGCAGAGAACGCCGCGGAGGCGCGGAAACTCGCCCACATGGTCGAGAACGGACGCCAGATCGCGGCCGCGCTTCGACACCTGGATTCCCACGGCTCCGAGGAGAGCTCCCGCAAGCTTGCCGAGTCGCTGGCGTACTTCCTCGTCGACCGCGCCGAATCGCGGCACGCTGGCTGGCGCGTCGTGCGGCAGGTCATCGTCGACTCCGCCGCCGATGCGCCGTGGGAGCGCTGCGCCCGCCGGGCTGTGCCGCTGATCGTCGCCGACCTCACGCACCTCGATGAGGACGCGGGCCGCACGCCGCTGCACCGCGCCCAGCATCTGGCCGCGCAGCGCCGCGCGGAGGCGATCGCCCCGTTCGTCGATCCCAAGCCGGTCCTCAAGGACCTCGGGCTCGTCGCGCCGCGGTGGCTGAGCGACGAGCAATGGGCTGAAGGGCTGCGTGCCGCGGTCAAGGCCCGCTCGCGCGAAGGCGTGGCGCGCGCGCTCGCCGAGGAGCTCGGGCTCCAGCGCGCCGACGATGTGCCCGTCGGCGACGACCGCTCGGGCTAGCGTCCGCGCTCAAGCCCATGGGCGAGCCGACGGCGCCGCCGGGGTTGCTTTGCGCGCGCCCAGCCTGCGGGCGCGTTGGCGGCGCGGGCGGCCTAGAAGCTGCGCAGCAGGCCGACGACGACGCCGGCGATCTGCACGTCGCCGCGGACGATGATCGGGTCGAGCGCTTCGTTCTCGGGCTGCAGGCGGATGTGGTCGGACTCGCGGAAATACCGCTTGACCGTCGCCTCGTCTTCGTCGAGCAGCGCCACGACGATCTCGCCGTCGCGGGCCGTCGGCTGCTGGTGCACGACGATCAGGTCGCCGTCGAGGATGCCGGCGTCGACCATCGAGTCGCCTTTGACGCGCAGCAGGAACTCACCGCGCTGGCCACCGGCCGCGGCCGGGACGGCGACGACCTCTTCGACCTCTTCACTCGCGAGCGACGGCGGGCCGGCCGGCACGCGGCCGACGAGCGGGAGCATCGACGCGCCGTCGACGTCCTGCGGCTCAACCGTCTCCGCGCCGAGCAGCTCCATCGCGCGCGGCTTGCTGGGGTCGCGGCGCAGCAGCCCCATCTTCTCCAGCCGCGCGAGGTGCGCGTGGACCGTCGACGACGACGAGAGGCCGACCGTCTTGCCGATGTCGCGGACCGCTGGTGGATAGCCGTAGGTGGCGACGTGGTCGCGGATGCAGGCCAGGATCGCGCGCTGGCGATCCGTGAGCTCATCGAAGAGGACTTCGTCTCCAGGGAACATGCGTTCGCAGCGTACCTCGCGCTCCGGCGGACGCCCGCAGCGTGGCGTGCACACCGTCCGCACGCCGTGTTCCGCGGGGCCGTCCAGGCGGCAACGCACGATGGGCGCGGCGCCTCTATAGTGCTGCGTCCAACCAATCCCCTGCGCCGATGGCGGAATTGGTAGACGCGCCAGGTTGAGGGCCTGGTGGGAGATAATCCCGTGGAGGTTCGAGTCCTCTTCGGCGCACTGCGAAAGGCCGCCCGGTGGGCGGCCTTTTCTGTGGTGGAGGTCAGGCGCCCGGGTGTTCGCCGCGGGCGCCGGGCGCCGTCGCGGCGTCGTGCTTGAATCAGGCCCGTGCTCCGGCAGGCCAGCTGGGGCGACGTCGAACAAGCGGGGACTGCCATGGCCGAGATCGGCCTGCTCCACCCGGGCGAGATGGGAGCTGCGATCGGCAGCGCGCTCGTGGACCGGGGCCACAACGTGAGCTGGGCGTCGCCCGGTCGCAGCAGCGCATCGGCCGACCGGGCGCGTGCTGCCGGGCTCACCGATCTCGGCAGCCTCAGCACGGTGCTAGAGCGCTGCGACGTCGTGCTGTCCGTCTGCCCACCCCATGCTGCGGCCTCGCTCGCTGCCGAGGTCGCTGGGTTCCGCGGCCACTTCGTCGACGCCAACGCCGTGTCGCCGGCCACCGCAGCGGCGATCGCCGAGCGCGCCACGGGCGCTGGCGCGACGTATACGGACGGCGGGATCATCGGCCCTCCGCCGGCGAGACCGGGAACCACGCGCCTGTACCTCTCTGGGCCCGCAGCGCCAGACGTCGCGGAGCTGTTCGCCGGTTCGCGGGTCGAGGCCATCGCCCTTCCGGGCGAGCCATTCAGCGCGTCGGCGTTGAAGATGGCGTTCTCGGCCTGGAACAAGGGCGCCCAGGCGCTGCTTCTGGCGGCTCAGGCGCTCGCACGCGCGGGAGGAGTCGAGGACGCGCTTGCCGCCGAGTGGGACCGGGCGGACGGTCCGGCGGCTCACGCCCCAGCCCACGCCGGCGGCCAGGCTGCCCGCAAGGGCTGGCGGTGGTCCGGCGAGATGGAAGAGATCGCCGCCGCGATGGAGGCCGCAGGCCTTCCCCCCGGGTTCCACGCGGCCGCAGCCGACATCTACGCGCGGGCGCCAGCGGATCCGGGTGCCGCTGCCGACGCCGCGACCCTGGCCCGCGTCGTGGATGCGCTGCTCGCCGGTCCGGCGGGCGGTGCTTTGGCGTGAGCGGCTGCGCGCCATTACGGTCGTGGGATGACCACCCAGAGCAGCACCCTCGACTACCTGCAACCCGGGGCGGTGACGACGAGCGCGAGCGGCACCGTCATCGAGATCCTCGAGAACACGCCCGAGCGGATCAAGATCCGGCGCACCATGCCGGAGAACACCGGCAAGGTGCCCGACCACTTCCACGAGAACGGGGTCGAGACGTTCCAGGTCATCGAGGGCTCAGCGACTGGCTCCGTCGACCAGGTCGAGTGCAGGCTCGGACCCGGCGACCTGCTCGAGATCCCGGTCGGCAGCCGCCACGTGCACCCGTTCACCAGCCCGGGTGAGACCGCCGTGGTCGAGGCGTGGATCGAGCCCCGGCCGGAATTCGCGCAAACGTATTTCGCGTCGTGGCTGCAGTGGCTCAAGGACGGCAAGACCGACAAGCAGGACGAGATCACGTTCCTGCAGGTCATGGCGCTGCTCAAGGACGGCGGCGGCGGGACGTGGGTCTCGGGGCCGCCGGTCCCGGTGCAAAAGGTGCTCGGCCAGGTGCTCGGCCGCGTCGCGAACCTCACGGGGACGAAGGCGATCCAGGGTTAGCCGCCGCCGTTCTTCGGCCAGCCGCCCGCGGGCGTGCTCAGCCAGCGCGCGCCGCCGCGCGGAGCAGGCCGGCGACGTCGCCTTCGACGGGCAGCCCGTGCCCGGGACACGCGAGCCGCGGCTCCAGGTCGGCCAACGCTGCGAGGCTCCGGCGCGCCTGTTCGTGATCGAAGGAGAGCGCGGCCGGCCCGAGCACCGGCGCGCAGGCGCGCAGCGTCGCCAGGTCGAACGTCGCGAACGCGTCGCCGCCGAGCAGGACGCCGTCGCGCTCACGCCAGAGCGCGATCTGCCCGGGGGCGTGCCCTGCGGCGCCGACGACCTCGAACCCTGCGACGCAGTCCCCCTCGCGCAAGACGTCCGCGATGCGCACCGGACCGCCGTCGTTGACCGGTGTGATCCGCGGGATGACCTGCCGCGCGAACGCCGTCGGCAGCCCGCCGAAGTCCTGGTACCTGAGGCCGCCATCGCCCTGCGCGTCGCGCACCTCCGCCGCGTGGCAGAGCACGGGCGCCCCGAGGGCCGGCGCACAGCCGCGGTGGTCGATATGGGCGTGAGAGAGGACGATCTGTCTCAGCGGCAGCCCGAGCTCGCGGACGGCGGCCCTCAGACCGCCAAGCATCGGGCGGATGCCGGCATCGAAGAGCGTGACCGAGCCCTCGTGCTCGATGAGGTAGGCGTTGAAGCCGCGGATCACGCCGCCGCGCACGACCCAGACGCCGTCTGCCACGGGTTGCAGCGGGCCGACGACCGCACGGCGCGCGATGGCTCGAACTCGCCCGCCGTCGGGCGCTGATGTCTCGGTTACGGCCATGGACAGGCGGCGGCGCCGCTACGCCGCGCGGCTCACCGGTACGGCGCCAAGGCGCTCCGCGAGGCCCGCGCCGAGCAACAGCCCAGGCGTGTAGGCGCCAGGCGCGGCGGCGCCCGAGCGCAGCTCATCGACGGCCGCCGCGAGCACCTGCGCCGTGAACGCGTACGGCCGATCGATCCGCAGCCACCCTTCGCGGACCTCCCCGCCCTCCCATTCCAGCCGGGCGTACGACCACGACGCGCCATCGGGGTGTCCGGCGACCACCAGCGGTTTGCTGGCGGGCCCGCGCAGGCGGAGGC
>JAEYAL010000341.1 GCA_023404805.1 Actinomycetes bacterium | reverse complement strand
GGCCCACGCCGCGCGGCTCGTCTCGCGCGCGCCGGTCGGCCGGCTGCCAGCTAGCGCCGGGCCCCGCTCCTCGCCGCGGGCCACGTGGATCGCGGTCGCCCTCGCCTTCGTCGTCGGGCCGCTCGCCCTGTCGCAGCTCGGCTCGTGGGAGTCCGACCGCGGCTTCGTCCCGGAACTCGGCTCGAGCCTCGGGATCGTCGCGCTCGGCGTGCTCGCGCTCGAGCTCGTCCTGACCGCGCGGCTGCGGTTCCTGTCGCGCCTGGGCGCTGACGTCGCCGTCCGGCTGCACCGGCGCCTGGCGAACGTGCTCCTGTCGCTGGTCACCGCGCACGTCGTGATCGCGATCGCCGGCGAGCCGACACGCGTCGCGCTGCTCGGGTTCGTCGGCCAGCCGTGGCGCGCGCAGGCCGCGGTCGGCTCGGTGGCCGCGCTCGTGCTCATCGGGGTCACCTCGGTCTACCGGCGGCCGCTGCGGCTGCCCTACGCCCGGTGGCGCCTGCTCCACCTGCTGCTGGCCGCGGCGGCGATGGTCCTCGCCGTGGTCCACACGATCGGCTGGAACCGGTACCTGATGACCGGCGGCGGCGGCGTCGCGCTCGCGGGTCTGACGGCCGCCGCGCTGGCCTCCTCCGGAACGCTGCGCCTGCGCCGGCCGCTCGCCCTCGGCCGCGCGCCGTACGTGATCGAGCGCGTCGTCCTCGAGCGCGGCGCGACGGCCACACTGCAGCTGCGGGCCGACGGCCATGCCGGCCAGCCGTTCTCGGCAGGCCAGTTCGCCTGGCTGAAGATCGCCGACCGGCCGCTCGGCACCGACGAGCACCCGTTCTCGTACTCGTCGAGCGCGGCGCGGCCCGGCGAGCCGAGCTTCACCATCCGCGCCTACGACGGGTTCAGCGCCCGCGCGCCGCACCTGCAGCCGGGCACCCGCGTCCTGGTCGACGGACCGCACGGGGCGTTCCGCCTCGCGGGCGGCGCCGGCGGCTGCGTGTTGATCAGCACCGGCATCGGCATCACGCCTGCGATGAGCATCCTGCGGACCGCGGCCGACGAGGGCGACCGCCGCGCGTTCGTCCTCGTCTACGGCAGCCGCACGGAGGACGGCATCACGTTCCGCGAGGAGCTCGGCGACCTCGAACGCGTGCTCGACCTGCGGCTCGTGCACGTGCTCTCGCGCCCCGGCCCGGACTGGACCGGCGAGCGCGGCCGGATCTCGGGCGCGCTGCTCGACCGCCACCTGCCGGAGGACCTGCACGACTGGCAGTTCTTCATCTGCGGCTCGGGCCCCGCGGTCGACACCGCTCTCGATGCCACGACGGCGATCGGCGTGCCGCCCGAACGTGTCCACGCTGAGCGGTTCGTCGAGGTCTGAGCAGATGGCTCCCCACAAGCCTCCAGACGCACCACCCGACGAGACCCGTTGGATGGCCGCCGCGATCGAGATCGTCGCGATCGCCGCCGCGGTCGCCTTCGCCGTCTTCAAATCCACATAGACAGAAAGCCGCCCGATGTCACGCGTGCTCCCCGCCCCTCCTCGCCACGCCCCCGCGTCCCGCTTGCTCAGCCACGTGCCTGCCGGGCGCCCGACCCTGATGGCATCGGTCGCCGCGCTCGGGCTCCTGGGCTACCAGGGCGGTTTCGCCTCGGCTCGGGTGCCCGGCGGAGCTGGCGCGCCGCTCGCGCAAACGGCCTCGGCCGCGCCGCGGTCGCCGCAGGCCGGCCCGCCGCTTCCTCAGGCCGGTCCGCCGATCTCCACCGCCCTGCCGCGATAGGACCCGGCGACGGGGCGCAGCCTCAGCCGGCGGCGACGAAGGCTTGGAAGTCCGACTGGCCGAGGCCCGAGAGGCTGCTCGTCGCGATGCCAAGCTCCGAGAGGGTGAAGACGCGGGAGCCGACGATCACCGAGCGCACCACGTCTCCGCGGTCCCACTCGGGGCCGTGCGTGATGCGGCCGGCTTCGGCGAGCGCCGCGCGCGTGGCGGTGACCCCGACCGCCGCGGCAGCAGAGCGGCCGGTCTTGTAGTCCCAGCCGGAGTACGGCAGCAGGGCGAGGTTCGTCTTCGGCCACCAGAGGAACGCGTGCGGATCGAACTCGGCCGCCAGGCCGCCGCTGCCAAGCATCTTCTGCGCGAGTCGGGTGGGCGCGGCCGGGTTCTTCACGTCGAACACCGAGACCTGCGCGCCGGTGCCCCAGCCTGCCGGGTCGGTATCGCGGCCGACGCCGAGCAGCAGGTCGTCGCCGATCGGATGCAGGTAGGCGGAGTAGCCGCTGATCTTCAGCTCGCCGGCCACCCTCGGCGCCGCCGGGTTGCTGAGGTCGACCGTGTAGAGCGGGTCGACTTGGCGGAACGTGACCACGTAGCCGAGGTCGCCGATGAAGCGGGTCGCGTAGATGCGCTCGCCCTTGCCGAGGCCCGAGACCTGGCCGAGCTGCTTCAGCTGGGCGCCATCCGGACGCAGCACCGTCACGTGGCTCTGGCTCTCGACGCCCGTCGCGCCCGGCACCCAGGCCGGGATCTCGGTCGTCGCGACGCGGAGGTCTCCCTTGTATTCCGAGAGCGCGTACTGGTTGAGCACGAAGCCCGGGACGCGCCCGCTGCCGAGGTACGTCGTCTCGCCGTCCTGCGTCGTGTCGAATTGGTGGATCTCCGTGTACATGCCGCGCGGCACGTCGGCGGGCGCGTCGATGTCGACAGCGCGCGTCGACGCGACGTAGAGCCGGTCTGCGGAGGCGTAGACGACCTGGGCGCCCGCGAGGACTGCGTCGCGGTCGACGTTGAAGAGGCCGTTGTCGAAGTCGACGCTCAGCACGGTGAGCAGGTCTGAGCCTGCGAACGCCCGCGGGTGGCGGACGTCGCCGCACGGCACGAGGTAGCGGCGGAAGGTGCGCTTGGTGCGGCGGCTGTGCAGCGTCGTCCGCGGCACGAACGCGCGCATGCCGAGCTTCGGCGCCGCTGCGGCGCGCGCTGCGGCCTGCGCCGGGGTCGCGCCGTTGTCGACCGGTTCCGTCGTCGGCAGCGTCGCCGGGGAGCTCATGATCACGCGGATCGTGCCGCGGGTGAGGCGCGCGGTCACGACGGTGCCGGGCACGGCCATCGTGCGGACGATCTTCATCGCGGCGGGATTGCGCGCGTCGACCTCGGCCAGGCGCGTCGTCGGCGCGGCCTGCGGGGCGGGCATGCTCGTGGCGACGTCGGGCGGCGGCACCGGGACGATCGGCGGGCTGGCCGTCTGCGCCTTGGCGGCCTGCGGCTGCGGCCCGAGGACGAGGATGCGGTCGCCGAAGAGCAGGATCTCGCCGCCAGCGCCCTCGAGGCTCAGCTTCGAGAGCAGTTTGGGCGCCGGGCCGGTCACGTCGTAGGCCCACAGCTCGGCGCCGAGCACGACGAACAGGCGCTTGCCGTCGGTCTTGAACGCGTCCGGCTCGTCGATGCCCTGCTCCTGCACGTTGGTGCCGGAGTAGTCCTCTTCGCCGCGGAGATCGGCGCCGCCTGCGCCGGAGCTGTCGGTGACCGACTCGCCCGCCGTCGCCGTGACCGGCATCGCAGGCATCGGCACGGGGATCCCGGGCGGGATGGGGGTGGTGCCCGGCGGCAGCGGCTTGGGCTCGGGGCGGATCGCCCGCGGCGTGATGAGGCTGCCGTTGCCGTACCAGTAGGCACCGAGCGCGCGCACCGGCACCGGCGGCCGAGTGGTCGCAGCACGGCCGAACTGGACCAGCTCGCTGCACGTGTCGAACGCGGGCAGCGTGGTGCGCGCGGCAGCCGCCGGCGAGGCGGCACCGCCGACGGCAGCCACCGCAAGCGGGGTCGCCACAAGGAGGGCCAGTACGGAGCGTGGGGAGCGCATGGCGCCCTAAAGCTCTCACATTGGCTTCGCCCCGTGGCGCAGTGGCTGGACGGGCGGCGGAGGGAGGCGGTGCCCGCGCCTACGGCGTGGTCGCGGCCGGGGTCTCCGCCACGGCCGGCAGGAACGGCGTGTAGCCCAGCGGCGAGAGGTCGTCGACGCGGTTGCTGCCGATGCCGAGCTGCGAGATAGAGAACAGCCGGTCGCCCATGACGACCGCGCGCTGCGGCGTCGGGTGGTCCCACGCGGGTCCGTGCAGGATCCGGCCGAGCTCGACGAGATTCGGCGACGGCCCCGCCTTGGCCTGGAGCGCCACCAGCGCCGAGGGGACGTAGTCCTTCGACGGCTGGGGGCCGTCCCAGTAGCCGTAGCCGGAGTACGGCACGAACGCCGTCTGGCGGCGCGGCCACCACAGGAACGCGTGCGGGTCGTAATCGCTGTCGGTGTAGCCCGGACCCAGGCCCCGCGCGGCGAGCCGCTTCGGGCTCTTCGGGTCCGACACGTCGAACAGCGACACCTGCGCGCCCTTCTCGCGGCCCTTGTCGTCGGCGTCCTGGCCGATACCGAGCAGCAGGTCGTCGCCGAGCGGGTGCAAGTAGGCGGAGTAACCGGGGATCTTGAGCTGGCCGAGGATGGCGGGCTGCGCCGGGTTGGACAGGTCGACCGTGTACAGCGGGTCGGTCTGCCGGAACGTGACGATGTAGGCCCGCTCGCCGTAGAACCGCACCGCGTAGATCGTCTCGCCCTTGCCCATACCGGTGAGGAGGCCGACCTGGCGCAGGGCGCCCGACCCGCCGCCGGCCAGACGCAGCACCGTGACGCGGTTGTCGGCGGGCGCCTCGTCCTCGTGCAGCCACCACGGGTTGGTCGTGGTGGCGACGCGCAGGTCGCCGTTCCATTCCGAGAACGCGTACTGGCTGAGCGGCAGGCCCAGCACGCGCCCGCTGCCGGCGTAGGTGGTCTCGCCGGCCGTCTTCGTGTCGAACGCGTAGATGTCGGTGTAGGTGTCCTCGGGCAGCGACTCGGCGTCATCGTCGTACCAGCCGGTCGACCGCGCGCTGCCGACGTAGAGCGTGTCGGCCGCGGCGTAGACCACCTGCGGACTTGCCATCACGCCCTTGCGGTCGACGGCGATCAGCCCGCGTTCCAGCTCGACGGTGAACACGGTGAGCAGCTCGACGCCGTGCGAGCCCGTGGTCGGGCGGCTGATGTCGTCGCACGCCGCCATCGGCCGGACGTACCGCTTGCCGCTGACCGAGCTGCGGAGCTTGAGCTTGGGCACGAGGTCGCCGAGGCTGACGCCGGCCTCCACGTCCTCCTGCTCGTCTGCCGTCAAGTCCTCAAAGCCCCAGATGTCGATGTCGGGCTCGCTGTCGACAACGATCCGCGCCGTGGTTCCGACCTGGCGGGCCGTGATGAGACGGCCTGGGGCGTCGAGCGTGCGCAGGACGCTCGGCTGCGCCGGCTGGCTGATGTCGATCTCGATGAAGCGCACGGTCTCCGGGTAGTCGGCCCAGCGCGCGGTGCTGGAGCCGGGATCGCTGGGACGCTGCGCGCCGCGCAGCGGCTGGGGCTTCTGGCCGATCGCGAGGAGCTTGTCGCCGCTGCGCAGCAGGGTGCCGTCGGCGAGGTTCAGTCCCAGTTCGCCCACGAGCGTGGGCACGTCGGCCCGCCCGCTGTAGATCCGGAGCCGGTCGCCCGCGAAGACATAGAGCAGCTCCCCGTCGTTCTTGACGACGTCGGGCTCGTCGACGCCCGCTTCCTGGTTGTTCGTCGTCGAGGAGTCCTCAGAGCCCGCGCCCGCCGCGCTCGAGGCCGGCGAGTCGGCGGTGTCCTGAACCACCTTCTCTTCGCCGGGCCGGTCTGGGCTCGTCGGCTCTGGGAGCGACGGGTCGCGCTCTGGCCTGCGCGCGTCGAGCCAGCCGTCGAACGCCGACACATACTCCGGGTAGCTGCCGTCGTCAAGGCTCGCGCGTGCGTAGTCGACGAGCTGCGTGCACGAGTCGAACTCGTCAAGCGCTGCGCGCGCGGGCGACGGCAGCGCCAAGAGCGCGGCCGCGGTGAGCGCGGCGGTGACCGTGGCGGCGAACGGGCGCATTGGCGCCAGGCTCCCACATCGCGGGGGCGGCGCCAAGGGCGCCGGACGCCTGAGCAGCGTCAGCCGCGGCTGCGGCGCACGACCAGGCCAGCGACGCCGACGTAGAC
>JAEYAL010000215.1 GCA_023404805.1 Actinomycetes bacterium | reverse complement strand
GACGTCGCCAAGGGCCTGGAAGGCATCGTCCGCAACTCGTCGATCCACGCTGCGGCCGTCGTCATCTCCGACCGCGACCTGACCGACATCGTGCCGCTGCAGCTGTCTGACGACGGCATCGGCCCGGACGGCCAGAAGCAGTACCGCGCCGTCACCCAGTTCTCGATGAAGCCCGTCGAGGAGCTCGGCCTCCTCAAGATGGACTTCCTGGGGCTGCGCAACCTCGACGTCATCGAGGACGCCCTCGACATCATCGAGCGTTCCGGCCGCGAGCGCCCGAACATGTCGACGCTCCCGCTCGACGACGACAAGACGTTCCAGATGCTCCGCGCCGGCGACTCGATCGGCGTGTTCCAGTTCGAGTCCGAGGGCATGCGCAAAGCCCTCAAGGTGGTCGGCCCGACGCAGTTCGACGACCTCGTGGCGCTCGTGTCGCTGTACCGCCCGGGCGCCATGGACTCCATCCCGACGTACGCCCGCGGCAAGCGCGACCCGGACTCGGTGAACATCCCGGACGAGCGCCTGGAGCCGATCATCGGCCCGACGATGGGCGTGATCCTCTACCAGGAGCAGGCCATGCTCATCTCGAAGGAGCTCGCGGGCTTCTCGGGCGCGCAGGCCGACGACCTCCGCAAGGCCATCGGCAAGAAGAACCGCGAGGCGATGGCGGCGCTGAAGCCGCCGTTCTTCGAGGGCTGCCGCAAGTCGGGCGTCGAAGAGCAGACGATCGAGTGGATCTGGGCGACCAACGAGAAGGCCGCCGACTACTCCTTCAACAAGTCGCACGCCGCCTGTTACGCGCTGGTCTCCTACCGCACCGCCTGGCTGAAGGCGAACTTCCCCGCCGAGTACATGGCGGCGCTGATCTCGTCCGTCATGGACACGAAGGACAAGGTCCCGTTCTTCGCTGCGCAGACCGAGCAGATGGGGATCGAGATCCTCCCGCCCGACGTCAACGAGTCCGACCACGCGTTCCTCGTCATCGACGGCAAGATCCGGTTTGGCCTCGACGCCGTCAAGGGCGTCGGCTACGCCGCCGTGGAGGCGATCAAGACAGCCCGCGAAGAAGGCCGCTTTGAAGACATCTGGGACTTCTGCGAGCGCGTCGACTCCCGGGCCGTGAACCGCCGCTCGATCGAGGCGCTGATCAAGTCCGGGGCGTTCGGCAGCACGAACCACACCCGCAAGGGCATGCTCGCGGTGCTCGAGCAGGCGCAGGGCGCCGGCTCCAAGGTGCAGCAGGACGCGCTGCTCGGGCAGGGCTCGATCTTCGACTTCGGCGACGAGGGCGGCGCGCCCGTCAAGCAGACGCGCCCGCCCGTCCCGATGGACGAGTTCGACCATGGCGAGCTGCTCGAGATCGAGAAGGAAGCGCTCGGCCTGTTCGTGTCCGAGCATCCGCTCAAGCGCGTCAAGCCGGCGCTGCGCCAGGCGGTCGACTGCTCGATCGCTGAGCTCGGCCACCAGAAGGACGGGTCCTGGGTCACGATCGGCGGCATCATCAGCCAGGCCCGCAAGATCCGCACGCGCTCGGGCAGCTCGATGATGTTCGCCACCATCGACGACCTCGAAGGCGACATCGAGCTCGTGGTCTTCGCCCGCACGCTCGAGAGCTTCGAGGCGCTGCTGCAGCCCGACCAGCTCGTGATCGTGCGCGGCAAGCTCGAGCACAAGGACGGCGGCAAGACCGCGGTCGTCGCCCAAGACGTGCAGGCGTTCGCGCCGACCGACGAAGAGCTCGACGAGGCCCGCGAGAACGACGTCATCGTCGAGGTCCGCCGCGCGTCCCACATCACGCTGCAGCTGCAGCTCGGCAAGATCTCCGAGCGCAGCCTCGACGAGCTCCGCGACCTGCTCCAAGACCATGCCGGCGATTCCGGCGTCGTCGTCGAGCTGATGGGCGACGGCAACGGCCACGGGCCGGAAGGCGTCGTCAAGCGGCTGCAGCTCGGCGAGGCGTATCGGGTGCGGCGCTCGCCCGGCCTCGCGATCGCGCTTGAAGAGGCCGTGCCGGGACTGCGCGTCGCGCAGGTCTAGGCTCGCGGTGGCCTGAGGGCGCGGGGCGCTGCTCTGGCCTGCGGATTAGCCGGCTGGTGCGGGTTCGGCCTTGGTGGCGGGGCCGGTTTGCTCCGCCGGGACCAGCGTGCCGCGGAACAGCCAGACGAGGGCGGCCGCGATGAGGCAGGGGAGGCTCGCGGCTGCGAACGCCGCGTGGAGCGAGACGTGGTCGACGAGGTAGCCCGCCGACGGTGAGCCGACGGTGAAGCCGAGCATGATCGCGCTGGTGGTCCAGGCGAAGGCTTCGGTCAGCGTGCCCTGCGGGGCGACGGCGCCCATCAGGCCGTTGGCGGTCGCGAAGACCGGCGCGATCCAGGCGCCGGTCAGGGCGAGCACCACGGCGAGCGCGATGGTCGAATCGACCACGCCGAGCAGCGCCGCCGCCAGTCCCATCGCGAGCATGAAGAGCACGATGCGCCGCGGCGGGTTCGCGGCCGGCTTCACGCGGGCGATCACCATGCCGCCGACGAAGCTGCCGATCGACCAGACCGCCAGCAGCAGGCCGATCAGCGACAGGTCGCCGTGGGCGCGCCCGAAGGCCGTCACCGACAGCTCGACCATCCCGAAGTAGGCGCCGGCGCCGAGTGAGATCAGCAGCATCGTCCAGACGCCCGGGCAGCGCAGCGGCCCGAACGGGTCGGGGATCCGGTCGGGGCTCGGCCGCCAGCGCCGCGACGGCCCGGACAGCGCGAACGCCACGGTCCCGCCGCCCGTCAGGGCTGCGCAGACGAGCAGGGCGACATCGGCGCCAAACGCCGACGCGATCACCCCGACCAGCAGCAGCGGCCCGCCGGTGAAGACCACCTCGACCGCTGCCGCCTCCAGGGCGTAGCCGACGTGGCGGTCCTGGTCGGACTCCAGCAGCAGATCCCACAGGGTGCGCATCGTGCCGCCGAGCGGCGGCTGCAGGACGCCGTTGACCGCCGCCACGAGGATGAAGAGCCAGAGCGGGCTGTCGAGCGGCATCAGCGCCATGGCCGCCGTCGCAGCGGCGCCAGTGGTCGCGCTGATCAGCAGCACGCGCGTCTGGCCGTCGCGGTCGATCAGGCGCGAGAGGGTCGGCGTGCCGATCGCCATCATCACCGCGAACGCTGCCGACGCGAGCCCGGCCTGGCCGTACGAGTACCCGGCGTCGGTCACCCGCAGGACGGTCAGCAGGCTCATCGCGCCGAACGACAGCCGCGCGACGATCGACGCCGTGATCGTCGGCAGGACCTCCGGCATCCGGAGGACGCCCGTCACCGTCGACGGGGCGGCCTCCTCGGCCAGGCGTGTGCTGGGAGCGGACACCCGCTCCACGTTAGGCGGTCGGCGGGCGGCGCCTCACGCCGCGTGCAGCTTGCGCGCGTACGCGATCTCGTCGGCCGACGTTCCCTTGCCGTCCGGGCCGGGCGTCTCAAGCACGCACGGCAGCCCCTGGAAGCGCGGCTCCTTGAGGAAACCCTGGATGCCGGCTTCGCCGATCTCGCCCTCGCCGAGGTTCGCGTGGCGGTCGCGGTTGGACCCGAGCGGGTACTGGGAGTCGTTGAGGTGCAGCGACCCGAGGCGGTCGAGCCCGAGCTCGCGGTCGAGCTCGTCGATCACCTTCGCCAGCGACTCCGGCGTACGCACGTCGTAGCCCGAGGCGAGCAGATGGCAGGAGTCCAGGCAGACGCCGAGCCGCGGCGACCCGCCGGCGGCGTCGATCAACTCGGCGAGCTCCGCGAAGGTGCGCCCGAGCGTGCCGCCGGCGCCAGCGGTGATCTCCAGGTGCAGCGGGCAGGACTCCGACTCGGCCAGGCATTCGGCGATGACCTCGCCGGCGCGCTTGATCGCGGGCGGGACCGGGCCCTTCAGCGCGGATCCAGGGTGCAGCACCACGCCGGCCGAGCCGATCGCGTCGCCGACCTGCAGCGACGTCGACAGCGACGCCAGCGACTTCTGCCGGATCTCGCCGTCCTCAGAACCTGGGTTGAGCAGGTAGATCGCGTGGATCAGCACGGCCCCGATGTCGCTGTCGGCCTGGGCCTTGTGGAACTTCGCGAGCGCGTCGTCGTCGTACGAGTTCGGCTTCCACGCCCGCGGGCTCTGGTTGAAGATCTGGATCGCCGTGCAGCCGCGCTCGACGCCTCGCTCGATCGCCTTGTGCGGACCGCCGGCGGGGGAGACGTGACAACCGATGAGCATGCGCGCGAGGCTAGCGGGCGAGCCGACTCGGGCGAGGGCTGGTGCGGCCCGCCTCAGGAGATCCTGCGGCTGGTGCGCTCGGGCCGCGCGCGGACCGGTCAGCGCACCGCGTCGCCGGCGCGGGCGGTCGTCGCCACGGCGCAGGCGCCGCCGTCGGTGAACCCGTGCGACGTGAGGTGCAGCGCATGCGCGATCCGGGCCCGCGAGTTCTCCCAGCCGACCATCGCCGTGATCTCGAGCAGCTGGCGCTCGTCGAAGTGCTCCGCAGCGCGCGCCCACAGCGCGTCGTCGACGTGGGGCGGGGTGGCGCTCATGGCGACGGCCAGGTCGAACGCAGCGACCTCAGCCGGCGTGAACAGCCCGGATCCGGCGTGGTCGGACAGCCCGCGGATCTCGTCTTCGGTCACGCCGTGGTTGGCCTGCGCCAGGTAGGACCCGAAGTCGAGGCAGAACGAGCAGCCGACCTCCATCGCCGTGCGCACCGAGACCAGCTCCAGGACGCGGTGCGTGGTGGCCCGGCGACCCATGAAGAACCGCTCCATGCCGCCGCTGGCACGCAGCAGCGCCGGCACGTGCGCCGCCACGCCGATGCCATCGATCGACCGGCCCGCGATCCGGCGGACGAAGAAGTCCGACAGCCGCGCCGACGGGCCGAACTTGGAGCGGGGCAACGGAGCGATTCGCGTCATCGGTGCGGAGCGTAAGCTCCAGCCGGTGACGCGCCAAGGACCAGTTCGCGGCGCGGGCGCCGGACCGGTTGCGGTGGCCCCAGAGCAGGCGCCCGAGACGGGCCGCAGCCGCGTGATCGACCTCGGGATCGCCGTCGACCGCGACGACCGCACGCCGCTTCCCGACCAGATCGAGCACCTGCTCCACGAACTGATCGTGCGAGGCGAGCTGACTCCCGGCGACCCGCTCCCGAGCAGCCGCGCGTTGGCGACCGAGCTGGCCGTTTCCCGCGGCATCGTCGTCGAGGCCTACGACCGGCTGCTGCGGCACGGCGTCCTCGTGAGCACGCCCGGCGGGGCGGTGCGCGTCTCGCGTGAACTGCGGCCCGCAGCCGAACCGCCCAGGGCGGTCGCCGAAGCGCCGCCTGTGCGGCTCGACCTGCACCCGGCGAACACCCCGATCGGCACGCTAGACCGCCGCGCCTGGGCCGCCGCCCAGCGCGCGTCGCTGCGGGACGCGACCGAAGCGGAGCTGGGGTCGCTCGACCGCGCCGGGACGCGGTCGCTGCGGGAGGC
>JAEYAL010000205.1 GCA_023404805.1 Actinomycetes bacterium | reverse complement strand
GTCCTCGAGGCCCAGCTCGCGGACGATCGACGCGACCTCGCCCTCCTGGCCCGGCGCCACGAGCGTGATGCCGATGCCGGTGCGGCCCGCGCGGCCGGTGCGGCCGATGCGGTGCACGTAGGACTCGCGGTCCTCCGGGGCGTCGTAGTTGATGACGTGCGTGATGTCGTCGATGTCGATGCCGCGGGCGGCGACGTCGGTGGCGACGAGCACGTTGATCTGGCCGCGCTCGAAGGCGCGCAGCGCGCGCTCGCGCTGGTTCTGGGTCTTGCCGCCGTGCATGGCGCCCGAGTCGACGCCAGCCTGGTCGAGCCGGCGCGCGAGGCGGTCGGCGCCATGCTTGGTGCGGACGAACACGATCGCCAGGCCGCGCGGCTCGCTCTCGAGCTGCTCGACGAGCAGGTCGACCTTGTCGCCGCCCTGCGTGTCGACGAAGCGGTGGTCCATCTCGGTGATGGGGCGCGTCGGCGGCGCGAACTCGTGGGTCGCGGCGTCGACGGTGAACTCCGAGGCGATCTTGCCGGCGTCGCCGTCGAGCGTGGCCGAGAAGAAGAGCGTCTGGCGCTCGTCGGGCGTCTGGCGGACGATGCGGTCGATCGCGGGCTTGAAGCCCATGTCGAGCATGCGGTCGGCCTCGTCGAGGACGAGGATCTCGACCTGCGAGAGATCGAAGGCGCCGCGCTGGAGGAGGTCCTCGAGGCGGCCCGGCGTTGCGACGATCACGTGCGCGCGGCCTGCCTCGCGGGCCTGCTTCTGGATGCCGACGCCGCCGTAGACGGCGGTGATGCGCAGCGCGAGGGCGTTCGCGACCTCGCGGGACTCGTCGACGATCTGCGAGGCGAGCTCGCGCGTCGGGGCAAGGATCAGCGCGGCGGGGCGGGCGGCGTCGTTGGCGTCGAGCGAGTCGAGCAGCGGCACCATGAAGGCGAGCGTCTTGCCCGAGCCGGTCGGCGACTTGGCGAGGATGTCGCGGCCTTCGAGGATGTCCGGGAGGACCATCGCCTGGACCGGCAGCGGGTGCGTGTAGCCGCGGCGCTCGAGGGCGCCGGACGCAGCGCCCGAGACGCCGAGTTCGCGGAAGGAGGCCGACGGGGCGTCGACGGAAGAAACAGCAGTCATGAAGATTCCTTGCGGCAGCGTTGCCGCGTGGCGCCAGGCCGTGCTAGGCCGTCGGTTGGTAGCGCCGGGTAAGGGGAGTAGAGCGCTCGGCGGCGAGTTCGACGCGGGGCGCGGGCTGGCTCGCAACGGTGTGGCGAGGGCCGTAGGGCGTTGGCGACTGACCCCTACGACCGCGTGGTGCGCGGTGCACTGGCAAGCTGCCCGGCGCGGCTCCGTGGAGCTGCGCACGTATCCCAAGGTAGCAGGATGCTGGGGTTTATTCGCCCGCTGCGGGTGTGCGGTGCATCCGCAGCGACGCGACCTCGGTGCGCTCGCTCCGGCCGCGGAGGACGACCGAGTAGAGGACTTCCCAGTGCTCGCGTTCCTCCGGCGTGGCCTCGTCGATCAGGCGCCCAGCGGCTGCGACGCGGCCCGGGAGCCCCTTGGCCTGGGAGTTCAGGCGGGCAGCCTCGTTGACCGGGTCGCCCATCACGGTGTACTCAAAGCGCTCCTGCGTGCCCATGTTGCCGGCGATCACGTTGCCGCCGGAGAGGCCGATCGTGGCGGGCGTCTCGGGAGCCTGCGACTCCAGGGCCGCTGCAAGCTCGCGTGCAGCGGCGAGCGCGGGCGTCGCGGAGTCCTCGAGCGGGTTCGGCGCCCCGAACACCACGAGCGCGCCGTCGCCTGCGAACTTGTTCACCAGGCCGCCATGCTTGGCGGTGACCGAGACGACGATGTCGAAGAAGCGGTTGATCAGCTCCACGACCTCGTCCGCTGGCCGCTGCATCGCGAGCGACGTCGACCCGACCACGTCGACGAACAGCGCCGCCACGTGCAGCGTCTCGCCGCCTAGCTCGGCGCCGCGTGCCAGCGCCGTGTCGGCGACCTCGCCGCCGACGTGCCGCCCGAACAGGTCGCGCAGCTCCTCGCGCTCCTCGATGCCGGCCGCCATGCGGTTGAAGCCCGCCTGCAGCAGGCCGATCTCGGTCGCGTCGTTGAGCGTGACGCGCGCCGCCAGGTCGCCGTCGGTGAGGCGCTGCACGCCGCGGCGCAGCGAGCGGATCGGCTCCGAGACAGCCCGCGCGGTGAACACCTCGGAGATCAGGCCGACGCTGAGGGCGATCGACGCGAGCACCAGCATCACGACCGCGAGGTTCTCGGTGAAGTTCTGCTGGTCCTGGAGCGGGCCCGCGCTGGTCTCATCGGGCGTGATCGCGCCCGTGAGCACCAGCAGGCCCACGATCCAGAGGCCGATCACGGCCGAACCAGTGCCCAGCGCCCAGGCGAGCAGCTGGCGGGTCCCGGTCGGCGGCAGCGCCGGCGGCGCATCTGGGTCGCGGTGCGGCAGGACGACGCGCGCGGCCGGCCGCATGACGCGCTCGGTGAGCAGGTAGCCGAACGCGCTCGTCGACAGGCCGCCGATCAACGTCGTGATGCCGACCCGCAGCCCGAGCCGCCAGTCGACCGCGAGCGTGACCGTCATCGCGACGAGGGTGCCGATGGTCCACAGGATCACGAGCGACCCGAAGACGCGCAGCGGCGCCCGCAACACGCCGAGCTCCTCCTCCTCGGTCGGCTGGCGGTGCTCCGGCAGCCACTTCCACGCCTTGCTCGACTGGCGGAGGATCAGCGTCCCGCCGGCCAGGAACGCGATCACCAGGTAGCTGGCGATGACGGAGATGATGATCGCGCGGTCGCCATCTTCCTCCGGCAGCGGCGACCCCGGGATCACGAACACGTTGAGCACGATCAGGATCGCGGCACCCACGATGTTGGCGAACACCACCGAGATGCCGGTCGAGATCTGGTGGGCGCGCAGCAGCCGCGGGCCGGGCACCCGGCCGATCGGACCCATCGCGAACTTGCCGAGCTTGGAGTTCGGCTCCCAGTTCAGCGCGTCGGCGAGGGTGCCGCCCGGGCTCGGGTCGGGATTCGCCGTTGCGGGCACGTGGAGCGGTTCTCGCTCCGGGTCGCGGGGGACGGTGGCCACAGGCCAACCCTAAAGACCCAGAACAGGACGGGTGCTCGGTCAGGCAAATGGCGGCTCGGCTACGCTTCGCGGCGAACGTCGCCGCCGCCGCGATCGACGTGTCCGCCCGGCCGGTTCCGGAGCGCCGTCTCAGCGCTGGGGCGGCCCGAGGAACTGCGTGACGACCTTGTACTCCTTGGGGTCGAACGCAGGCGGCTGGACCTTGGCGACGTTCTCCGGCGTGCGCTCGAGGAGCTCCCAGGTGTCGTAGCGCAGCATCTGGCCCTTGAACGTGAGCGCCTGGCGCCGGTTGAGCGGAGGCATCTTGCGCAGCCGGCGTTTGCTGGGCTTGAACTCGGTGAGCGTGCGGAGCTGGCGCGGCGTCTGCTCGCGGGTCATCCACGTGGTGGCGCTCTGCAGGCTGCCGTCGTCCATCCGCGTGCGTTTCGTGACCCGGACGACGGGGACGCCGTGTTCAGCCGGCGCTGGCTTCAGGATCGCTTCGCCCCGCGCGGCGGCGGCCAGCAGCTCCCGGAGCTCGTCGATCGGGGAGCTCTGAACGGCTGGAGGGATCGGCTCGCCGCGGCGGCGCACGGTGCGGACGATCACCTTGCGCGGATCGCGGCGGCTGAACGCGTGGCCCCAGTCGACGCGGTAGGTGCGGTGGCCGTTGTACCAAGAGCGGACTGGGGTGCCCCCGCTGCGGCGGCCAGCGGCGCGCTTGGGAAACACGGTGTGCGTGGCGTGCGTGCGTAGGTCGAGCCACGTCTCGATGTGTGGCAGCGCATTGGCGCCGGGCGCTGCTCCGCCCCCCATCGTGTAGTGCAGGATGCCGCGCTGCTCGAGGTCTGACGAGGCGGCGGCGACTGCGGCCTCGGGCGTGAGGAAGGGCGAGCCGGTCTGGCTCGCGCGGCCGG
>JAEYAL010000171.1 GCA_023404805.1 Actinomycetes bacterium | reverse complement strand
CCACAGCGCCCATCGGCTACGCCTGCGCCGGAGCGTCCGAGCCAGCGGCGCCGCCGAGCTGACCCGCGCCGCCACTGGCTCCACCGCCATCGCCAGCCGAGCGGCCGCCGTCACCGCCGCCGCCGCGCTCGCCCGGGAACCCGAGCTTCTCGCCGCGCTCCGTCGGCGCGACCCGCTGGCGGAAGATCCAATAGGTCCACGCTTGATAGACCAGGACGATCGGCGTCATCACGACGGCCACCCAGGTCATGACCTTCAGCGTGTAGTGCGTCGAGGCCGCCTCGGCCGCCGTCAGCGTCGACCCGTCGGGGCCCGTCGACGGCATCACGTCCGGCCACATCGACGCGAAGATCGTCACGACGAGCCCCAAGATCGTCAGCCCCGTGAGGCTGAACAGCACGCCTTCGCGGCGCGCCTTCCAGAGGAGCGGCTGCACCAGCAGCGCGGCCGCGGCGACCACGGTCCCCACCACCGCGAGCCAGCTGCGGGTGTCGTCGGCCGCGACGATCCAGACCAGCGTGACCGCGCCCGCGAGCGTCGCCACCGGCCAGATCCGCTGCGACACCGCGTGGGCCCGCTCGCGGACCTCGCCCTCGGTCCGCAGCGCGAGGAAGTACGCGCCATGGAGCGAGAACAGCGCGAGCGTCGCGACGCCGCCGAGCAGCGCCTGGGGGTTGAGCAACGTGAGCAGGTTGCCGGTGAACTCGTGGTCGGCGTCGAGCGGCACGCCCGACACGAGGTTCACGAACGCGACGCCCCACAGCAGCCCGACCGCGGCGCTGCACAGCACGACCGCCCAGTCCCAGCGGGCGCGCCACTGCTGCTCGTCGCGCTTGTTGCGGTACTCCAGCGCCATCCCGCGGACGATCAGCCCCACGAGGATCAGCAGCAGCGCGAGGTAGAAGCCCGAGAACATCGTCGCGTACCACTCGGGGAACGCCGCGAACGTCGCGCCGCCCGCGACGAGCAGCCACACCTCATTGGCGTCCCACACCGGGCCGATCGTGCGCAGGACCTGCCGGCGCTCAGCCTCGTCGCGGCCGAGGACGCGCAGCAGCGTGCCGACGCCGAAGTCGAACCCTTCGAGGATCAGGTAGCCGAGCCACAGCACGGCGATCAACAGAAACCAAAAGCTGACCAGTGACATCGCGTGATCTCCTCCGCTGGCCTAGTAGTTGATGGCGAGCTGGAGCTCGCCGCCGGCGTCGTGGTGGTCGGGTTCGAAGTCCTTGTTCACGTAGTGGATGAACAGCCGGACCTCGATCAGCGCGAGCGCGCCGTAGAGCAGGACGAACACCGTGAGCGACGTGGCGACCGTGGCCGCGCTGACGTGCGAGACAGCGTCCTGCGTCTTCTGCAGGCCGTAGACGACCCACGGCTGGCGGCCGATCTCGGCGAACATCCACCCGAAGATGTGGGCGAGGAACCCGGCTGTCATCGCGAGCAGCCCGCCGACCTGGAACCAGCGCTTCTCGTAGGCCTTGCGCTTCCACAGCAGCAGGCCGAGCGCGGCGAAGCCGACCATGTAGATGCCCGCGCCCATCATCGCGCGGAAGGTCCAGTACGTCAGCCCGATGAACGGGAAGTACTCGCCGGGGCCGTACTTCGCCTCCATCTCCTCCTGCAGGTCGTTGATGCCCTTGATCTCGCCGTGGGGGTCGTTCGTCGCCATCAGCGACGCGAGGTACGGGATCTTGATCTCGAAGGTGGGTTCGCCCGGGTTCTTCTGCAGCGGCGCGACGGTGAGCAGCGACAGGCCGACACTCGACTCCGTCTCCCACAGCGCCTCAGCGGCCGCCATCTTCATCGGCTGCTGCTTCGTCATGAGCTGGCCGTTGAAGTGGCCGACGAGCGTCGTGATCGTCGCGGCGACGAGCATCACGCTGAGGCCGAGCTTGCCGGACTTGAGGAACACGTCGTGGTGCTCGTGCCCGCGCTGGAGGCGGCGCTCGCGGTAGAGGTGCCAGGCCGAGATGCCCACGAGCACCGACGCCGCAGTGGCGAGCGCGCCGATGACGACGTGGAAGAACGCGTAGACCGCGGTGCTGTTCGTCAGGATCTCGAGAATCGAGGTGAGCTCGGCGCGGCCGGCTTCCTCGTTGATCCGGTAGCCGACGGGATGCTGCATCCACGAGTTGGCCGCGAGGATGAAGTACGCGGAGGCCGAGGTGCCGATCGCGACGCACCAGATCGTCGCCAGGTGGAGCTTCTTCGGGAGGTGGTTCCAGCCGAACATCCAGAGCCCGAGGAAGGTCGACTCGAGGAAGAACGCGACGAGGCCCTCGATCGCCAGCGGGGCGCCGAACACGTCGCCGACGAACCGCGAGTAGTCGCTCCAGGCCATGCCGAACTGGAATTCCTGGACGATGCCGGTGACGACGCCGATCGCGAAGTTGACGAGCAGCAGCTTGCCCCAGAACCGGGTCATTCGCAGGTAGGTCGGGTTGTCGGTGCGCACCCAGGCCGTCTGCATGCCCGCGACGAGCGCCGAGAGGCCGATCGTCAGCGGGACGAACATGAAGTGGTAAATCGTCGTGGCCGCGAATTGCCACCGGGCGAGTTCGAGTGTGTCCATCGGGCGGGGTCCTCACTCCAGGCAGGCGACGGAGGTCTGAATGGATCATCGCCGCTTGGCCGCGGCCTGCGTAGCCCGAGATGCGCCCCGGGGGACATAACCGATGGTTATGTCTTGGCCCTCTGCGGCGGGGGGGCTCGCGCAGGCGGCGGCGAACCGCGGACTTAGGCCGCGGCCGGGCCGACGTGACCGAGCTTGTCGGGGTTGCGCATCATCCGGATCGCAGTGATCCGGCCGCCGGAGATGTCGACGGAGACCACGGCGAACACGGCCCCGTCCTCGCTCCGCAGCACCTGTCCGGGCTGGCCGTTCACGAGCACCACCTCCGACGAGAGGTCGGTGCCGTGTTTGCGGCGCCACCGCGTTGAGTGGACCAGGAACCGCGCGACGTTTGCCAGGCCCTCGACCGGGATCCGCGCCGACAGCACCTTGCCGCCGCCGTCGCCCCAGAGGACCACGTCCTCGGCCAGCATCGACTCCAAGCCGCCCAGGTCGCCGTCATCGACGGCCTGCAGAAACTGCTCGAAGAGCCGGTCGCGCGCCTGCTCGTCGGCGTCGAACCGCGGGCGCCCCGCCTCGACGTGTTTGCGGGCCCGCGTGACCAGCTGCCGCGCGTTGGCTTCGGTGCGGTCGATGATCGGCGCGATCTGGCCGTAGTCGTAGTCGAAGACATCGCGCAGCAGGAACGCCGCCCGCTCCACCGGGGTGAGCCGCTCGAGCGCGACGAGCAGCGCTTGCGACAGCGAATCGGCCAGCTCGGCTCTGGCGGCGGGCCCGGGCGACGGGTCGTGCAGCAGCGGCTCCGGCAGCCAGGTGCCGATGTAGGACTCGCGCTGAGCACGGGCCGACCGGAGCACGTCGATCGACAAGCGGGTGGCGACGGTCGTCGCCCAGGCGTCGCGGTTGGCGATCGGCTCGGTGGCGCGG
>JAEYAL010000048.1 GCA_023404805.1 Actinomycetes bacterium | reverse complement strand
GCACAGTCCAGCGGTCGGGAACGGGCCCGTCGACGCCGGCCGGCCGCGGGTCGGTCGGCGTGCGCGGGCGGATGCCGCAGATCGGGCCGGCGGCCCTCGCGTTGTCGAGATACACGACGAGATCCGTGGTCCCGGGCTCGCTCGCGGGCTTCCAGCCGAGCGTCGCGCCGTAGAAGGCAGAGGCGCGCTGCACGTCGGAGCTGATCAGCTCGACCCAGACAAGCGGAGCGGACGCGGGAGGAGACGCCGAGACGGTCACCGGGCGGACGGTAGCGCGCCCAGAGGGCCCGGGGGCCATTGGTTCGGCGGGCCAGTGCGCAGTGCAATGGGCCGGCTGCTGGCGTGTGAGGCCGCTCCGACCGGCCAATCGGCCCATACGAGACGTTCACAACCCAGCTACTCTCTGTGGTGTGAACGCCGCCGACGACCGCGACGGCCCCCGCGACGAGTGCGGCGTGTTCGGCATCTTTGCGCCGGACCGCGAGCATGAAGTCGCGAAGCTGTCGTACTTCGCGCTCTACGCCCTCCAACACCGAGGCCAGGAGTCTGCCGGAATCGCCACGTGCGATCTGGGCGGGCACATCCTCACCCTCCGCGAGCTCGGGCTCGTGAGCCAGGTGTTCAACGAGGAGAAGCTCCAGGCGCTGTCCGGCGACCTCGCCGTGGGCCACGTGCGCTACTCCACCACGGGCTCCAACGCCTGGGAGAACGCCCAGCCGATCTACCGCAGCGATGTCCGCGAGATCGCCCTGGCGCACAACGGCAACCTCATCAACGCGGTCAAGCTGCACCGCGAGATGACGGAGGAGGGCGTGAAGTTCCGCTCGACCTCCGACTCCGAGCTGGTCGCCGCGATGATCGCGACGAACCCCGCGTCGAACCTCGAGGACGCGATCGCCGACATCATGCCCGACCTCGAAGGCGCCTTCGCCATCGTCGTCATGAGCAAGGACCGCGTCTGCGGCTTCCGCGATCCGGCTGGCCTGCGCCCCCTCGTGATCGGCCAGATCGGCAACCGCTTCTGCCTGGCCAGCGAGTCCTGCGCGCTCGACATCATCGGTGCCGAGTACGTCCGCGAGGTCGAGCCCGGCGAACTGATCACCATCACGGCCGCGGGCCTCGAGTCCCGCCAGGTCGTCGACTCTGAGCGCAAGGCGTTCTGCGTCTTCGAGCACATCTACTTCGCGCGCCCCGACTCGATCATGGGCGGCCACACCGTGCAGGCTGCCCGCGGCCGCATGGGTGAGATCCTCGCCCGCGAGAGCCCGGCGCCCGGCGCCGACCTCGTGATCCCGGTGCCCGACTCCGGCGCGCCCGCCGCCCGCGGCTACGCCCGCGCCGCTGGCCTGCCGACCGACGACGGCCTCGTCAAGAACCGCTACGTCGCCCGGACGTTCATCCAGCCGAGCCAGGAGCTGCGCAAGCACGGCCTGCGGCTCAAGTTCAACCCGCTGCCGGAGATCGTCGCGGGCAAGCGCATCGTCGTCGTCGACGACTCCATCGTGCGCGGCAACACGACCCGCCAGATCGTGCGGATGCTCAAGGGCGCAGGCGCCCTCGAGGTCCACATGCGCATCACCGCGCCGCCGATCAAGAACCCCTGCCACTACGGCATCGACATGTCGACGCGCGACGAGATGGTCGCCCACGAGCGCACCGTCGACGAGATCGCGGCCGAGCTCGAATGCGACTCGCTCGCGTACCTCTCGCTCGACGGCGTCTACGAAGCGATCCGCGGCGACCGCGGCAACCACTGCGACGCGTGCTTCTCGGGCGAGTACCCGCTCGGCGAAGTCGGCGACGGCAAGTTCGCGTTCGAGAACGCGCTGCCCGTCATCCAGGGCTGAGCCTTCGGCTGCGGACGCCGCTGGCCCACGGCGGGCTGGGCGCGTCAAGCGAGCCGTCTAGTCAGCCGGCGACGGCCTTCAGCGGGCCGGTGAGCGTCGGCGGCCGTTCGCCGGCTGAGAGCTCGCGCAGCGGGGCAAGCTCGCCGTTGGTGTAGACGTACTGCAGGCACATGTCGGGGGCGCCACCCTGGGCGACCTGCCAGATCGACCGCACGTCGACAGAGCGGGCCTGGCCGAACTCGTAGAGCGCCGTCTCGTTGGGGTTGATCGACCGCAGGACCGAATTGGCGGCCCGGGTCACCGGCGCGTACGGCGTCCCGCTGCAGTCGTCGGTCGTGTACGAGGTGTCGACGGCCGGCAGGTCGAGCGCGCCGGTGCGCGCGTTGGCTGTGTAGACGCGGTCCTTGTAGGAGAACGTCAGCCAGTCGCCGGTCGCAGCGCTGAGCAGCGTGCCCGCGGTAGCGCCGGTGGCGTCCTTCACGACCAGCGCCGCTGGGGCGCTCGGGCGTGGCGACGGCTGCGCCGGCGGGTTCGCGCTGCCGCCTGAGCTCGGCGTGTTGCCTGCGCTGCCCGGACCGCTCGGGCCGCTATCGCCCTTCGGGCCAGACGCGCCGGAGCTGCTGTCCGGGCTGGGGGCCGGGCCGGCCGATCCGGTGTTGCCGCCTGGGCCCGCCGATCCGGCGTCGCCCTGGGG
>JAEYAL010000042.1 GCA_023404805.1 Actinomycetes bacterium | reverse complement strand
GCTCGACGGCTCGCTCCCGGCGGGGATCGTCGCCGGGCTCGTCGGCGCGGCGCTCGCCGCCCGGTTGCCGCTGCCGTGGGCGGCGGCGCTGCCGCTCATCGGCGCGCACATCCTGCCGTGGCTGACGGGCCGCGCGATCGGGCCGTTGGCCGTGGTCGACGTGATGATGCTCGTCGTGATCGCGCGGACGGCGCCGCGGGTCCTGCCGTTGGCGGTGCGGCCGAACTCCGCCCGCACCCCGCTGCGTCTGGCGGCCGCTTTCCTGGTCCTCGCCGCGGTCCCCAGCGTGCTCGCTCCCGGCGAGGAGTCGCTCACCGCCTTCCTGCGGATCGCCACCTATCTCGGCTTCGCGTTCAGCGCGATGCTCGCCCTCGCTCCTGGCGATCGGCCGGTCGTGCTGCTGGCGTTCATCGGCGCGACCCTCGGCGACGCCGCCGCCGCCATCGCCGGGCTCAGCCCGACGATCCCCACCAGCTTCCCCTTCGGCCGCTATCTGGGGACGCTCGGTGATCCCGCGCAGTTCGGCGTGTCGATCGCTATCGCGCTCCTGCTCGTGGCGGGCGCGCCGGAGCTGCTGCGCCACCGGGCGCTGCGGGCGGCCGTGGGCGCGGTGCTGGCCGCCGGGCTGGTGGGCAGCGCGACCCGGTCAGCGGGCGGGGCGTTCGTCGTCGGCGGCCTCACGCTGCTGGCGCTCTGGCTCGCCGAGCGCGACGCCTCACCGCGGCTGCGGGCCTCCCTCGGCGCGCTGGCCGGCGCAGGGCTGGTGTTCGGCTTGCTGACGGCGACCGTGGGGGCTGGCGCCATCGGCCTGGATGCCAGCTCCACGAGCGTGCGCCTGCAGAGCGTGAGCACGAGCTGGAACTACCTCACCGCGTTTCCGTGGTCGCCGACCGGCATGGGCAGCATCCCCGGGGAGTTCCCGGCCTACAACACCTGGCTCGCCGCTGCCGTGGCGCTCGGGCTGGGGGCGGCGGCCGCGCTGGTGGCACTGGCGGCCTGGGCGATGGTGCCGCTGGGCGCCGCGCAGCGGCAGGGCGCCCCGCTGGCGCGCGGCGTGCTCGCGGCGCTGGTCGGCATGGCGCTGGTGTCGTTCACCGAGAACCTCGTCTTCGCCGGCAGCTCGCTCACCATCACCTGGTTCGCGCTGCTGGCGCTGGCCGTCGCGATCAGCAGCAGCGCGCCCTCTGAGGCGGCGGACGCCGGCGACGCATGACCGCGGCCCCCGAGGCGGCGCGGCCGCGCGTCCTGTTCGTCAGCCACACGCGCGTCACGCTGCCGCTGCCGCCGCACGAAGCGCAGAAATGGGCGCTGCTGAGCGAGCGGGCCGAGCTGCGGATCCTCGTGGCGCGCGGCGGCGGCGCCGACGACGCGCCCTTCCACCGCGTGCGCACGCGGGGGGCCGGGCGGCTGTCTGGAGCGGTGTTCTTCGGAGCGCTGCCGTTCCAGGTACGCCGCCAGCAGCGGCGGTTCGCGCCCGACGCGATCATCTGCCAGTCGCCGTTTGAAGCGGCCATGGTGCTGCTCGGGCGTCCCCAGGCGCCGGTGATCTGCGAGGTCCACGGCGACTGGGGGACCGCCACGACGGCCTACGGCTCGCCGCTGCGGCGCTGGCTCAGCCGTCCAGCTGGCGCCGTCGCCCGGGCGGCGCTGCGCCGCGCTGCCGCGATCCGCACCGTCAGCCCGGCCACGACCGGCCTGGTCGCCCAAGAGGTCGGGCGCGCTCCGACACGGGAGTTCCCGGCGTGGATCGCCGCCGACGCGTTCACGGGCCCGCCCGTCCCGCTCCCAGCGCGCCCGGGCGCGGTGTGGGTCGGCACCCTCCAGCCCGCCAAAGACCCCGAGACGCTCGCGCAGGCCTGGCCAGCGGTCATCGCGCAGGTGCCGGAGGCCCAGCTCGTGATCGTCGGGCGCGGCCCGCTGCAACCGGTCGTCGACGCCCTCTGCGCGGCGCATCCGACCAGCGTCCGGCACGTGCCGTGGCTCGACGCCGCCGACCTGCGCCACGCCTACGACGAGAGCTGGGCGCTCGTCCTGCCGTCGCGTTCGGAGGGGTACGGCCGGGTCGCCGTCGAGGCGCTGCTGCGGGCGCGCCCCGTCGTCGGGACGCGCGTCGGCGGCATCCCCGCCTTGGTCACCGACCGCGAGGCCGGGCTGCTCGTGCCTCCGGGCGACCCGGACGCGCTCGCGCAGGCGCTGCGCGCCGTGCTGGGCGACCGCGCCACCGCCGAGCGGCTGTCCGCCGGGGCGGCACGCCGAGGCCGTGAGCTCGGCGTCACGTCGGCGGGCTACGCCGACGCCGTGGCCGATCTGGTCGCCGCAGCTATCGCCGGCCGGTGAGCGCGTCGTCGCGGTAGTGCGCGACGGTGTGCTCGAGGCCGGTGGCGAGGTCGACCGCTGGCTCGTAGCCCAGGCTCGCCCGGGCCGCGGCGATGTCGGCCAGAGAATGGCGCACGTCGCCCTCGCGCGGCGGGCCGTACTCGGGCGCAGCCTCGGCGCCGACCGTGGCGCCGATCTCGGCGACGAGCTGGTTGAGGGTCACCCGCGTGCCGCAGGCGACGTTGAAGGCGCGGCCGACGGCGTCGCCAGAGGCCGTCGCCGCCAGGAGGTTCGCATCGACGACGTTGTCGATGTAGGTGAAGTCGCGCGACTGCTCGCCGTCACCGTGGATCCGCGGCGCGCCGCCGTTGATCAACGCCGAGATGAACAGCGGGATCACCGCGCTGTACTGCGAGGTCGGATCCTGGAACGGTCCGAACACGTTGAAGTACCGCAGCGCGACGGTCTCGACGCCGTAGACCTGCGAGAAGCTGCCGCAGAGGCCCTCGGCGGCGAGTTTGCCGACCGCGTAGGGGCTGATCGGCGCGGGCACCAGCGCCTCGCGCTTGGGCAGCTCCGGGTTGGAGCCGTAGACCGATGACGACGACGCGAAGACCACGCGGCGCACCCCGGCGTCGCGCGCCGCGATGAGCACGTTCAGCGTGCCCGTCACGTTGACGTCGAGCGAGGTCCGCGGGTCGCGGACCGAGCGCGGCACCGACGGCAGCGCCGCCTGGTGGAAGACCGTGTCGACGCCGCGCACCGCAGCGGCGACCGCCTCCGGGCTGCGCAGGTCGCCCTCGTGCAGCTCCACATCGGCAGCGATGTCGGCGAGGTTGGTGAGCCGTCCGGTCGAGAGGTTGTCGAGGACCCGCACGGAGGCGCCGCCAGCCAGCAGGCGCCGCGTGATGTGGGACCCGATGAAACCGGCCCCGCCGGTCACCAGCATCGTGCCGGACGAGGTCAGATCATGGCTCGTCACCGGGCGGAGTCTACGGGCGCGCGCGGATCAGGCCGTGGTCGGCCAGTGCTTTGCGCAGCGCGTCGACCGAACGGGCCAGCTCTGCGACCGACGGGCTGGTGCCCACGGCGCCCGGATCCGCCCCGGCGAGGCCCGTGCCGCGTGAGCCGTGGAACCGGATGCGCTCGGAGAGCAGCTCGATCGAGCCGTCCTTCGCGATCCGCAGCCGCGGCGTGAGCGGCCGCCCCGACGAGAGCACGATCGAGCCGTCGGGCTCGGGGTTGCCGATCGTGAGCGTCGCGCCCGGCGCTTTGGCCGACGTGTCGATGATGCCCATGTAGGGGTTGCGCCTGCTACGGGCCTCGACGCCGACGCCGAAGTTGTCCTGCGCGTCGCGGGCCTGCACGCGCGCCCCGCGGCCCGAGCCGTTGTCGCGGACGGACAGCTCAGGCGACTGGGCGGCGGCGTCGCCCAGGAAGAACTCAAAGACCCCGGACTTGGACCCGAACGTCTGGATGGTGCTGCCGTACTGGTAGGCCGTGAAACGCGCCGAGCGGGTGCGGTTCGGGTTGTGCACCTCGACGAAACCCGATCCCGGCACCAAGCCGGTGTCGGGCGTCGTGCCGACGGTCACGCCCTCGCTGGCGATCGCCACCGGCGGAGGCGTCGGCTGCTGCGCCGGGCGCGCGACCACCACCACGAGGGAGATGACGCCGAGCAGCAGCGCCAGCCGACTGATCACGACGGGGTTGTTCAGTCGGCTCACTGCTTGCGGACCTCCGGCGCGGCGCGCCGTCAGATGGGTTCGGGGGGATCATGCGGATCGACCCCCTCCCCTGCCGCCGCGTGTGAAGTCCTCCACGGCTGCTCAGGGCGGGGACCGGCCGCCGCATGGCGCCGGTAGACTACCCGCGATGCCGGTCAACGCACCGTTGCCGCAGAGGCAGGCCGCCACGACGGCGAACCCGTCCTCCGCGCTGCGCCGTGGCAGCGGGCCGCGGTTCGCCGCGCTGGCAGCGCTCTGCGGCTCGCCCAACACGCTGCTCGACGTCGGCTGCCGCGACCGCGCGCTGGAGGCCGCCTTGCCCGGCTCTGTCCGGTACACCGGCCTCGATCTCGCGCCGCCCGCTGACGTGGTCGCCAGCGCCGAGGAGCGGCTGCCGTTCGACGACGACGCGTTTGAGACGCTCGTCTACGCCGACGTGCTGGAGCACCTGAACACGCCGCACTTCGCGCTCGGCGAAGCCACGCGGGTCGCGAGCCGCTCGATCGTGCTGGCGCTCCCCAACGTGTTCCTGCTGACGCACCGGCTCGGCTTCCTCCGAGGCCAGCTGCCCACGAGCAAGTACGACTTCGGCCCGGTCGACCCCGGCGACCGGCACCGCTGGCTGATGAACGTGAGCCAGGCGCGCCACTTCGCCCACGGCTGCGCCGCCGCCCACGGCTGGCAGGTCGCCGACGAGTTTGCCTATGATGGCGCCCCTCGGCGCTTCACCGCGCGGGCCGCCATCGGCCTGCTGGCGCGGGCGAGCGGTCCGGATCTCTGGGCCAGCACCTACATGGCGCGCCTCGAACCGACTCCCGCGCCGTGAACACCCGCTCACGACCTGCGCTGCCGCTCCCCACGAGACTCTGCCCATGGACGTTCTGATCACCGGCGGCGCCGGCTTCGTCGGCTCGCACCTGTGTGACCTGCTCCTCGAGCGCGGGCATGCCGTGCACGTGCTCGACGACCTCTCGACCGGCTCGATCGCCAACGTCGAACACCTCCGCCTGCACCCGCGCTTCGGCATGACGATCGACTCCGCGCAGAAGCCGGCGATCGTCGAAGAGCTCGTCGAGCAGGCCGACGTCGTCTACCACCTCGCGGCGGCCGTCGGCGTCGAGCTGATCGTCGAGTCGCCGGTCCGGACGATCGAGACGAACGTGCACTGCACCGAAGTCGTGCTCCAAGCCGCCGCGCGCAACCGCAAGCCGGTGTTGATCGCGTCGACGTCTGAGGTCTACGGCAAGTCCACGGCGCTGCCGTTCCAGGAGGACGGCGACCTGGTGATGGGCTCGACCGGCAAGGGCCGCTGGGCCTACGCCTGCTCGAAGGCGATCGACGAGTTCCTCGCGCTGGCGTACTGGAACGAGCGCAAGCTGCCGACGATCGTCGTGCGGCTGTTCAACACCGTCGGGCCCCGGCAGACGGGCCAGTACGGCATGGTCGTGCCGAAGTTCGTGCGCGCGGCGCTCTCTGGCCGCGACCTGCAGGTGTTCGGCAACGGCGAGCAGTCGCGCTGCTTCGGGCACGTCAGCGACGTCGTCCGCGCGCTCGCCGAGCTCGTCGAATCCGGCAAGCACTACGGCGAGGTGTTCAACGTCGGCAGCACCGAGGAGATCACAATCCGCGGGCTCGCCGAGCGGGTCGTCGAGGCGACGGGCACCTCGTCAGCGATCACCTCGATCCCGTACGAGATCGCGTACGGCCAGGGCTTTGAGGACATGCACCGCCGCATCCCGGACACCACCAAGATCCACGCCGCGCTTGGCTGGCAGGCCGAGCGCACGCTCGACGACATCGTCCGCGACGTCATCGCGTTCGAGAAGACCCGCGAGGCGGCGTAGGCCTCGGTGGCATCCGAGCCCCGTCTCGCGCTCGCCCTCGCCCTCGCGGGCCTGGCCGCCTACCTGCTGACCCCGGTCGCGATCCAGACGGCCGGACGCCTGGACTTCTTCGACAAGCCCAAGGGCTACAAGGGCCACGCCAAGCCGATCCCGTACCTCGGCGGCAGCGCGGTGCTCGCCGCGTTCGTCCTGGTCGTGGCGGTCTTCGGGGGTGACCTCGAGCGCACCCTGCCGCTGATCGGCGGGGTCGCGGTGCTGTGGGCCGTCGGCACCGTCGACGACCGGCGGCACCTCTCCCCGCTCGTCCGGGTGGTGATCGAGGTGGGCGTCGCCGTCGGCCTGTGGGCGGTCGGCCTCGGCTGGGACGCGGGCCTCGGGGCCGCCGTCGAGCTGCCGCTCACGATCCTGTGGATCCTCGCGGTCGTCAACGCCTTCAACCTGTTCGACAACATGGACGGCGCCTCGAGCGCGATGGCAGCGGTCGTCAGCCTCGCCGTCGCGGTGCTCGGCGTGTGGCAGCAAGACGCCTGGCTTACGGTGGCGAGCGCAGCGCTGGCCGGGAGCTGCCTGGGCTTTCTGCCGTACAACCTGGCTCGCCCGCAGGCGCGGATCTTCTTGGGCGACGGCGGCTCGATGCCGATCGGCTTCGCGGTCGGCGCGCTCGTGATGAGCGGCGCGTCGGCGGCCGCCTCCGGGTGGGAGGCCTTCGCCATCGGGCTGCTGCTCGTGGGCGTGCCCGCGGCCGATACGGCGCTGGTGATCATCTCGCGCCGCCGCAAGGGCATCTCGGTGCTGCAGGGCGGCCGCGACCACCTCACGCACCGCACCTACCGCCGCCTCGGCACACCGCACGCCGTGGCCGTCGCGCTCGGGGCGCTCCAGGCGCTGATCGCCGCGGTCGCGCTCGTGGCCCTCGACCTCGGCCCCGCAGCGACCATCACGGCGACCGTGCTGCTGCTCGGCCTCGGCGCCGCGATCATCACCCTGCTCGAGCGCGAGGAGGACCGGCTCCTGGCGGCCGGCGAGGTCGTGGTGCCGGAGGAGGCGCTGGAGCGCGCGCGCACGCGCCGGGACGCCCGCCCCGATCCGCTCACGCTCGGCGACGGCGCCCTCGCGGTGTTCGCGCTCGGCGCGGCGCTCAGCCCGCTGGCGTTCGGCTTCTACCAGTCTTCGGCGTGGGTCCCGATCGGCGTCGGCTTGCTGCTCGTCGCTGCGATGGGCGTGATCCGGACCCCGCCGCGGTTCGGCGCCGCGGCCTGGCTCGTGCTGGCTGGCCTCACCGTGCTGGGGTTCGCGGGCCTGCTGTCGGCGGGTTGGGCGGCCGCGCCGGACCAGGCCATCGAGAGCGCGAACCGCTGGCTCGTCCTCGCGGTGGTCGCCGGGCTCGCCCTGGTCCTCGTGCGGTCCGTCCGCCGCGACGTGATCGCGATCGGCGCGCTGCTCGCCGGGACCGTCTTCATCGCCGCGGTCGTCGTCGTGCGGATGCTCGGCAGCGACGGCTCCGACCTGTTCCTCGGCGGCCGGCTGCACGAACCGCTCGGCTACATCAACGCCCAGGCGACGGTCTTCATCATGGGGATCTGGCTGTGCTTCGCGGCAGTCGAGCAGCGCCGCGCGTGGCTGGCTGGCCTCGGCATGACCGGCGCATCGGTGATGGCGGGCCTGGCGCTGCTCTCGCAGTCGCGCGGCGCGGCGCTCGCGTTCGCCGCTGCGCTCGTCGTCGTGCTCGTGGCGGTGCCGGGCCGCCGGCGGAGGGCGCTCGCGCTGCTGGTGATGGGAGCCGCGCTGGCCGTATCCGCCGCTGGGCTGCTCGACGTCTACGACGTCGCGATGGCCGGCGGCGACCTCGACGCCGCGACGCGCCACGCCGCCGCTGGCCTCGTCGCCGCGGCCGTGGTGGCCGGGCTCCTGTGGGCCGGCGCCGTCGCCGCGTACGGCCAGCTGCGCGACGACACCCAGCAAACGGCGGCCCGGGCAGCCGGGCTCGCGCTGGGGGCGCTCGCCGCCGCGCTCGTCATGGTGGCCGTGCTCTCCGCCGGCCGGATCGGCGACCGGCTCGACAGCCAGTGGCAGTCCTTCACCAACGTCGTGACGCCGGGCGAGTCGGCGCCGTCGGAGGTGGCCGAGGGCAGCCGGCTCGTGTCGGGCGCGGGCAACCGCTACGACTACTGGCGCGTGGCGTGGGACGCGTTCCGCGACGAGCCCGTGCGCGGCGTCGGCGCCGGCAACTTCGACCACGTCTGGCTCGTGCACCGCGCGGTCTCGGAGGACGTCCGCCAGCCGCACTCGATCGAGCTGCAGGTGCTGTCCGAGCTCGGGCTGCTCGGCGGTGCCGCGCTGGCGCTGTTCCTCGCCGGGTTCGCCGGCGGGCTCTGGACCCTGCACCGCGCTGCGCGGACCGTCCCGACGGCGCGGGCGCTCGGCGTCGCCGCGGCGGGCGTCCCGGCCGCGTGGCTCGCGCAC
>JAEYAL010000371.1 GCA_023404805.1 Actinomycetes bacterium | reverse complement strand
GGCGTCGCGCTGTACGGGCTTCGCCCCCTGGGCGAAACCGGACCGCGCGATCGCAGCCGGAGGAGCGGCACCCCCGCCCCGGCCTTACGCCGCCAGGCGCTTCCAGAGGGCGTCGTCGCCGAGCGGGGTCCGGCGCACCGCGCCGTCGGCGGCCAGCGCCTCGAGCTGCGCTTGCGCGCCCGCGCGGTCCGGCTCGGTGAGCGGCTCGGCGAGGACGGCGGCGACCTCGAAGGTCGTCACGCCCTCCGAGAACGCCTGCACCACCTCGAGCGCCGAGCCGGCCGGGCCGCGGCGCGGCAGCGTGCGGTCGAGGTTCGCGATGCAGGCGTCGTAGACCGCGAGCGACTGGAAGCCGCCGGCCTCGAGCGTGCGGCCGGTGCCGGTGGTGAAGACGACGCTCGGGGCGGTGAAGCGCTCGGCGCCGTCGGTGTTCGCCGACTTGCCTTGGTATTCGGTGGCGCCACCGGCGGCAGTGCGGGAGTGGGCCCGGTCGATCTGGTAGGCGTCCTCGACCGCCTGGCCGCCGAGCGAGGCGATCAGCGCGGGGACGTCGAGCCCCTCGACCGGCTCCAGCGCCGCGGCGATCTGGGCGTCGTCGTCGAGCAGGGCGTTGGTGGTGAACCAGGCGAACTGCAGCGCCCGCAGCGCCGCCCATTCCAGCTCCGGGTCCTGCAGCCGCGCGGCGACGACGGCGCGGCACGCGCGGCCCGTACCCGTGACCCGCTCGCGCGGCTCGGCGGGCTCAACGGCAAACGGCATCCCGAAGCGGCGGCGGTAACCGGGGTAGCCCGCGACCATCCGCTCGGGCGTGTAGCCGGCTTTGACGTAGCGCTCGCCGGTCTCAGCCAGCCCGATCAGCACGACCTTCCAGCGCAGCGCTTGGCCATAGCGCCAGCGCAGCACGGTGAGATCGGGATTGGCGGAGTAGCCCCAGGGGCAGCCGGGGTCGGTGAAGAGGGTGGCGAGCATCGCGCCGGGCACGCTAGTGCCGCGCGGCAGGCCTTACGGCTTGCGCGGCGCGGCTTGGCCCGGTTGGCGCGCCTGCGCACGCGCGCGGATCTGGGCGGCGGCGCGGTGCGCGAGCTGGCGCAGCTTGTCGAGGTCGGCGGGCGACCACTCGCGCGGGCGGGCGTCGAATGCGCAGAGCGTGCCGACCGTCTCACCCTCAAAGCGCAGCGGGATGCCCGCGTAGGCGCGCACGCCGGTCTCGGTCGTTCCGAGGTTCTCCTGCACCAGCGGGTGCTCGAGGCTGTTGGTCACGACCAGCTCGCGGCCGGTCGTCGCCGGGTGCTTGCAGTACGAATACTCCAGCGCGGCTTGCACTGGAGCGTCCGACATCTTGCCGTGGGCGCTCGCGAAGACCTGCGCCTGGTCGGTGACCAGCGTGATCGCCGACGCAGGCACGGCCAGAAACTCAGTCACCAGGCGCGTGAGCTCGTCGAGGGTCGCGTCTGGCTCGTCCATGTCGAGCAAGCCGGTCGCCTCGACCGCGGCCAGACGCGCCGACGACGCGAGCCGGGCTTCGGCACCTGCGGCCTTGTCGGCGTAGAGCGCCTCGTCGGCGCGGTGGAGCAGCTCCGCCGAAGACTCCTCGTAGTCCCACACCGCGATGCCGACGCCACAGCCCGGCTCGTGGCGGATCGCGCCGCGCAGCCGCTCAGCCAGGGCGAGCGCGTCCTCGGTGCCACACGTCGGCAGCAGCACGGCGAACTCGTCGCCGCCGAGGCGGGCGAGCGTGTCAGTCGGCCGCAGCTCGCGCGTCCAGAGCGCCGCGCACTCTTTGAGGATCCGGTCGCCGGCGGCGTGGCCCTCGGTGTCGTTGAGCGCCTTGAAGCCGTTGAGGTCCATCAGCGCGACCGCGAGCGGCGCGTGGTCCTCGGCCGCGCGCCGCAGCGCGTCCGTAAAGCGGTGGTCGAACGCGCGGCGGTTCGGGATGCCGGTGAGGACGTCGGTGAGCGCCGCCTCTTCCCAGCGGCGCATCGCGGCGAGGCGGTGCAGCGCCGAGGCGGCCTCGTCGGCTGCCAGGGCGACGAGATTCGTCTCGCGGGTGCCGAGCTCGGCGACGCGGTTTTCCCACGCGACGGTCAGCACGGCGACCGTTCCGTTCTCGACCAGGACCGGCTGCGCGAGAAACGAGCGCGCTCCGGCGAGCTGCCGCAGACGCTCGCTCACGAGGGCCGTCTCGTCGGCGTCGGCGACGAAGACCGGTTCGCCGGAGTTGTAGGCCATCGCCGTCACCGAGAGCTCACCGCTGAGAGGCACCTCGACACCGATCAGCTCGGGGCGCGTGCTGCGCGTCACGACCAGGGCGTCGCCGCCCGGGGTGGGCTCGGCCAGCACGGCGAGCGCGGCGTCGGCCAGTTCGGCGACGCCGACGACCACGGCCTCGCGGGCGTCGCTCTCGCGCGCGACCGCCTTGGCCAGCAGCGCGAGCCGCGCGAGGTCGCGCTGCTCGCGGAGCAGCTGGCGCTGGGCGTTGCGGGTCTCGGTGATGTCGATGCCAGCCGTCACCGTGCCCGTGATCTCGCCGTCGAGCGTGCTCACCGTGGTCCGCCAGCGGAAGACGCGCCGCTCCCCGGTGCCGTTGATGATCGCGTGCTCGAACTGGAAGAAGCGGGGTGCCACGGCAAGCGGGCCTGCCGACGGGTCAGTCAGCCGGGCGAGGGCGGCGCGCGCGATGTCGCGCTGCGCGGCTTCGACGACGAGGTCGACCCAGTCGTGGCCGATCACGTCGTCCGCGCTTCGGCCCAGGACGCCGAGGCCGTGGTCGCTGATCTGCGTGACCCGGCCGCCGAGGTCGAGCTCGACGACGATCTCTGAGACGGCCAGGTGGTCGGCCAGGCGGGTCGCCTCGAACGCGCGGCCCGCGCGCTCGGTGCGGTTGGCGTGCCACGGCATCTGCAGCACCGCGGCGACGACGAGGAAGGAGGCGCCGAAGAGGGCGGTCGCCGCCCCGTCGGGCAGGCCGTCGACATGGGCGCCGTCGGGGATGACCGTGCCGGCGATGAGCTCTTGGGCGAGGGTGAGGATAAGGCCGACGTGCAGGTCGGCGCGGCGTTCGTACAGCGCGGTGACGGCGAGGGCGACGTAGTAGCCGACGGGCGCGATGACCGAGCCGTCGGCGAGCCCGGCGACGAGCGCAGCGCCCATGAAGAGGCCGACGACGATGCCCAGCTCGCGGACGAACTGCGGCAGGCGCGTGCGCGTCGCGACGAACGCGGCGAGCAGAGGCACGATCACGTAGGCCAGGAGCTGCGCGCCGGTATGGCCGCTCGCGGCCGACCAGCCGACGACGACTGTGATCCAGACGCTCAGGGCGATGCTTGCGCGCTGGTGGCGCTCCCACCACGTGGTGAGCGGCAGCGGCGACGGGGCGCTGAGGAACCGGGGGAGACGTGACGGCGCGGACCCGGCGGGGGAAAGCGGGCGCATGCTCGCATGATCGGCTGGTTCGACCATCAGTTGAGTGTTCTGCCCGAGCGTGGCCGGGCGGCCGAGCCCGCCTAGGGTGGAGCCATGGAACTCGGGGTGTACTCCTTTGGCGATCGCGGCCTCGACAAGCGCACCGGCCGTCCGCAGTCCGACCAGGAGCGGATGACGCAGCTGCTGGAGCAGGTGCAGCTCGCCGACGAGGTCGGGCTCGACGTGTTCGGCTTCGGCGAGCACCACCGCACCGAGTACGTGATCTCGGCCCCGACGGTCGTGATCGCCGCCGCTGCGGCGTGCACGAAGCGGATCCGCTTGACCAGCGCCGTGACCGTGCTGAGCTCGACCGATCCGGTGCGGCTCTTCCAGGGCTTCGCGACCGCCGACCTCATCTCACAGGGGCGTGTCGAGCTGATGGCGGGCCGCGGCTCGTTCATCGAGTCGTTCCCGCTGTTCGGCTTCGACACCGCCGACTACGACGACCTGTTCGCCGAGAAGCTCGGGCTGCTGCTGCAGCTGCGAGGCGGCGGCGAGGTGCAGTGGGCGGGCCGCTTCCGGGCGCCGCTCCAAGGCATCGAGATCCGCCCGCGGCCGGCGCAGGAGCCGCTGCCGCTGTGGATCGCCGTCGGCGGCAACCCGCCGTCGGTCGCGCGCGCCGGCTACCTCGGGCTGCCGCTTGCGATCGCGATCATCGGCGGCCTGCCCGCGCGGATGCAGCCGCTCGCCGAGCTGTACCGCGAGGCGGCGAAGGAAGGCGGCCACGACCCGGCGGCGCTGCCGATCGGCCTCAACGCGCACGGGTTCGTCGCGGAGGACTCCAAGGCCGCCGCCGACGCCTTCTGGCCGACCTACGCCCAGGCGATGACCCAGATCGGCCGCGAGCGCGGCTGGCCACCCGCCAGCCGCTCCCAGTTCGAAGCGGGCCGGCGGCCCGAAGGCCACCTGCTCGTCGGCACGCCTGAAGAGGTCGCCGAGAAGATCGTCGACCAGCACCGGATCTTCGGCAACTCCCGCTACCTGCTCCAGATGGATGTCGGCGGGGTCCCCCACGCCGACCTCATGCGGTCGATCGAGCTGCTCGGCACCGAGGTCGCGCCGCTCGTGCGCAAGGCGCTGGCCTAAGCCACCTCGCCCGCGCGGGGCGGGTCAGGAAACTTCGCGGAGCTTGCCGGTCTCCACCTCGTAGACGAAGCCGCGCACCGAGTCCTTGACCGGGATGAAGGGTGAGGCCTTGATGCGGGCGATCGACTGGCGGACGTCCTCGTCGAGGTCGGGGAAGGCCTCGGCGGCCCACTCGGGCTTGATGCCGGTCTCGTCCTGGATCGACTTCTTGAAGCCGTCGTCGGTGAAGGTCAGCATCCCGCAGTCGGTGTGGTGGATGAGGATGACCTCCTTGGTGCCGAGCAGGCGCTGGGAGATCGCGAGCGAGCGGATTTCGTCGTCGGTCACGACGCCGCCGGCGTTGCGGATCACGTGCGCGTCGCCCTCGGAGAGGCCGAGCGCGCCGTAAACGTTGAGGCGCGCGTCCATGCAGGCGATCACCGCGACCTGCTTGGCGGGAGGCAGCGGCAGGTCGCCCTTGTCGAACGCTGCCACGTAGGCCTCGTTGTTCTTCAGGAGCTCGTCGGTCGTGCTCATGCCGGTCACCTCAGGAGGAAAAGAGTTAAACAGGTCTAACTCGGTCGACTTTAGCGTTTATACGGCGGCGCGCCGCGGGAGTTCACATTCGGCCCCGTGTCCAACCCCGGATGCGGTGACGTAGCGGGCACCGGCCCACCCCCTGCGGGGCGTCGGTTTACCGCCAGCGCTCGTCGGCGCGCTCCCCTGGGCCGGGCGCCCGCCGCGCGACAGGCTGCCGGTCAACGCCAACCCGTCCACCGCCTTCCGGAGCCTTCACCCATGTCCATCTACGACTCGATCGGTGGCAGCGCCGCCGTCTCCGCTGCCGTCGACCTCTTCTAGGACAAGGTCCTCGGCGATCCCGTGCTCGCGCCGTACTTCACCGCGACCGACATGGCCAAGCAGAAGACGCATATGCGCGCCTTCCTCGCGGTCGCCCTCGGCGGCCCCGAGATCTACGGCGGCCGCGACATGGGCGCCGCCCACGCGGGCCGCGGCATCACGGACGAGGCCTTCGACCACGTCGTGACGCACCTCGTCGCCACGCTCACCGAGCTCGGCGTCGACGGCGAGACGATCAGCGCGATCGGCGGCGCGCTCGCGCCGCTGCGCGGCGACGTCGTCGAGGAGGCGGCGGCCGCGTAGAGCGGCCGAACGCGCGCGTCCGCTTGGCCGCACCAGGGCCAAGTGTTACGGTCGCCCGCGGTTCCCTTGGCGCGTCCCCACACCCCCCAGCTCGCCGCCGACGACGCCCGCCTGGCTGAGCTCGGCTACCGCTCCCAGCTCCTGCGCGGCCTGCGGCGGTTCGACAACGCCGCCATCGGCTTCGCCACGATCTCGCCCGTCGTGGGCCTGTACTCGGTCGCGGCGGTGGGGCTCGGCGTCGCCGGGCCAGCCTGGGTGTGGGCGCTCCCCGTCGCGCTGCTCGGCCAGTGCCTGCTGCTCGCGGTGTACTCCGAGCTGGCGTCGCAGTTCCCGATCGCCAACGGCTCCTACCAGTGGAGCCGCCGGCTGCTCGGCAACCGCTACGGCTGGATGACGGGCTGGGTCGCGCTCTGCGGCTACATCGTCGCCAACACCACGGTCGCGTACCTGTCGGCGCCGTGGACCCTGTCGCTGCTGGGCATCGACCCTGCGCCCGCCGCGCTCGTGGCCGCGGGACTCGTGTTCGTCGCGCTGTGCGCCCTCGTCGCGGCGCGCGGCATCGGGGCGGTGCGGCGGCTGGTGCGGGTCGGCATCGCCGCCGAGGCCGCCGTGTCGATCGGCGTCGGACTCGCGCTGCTGCTCGCCTTCACCACGCAGGACTTCTCGCTGCTGACCGAGACGCTCGGCGCCGAGTCGACCTCGGGCGGCTCCGTCACGGCCGGGTTCCTGGCGGCGCTGGCCGTGGCCGGGTGGGCGTTCATCGGCTTCGACGCCTGCGTGCTGTCGGCCGAAGAGACGCTCGACGCCGCGCGGCACGTCCCCCGCACGATCTGGATCGCGCTGCTCAGCGTCGGCGCGCTCGTGATCCTCAACGCGTTCGCCAGCGTGCTCGCCCACCCCGACCCCGCGCTCGCCGTCAGCGGCGCCGACGCAGATCCGTTCACCACCGCGGTCGCCGCTTCCTTCGGTGGGTGGGCAGGCAAGCCGTTCACGGCGGTCGTGCTCCTCGCCTTCCTCATCTGCGGGCTCGCGGCGCAAAGCAGCACCGCCCGGGCGACCTTCTCGATGGCCCGCGACGGCGCGCTCCCGGCAGCCCAACGGCTGGACCGCGTCGATGCGCGCGGCGTGCCGATCACGGCGCTGGCCGCCACCTCGGCGCTGACTGGTGCCGGGCTCCTGCTAGGTGTCGAGGCCACCGCGATCGGCAGCCTCATCGCCTTCGGCACCGCCGCGATCTACCTCAGCTTCACGCTGATCGCCACCGCCGCGCTCATCGCGCGGCTGCGGGGCACGTGGACGCCCGCCGGGGAGGTGCGGCTCGGGCGGCTTGGCACACCGGTCAACGCGCTCGCCGTCGGCTGGCTCGTGTTCGAGACGGTCAACATCGCGTGGCCGCGGGCCAGCCTCGCGCCGGTCGGGGCTCCGGCGTACCAAGTCTGGGCCGCCCCGCTGGTGCTGCTGCTGATCGTCGCGTCCGGACTGGTCTACCTGCAGCGGGCCCGCCCGGATCTCGCGGCTGAGCGGGCGCCCGCATGAGCGCCCTGGACCGCTCGCCGCTCGCGGGCCGCGACGCCGAAGTGGGTCGGCTGCAGGCCGCGCTCGACCGGATGGAGAGCGGCGCTGCGCAGTTCGTGCAGCTCTCCGGGGAGCCTGGGATCGGCAAGACCCGCCTGCTCGCCGAACTGGCGGCCGAAGCCGAACTGCGCGACCACCTCGTCTTGCACGCGCGCGCCACCGAGTTCGAGCAGGAGGTGCCGTTCGCGCTGTTCGTCGACGCGCTCGATGCGCACCTGGCCACGCTCGACCCGTCCCGGCTCGACCAGCTCGGGGCCGAGCACGCTGCCCAGCTCGCGGCGATCTTCAGCAGCGTCGCGGGGGCGTGGCCCGCCGAACCGGTGAGCCCCGGCCCGCCCGAGCGCTACCGAGCCCACCGCGCCGTGCGCGACCTCATCGAGCGGCTGACCGCCGACCGCCCGCTCGTGCTGCTCCTCGACGACGTGCACTGGGCCGACGTGCCCTCGACCGAGCTGATCTCGCACCTGCTGCGGCGGCCGCCCGAGGCGCCGGTCCTCATCGCGCTGGCCCACCGGACCGGCCAGCTGACCACGCCGCTGGTCGCGTCGCTGGGAACGGCGATCCGCGACGGCTGCGTCGACTTCCAGGACCTCGGCCCGATCGACCGCGACGCCGCCGACGTGGTGATCGGCCCGGAGGTCGACCGGCGGGCCGCCGACGCGGTGTTCAGCGAAAGCGGCGGCAACCCGTTCTACCTCGAGG
>JAEYAL010000367.1 GCA_023404805.1 Actinomycetes bacterium | reverse complement strand
CCGCGGCCCCACCGCGTGGACCCAGCCGGCCAGCGCGACGAGCCCGAGCGGCAGGAGGTAGACCCCAGCGGCGAGGCCGATGCTCGCCACGGCGCCCGCTGCCGCGACCGCCAGCGGCACGAGTTCGCGCGGCTGCCACGGATCGTCCTCGCCGCGCCCCAGCGGGATGGCGGCGGCTGCGGTGGCGAGCATGGTCACCGCCAGCACCTCCTTGAGGCTCCCGAGCAGGACGAAGCCTGCCGTGAGCGCCGACAACCCCGCCGCGGCGGCGCCCACGGCGCGCACACCGCGCGCGGGGACCAGCGGCGTCAGCAGCACCCAGACCGCCGACGTCAGCGCCGCCATCGCGACCGCCAGCAGCGGCTGGAGCGCCTTCACCGGACCGGCATCGCCGACCGCGCTGAGAAGCCCGAGCAGCGACGCCCCGCCGCGGGGATAGCCGTTGACGACGTAGTACTGGTGCAGCATCGCGCCGAAGGACCCGTCGTCGGCGCTCACCGCGTCGAGCGAGCCCGGCAGCGCGTCGGCCCCGACGAGGTGGATGGCGGTGTCGGCGAGCAGCGTGTAGCCGCCGAACGTCGCCTGGCCGGTCGCTGCTATGACCAGCAGGTAGTAGGCCAACACCGCGCCGACAGCCGCGAGGCCCTGCCACGCGACGCCGCGGACCGGCCAGGCGCGGGTGCCATGGCGGCGCGAGAGCCCCCAGAGCGCCGCGAACGCCACGACCGCGAGCACCAGCCAGCGCGGCAACGCCAGCCATGAGGCGAGGTCACCGGCGACGAGCAGCGCCGCCAGGCCAGCTGGCGCGAGGAGCCCGGCTGGCAGACGCCGCCCCGCAGCGCCTTCGAGGAGCAGGCCGAGCCCGAGCGCACCGGCGACGAGCGCAGCCGCCACCACGGCCCACAGGGCCAGGGCGGAGATCACTCGCCGCGGTAGATCTCGTCGATCGTGACGAGCGCCGTGAGCGGCACGCCCGCCTTCGCCTCGATGGCGGCCGCGCCGCCAGCGAGGCGGTCGAGCACCGTGAGCACGCCGACGACCGTGCGGCCCTCGGCCTCCAGCGCCTCGAGCGCCTTCACGGTGGAGCCACCGGTGGTGACGACGTCCTCGACGACCAGCAGGCGGTCGCGCTCATCGAGCAGCGGGCCCTCGACCCGGCGGGAGAGCCCGTGCTGCTTGGCTTCCTTGCGCACGAAGAACGCCTTGTCGGGAGAGCGGTCGCCGCGGCTCGCGGCCGACTCGAGCCCGGCGAGGCCCGCGCAGGCGACCGGGTCAGCGCCCATCGTCATCCCGCCGATCGCCGTCGCGCCGACGCGCACCGCCTCAGCCGCGACGAGCGCGCCCAGCGCCCCGAACCACGGCTGGCGCAGGATCGTGCGCTTGGCGTCGACGTAGTACTTGGCGGTCTTGCCGCTGGTGAGGACGACGTCGCCGACGATCAGCGCGTGCTCGGCCAGGCCGCGCGCCAGTTCATGGCGTGCGATCACGAGCTCCGGGGCCTGAAACTCCTCCGGCAGGTCCGGCCGGTCGATGTACGGAACGATCGTCATTGCTTCCAACAATGACAGGGCGCCGGAGCGTGAGGTCTCACCGGCTCACGTGTGAGGTGCGCCGATCCGGCTTAGCCGTAGACGTCGACGATGGTGCCGTACTGGACCCAGTTGAAGATGCTCATCGCATCGGGCACCGGCACGCGGAGGCAGCCGTGGCTGGCGTTGTAGGTCGGGACCGACTTGTAGCCGTGGATGGCGTAGCCGCGGATGAAGTACGAGCTGTGGACCATGCCCTTGGCGTTCGTGCCGAGGTCCTTGCGGTAGACCTTGAACGAGCCGCGGACGGTCGGAGTCGCCGGGGCGCCGGTCGACGTCGGGTAGATCCGCTCGACCTTGCCGCCTTCGCCGATCAGGGCGAGGAGCTGGAGCGAGATGTCGGCTTCGACATGGCGGCCGTGAGCCGGGTACTTGACCGCCCAAGTGCCTTCGCCGCGCGCGAGGCGGGTCGCGAGCGAACGGTCGAACTTGACCACGCGCGAGAGCCCGAGGCGCTTGCGGACGGCGACGAGCGCGCGCTGCGTGTGGCCATCGAGCTGGCCGGTGCCGGAGAGCACGTACTTCTTGCGGATCAGCGCCGTCTGCATCATGCGGATGTTGCGCTTCGACGATCCGGCGCTCACGCGCGCGGGCAGCACGTCGAATTCGACGACGTCGCCGACGAGCGCGCCGCCGACGCGCACACCGACGCGGTACGTGCCGACGGTGTGGACCTTCACCGGCGTGCTGACCTTTGCGACGCCGTCTTTGATGTCGAGCTGCACGGTGCGGCGGTGCGTGACCTTGCCGTCACGCGCGATGCGGACCTCGGCCTCCAGGGTGCCGTCAGCCGGCGCCGGGAACTCCGCGCGCAGCCCGACGGTGCCCTTCGGGCTGGCGACCGTGGTCGCGTTGCCGCCGTTGATGCGCTCGATCCGCACCGGCGAGCCGGGCTTCGGGTTGAACGGCGCGGCCTGCGCGGCCGTGGCCGGAGCGAGCAGCGCGGCGGCTGCCAGGAGCGCGCCGCGGCGCACAGAGATGAGGTTGGTGTGCATTCGGGCGGGTTTGGAAGGTCAGGGCCGACGGGACGGCGGCGCGGGGCGGAAGTGGGCGCGGGTGCGCAGAAGAGTCACAGATTCGCGGGCGCGTCGGATGGCTGCGCGCCATGGTGGCCGTCGCCGCCCACGAAGAACTGCGGAGCGGCGGGGGGCAGGCCGCCCGCCGGCGGCAGCGGGACCTCCGGCGGCTCCTGCGGGAACACCCCGCGGATGAAGCGCGTCAGCAGCCAGTACGTGCCGATCGACAGCAGCGGGCCGATGCCGATCAGGACGTAGATCCAGTCCGCAGCGGGGTCGGAGTTGGCACCGGTCGCGATGGCGTTGTTGATCGCGTGGATCGTGACTGGCACGTAGAGCGTGCCGCTCCATTGGTAGGCCAGCGCCAGCAGGATGCCAAGCGCCATTAGCACCGGCAGGAAGTCGTTCTGGCCGCCGCCGACGTGGATGCCGCCGAAGATGACGCCAGACACGACCGCGCCCGCCGCGACAGCGCCGCGCTTGCCCATCTTGCTCATGAAGCCGTCGCGCAGCGTGCGGAACAGCAGGCCGCGGAACAGCAGCTCCTCGGCCACCGGCGCCGCCACCGTGAACAGCAGCGCGTAGATCACGTCGCGGCCGACGGTGTCGCCGAAGCCGGTGTCCTGCAGCAGTGTGTTGGAGTCCTCGTCGAGGCCCAGCGCGGCGCTATAACCCGCGGCGACGGCGTAGAAGCCGATCATGCAGATCACGCCGATCCCGACGCACTTCCAGAACGGCTGGCGTTTGAGTCCCAGCTGCTCCGGCTGCAGATAGCGGACGGCCATGAACGGCACGAGGAGCACGACGCCGACCCACAGGAAGTCCTGCGCGAGACCGAGCCAGTGCTCGTTGTCCTTGAAGCTCTGGGTGGTGTCGCCCCCACCGGCCTCGACGACGATCGCGAGGAAGATCCCGAGCACCATGACGGCGGCGAACGCGACGGCGACCGCCACCGGCCCGAGCCACCAGCGCCACGGGCGCTCGGAGTCGAGCGAGATGTCGGGTTCGTCCTTCTTCACGAAGACGGGCCCGCCAGGCGTGCCGCCAGCGACGGTGTAGCCGGGAGCGGGCTGCTGCTGGTGCGGCGCCGGGGGCGGCTGTCCAGGGAGGACGAACGTCGGCGTGCCGGGTGCCGGGGCCTGCGGCGGCGCGGCGGGCGCCACGGGCGTGCCGTCGTGCTTCACGAACGTCGGCGGCGCGTAGCCCTGCGCAGCCAGGTCGTCCGGGTTGACGAAGATCGGCGGGCCCTGCGGCGCGGGCGGCTGCTCCTGGGGATCCTGGCCGTCAGCGGTCATCTGGAGTCCGTCCCGGGCCAGTCACAGAGGTGAGCGTACCGCCGTGCGCTGGCCATGACACCACTCCCGAGAGCCTTGACGCGCCGACCGTCGCCGCCGCGATCACCACCACGAGCGCGCCAAGCTGCACCGTGCCGTCGAGTCCGGCCTCCAGCAGCGCCATGCCGTTGACCAGCGCGTGGGCGAGCACCACGGCGCCCAGCGACCGCGAGACCAGCAGCGCGGCGGCGAGGATCGCGCCGAGCAGGGCGGTGACGGCCATCGTCCGCGCGCCGACCGTGAGGTGCGCGAGGCCGAAGAGGACCGTCGACGCCAGAACGGCTGCGCCCGGACGGCCCGCGCGCAGCCACGCGCCGGTGAGCGCACCTCGGAACAGCAGCTCCTCGCCGAACGGCACGAGCCCGGCGACGACGGCGATCGTGGCGAGGTCAGCGGCGGCGCTGCTGCCGATCCCGAGGCCGCCGACGGGCGTGGGCCGGTCGGCGAGCGCGGGCCACAGCTC
>JAEYAL010000355.1 GCA_023404805.1 Actinomycetes bacterium | reverse complement strand
GGCCCGCATCGCCCTTCGGGCCCGGAGCGCCCGTGTCGCCCTTGGCGCCAGATGGGCCGGTATCGCCCTTGGCGCCAGCCACGCCCGCAGGCCCGGCTTCGCCCGCCGGCCCCGTAGGCCCCGCAGGCCCTGCCGGACCGGTCTCGCCCGCTGGCCCCTGCGGCCCGGTCTGCCCGGAGAGCGCGGCCCGCGCCGAACGGGAGAGGTCGGACGGCCCGATCGAGCCGTCCTTGACGTCTTTGCCGGTCAGCGAGCCGTCGCGCACGTCGTTGCCGGTGATGAGCGAGACCGCCCACGAGGCCTGCGTGAGGGCACCCGCGAACAGCGCGAAGACCGCGATGAGGAGTGCCGGAGAAGGGCGCCGGGGACGGGGCGCGCGCGCGGACGAGGGGAACCGCATTGGCGCGAACCTACTCTGCCTGCGCCTCCGGCGCCAGGGGCGGGAGCCCAGCTGCATGCCCTTCGCCTGCTCTGCCGGTGCTTTCGCCGCCGTCATCCGCTGGCGGCAGACCCCGTTCGGGTTCGGCCGGGCGCGTGCCGATGAACCGGTCGCCGGGGAGCTCGACGTGCCCCGGATCGGCCCCAAGCTCGCGGGGCTCCGGGAGCTCGACGGCCGGGCCAGCGCCCGCGCTGCCGGTTCGGGCGCCACCGGCGCGCAGCAGGCGGTCGCGAAGCTCGTCCTCCTCGGCCGGGTCCGGATCCCAAGCTGAGACGTCGGGCAGCGCCGACAGCGAGTCGAGGCCGAAGAGCCTCAGGAACAGCGGCGTCGTGCGGTAGAGCACCGCGCCGAACTCCGACCGGCCGGCCTCTTCGATCAGGCCGCGTTCCAGGAGCGTGGCCGTCGCTGAGTCGGCCGCGACACCGCGGATCCGCGAGATCTCAGGCCGAGCGACGGGCTGCAGGTAGGCGACGATCGCCAGCGTCTCGGCCTGCGCCGCGGTGAGCGGCGGGACGCGCTGGGTGCTGAGCAGCGCCCGCGCAGCAGGCTCGACGACCGGGTCGGTGGAGAAGCTGAGGCCGCCCGCGACCCGCTTGAGGAGCAGGCCGCGCTGGCCGGGCGCGTAGTCGCGGTCGAGCTGGGCGATCGCGGCATCGACGTCGTCGGCTGACGCGCCCGTCGCTTCGGCCAGCTGCTCGGCGGGGACGGGGTCCGGGCTGAGGAACAGCAGGCCTTCAATAATCCTCGCGAGGGCTGGGATGTCGTGGCCTTCGGTGCCCTCGGCGGCGGCCGCCTCGGCTGCGGCTTCGCGTTCGGCGACCTCGCGCTCGCGGCGGACGTTGTGCTCCCAGTCCGAGTCCGATTCCCACCCCGGCGCGCGCTCCTGGAGTCCGGCCTCGGGCGGAGCCGTCTGCGGCGCTTTGGAGTCGACCTCAGGCTCCGGTGTCTGTGGCTGTTCCGTCATGCGGTCATCCCCGGCGCGGGCGCGGCCGCCGGTGACTGCACGGTCTCGATCATGATCGGCCCGAGCGGCTCGTCCTGCTGCCACGTCGCCTCGCCGCGCTTGTGCAGCTCCAGCAGCGCCCAGAGGGTCACGGCGACGGTGACGCGGTCGGCGCCCTCGACGGCCTCGTCGAAGCTCATCCGCGCCGCGCGGCGCAGCAGGCCGCGCAGGTGGGCCACCCGCTGTTCGACCGTCACCCGGGCGACCGCCACGTGCCCGAGGTCGATCGTCTTCGGCATCTTGAGCAGATCGCCGATCGCGCGGCCCAGGCGGGCCGGGCGGTAGACGCCCGCAGGCAGCTCGCCGGTCTGCGCGTCGCGGAGGCTGCGCGGCAGCGGCGCCTGGCGGAAGCGCATCCCCCACTCCCCGTCGAGCAGCGTGCGCAGATGATCGGCAGCCGAGCGGTAGCGGCGGGCCTCGAGCATGCGGCGGACCAGCTCCTCGGCCGCCTCCTCGGGCGCCATCTCGTCTTCCTCCTCGCCGGGCGCCGGCGGGAGCATCAGCCGCGACTTGAGCTCCAGCAGCGCGGCGATGAGGACCAGGAACTCGGTGGCGGCGTCGAGATCGAGCTCGCCACGCGCCTGGAGCACGTCGAGGTACGTGACGATGACTTCGGCCAGCTGGATCTCCAGCAGGTCGACCTCGTCGCGCAGGATCAGCGACAAGAGCAGGTCGAACGGCCCCGAGTAGCTCTCGAGGTCGAGCTCGATGTCGGCCAGAAAGGCCACCTGCGCCCTGGCCTAGCTCCGTCCGGCGGCCGACACGCCGCGCGGCACACCCACGCCGAGGGCCTCGCGCACATCGGCGAGCACCTCGGACGCGATCTCCGACGCGCGCGCCGCACCGGTAGCCAGCGCCGCTTCAAGCGCGGCTTCGTCGGGGCGCAGCTCCGCGTACCGCTCGCGCAGCGGCGACAGCTCGGCATCGACCGCTTCGAGCGCCGCGACCTTCAGATCGCCGTAGCCGCGGGCGTCGGCCATCGACGCGACGGCCTCGTCGATCGTGATCCGCTTGGTCGCCGCGAGGATCTCGAGCAGGTTCGACACGCCGGGCTTCTCCGCGCGGTCGAAGCGGATCTCGTTGTCGGAATCCGTGACGGCCCGCTTGAACTTCTTCTCCAGCGCCTTGCCCTCGTCGAACACGTAGACCGTGCCCTCGACCGAGCCGCTGGAGGTCGACATCTTGCGGGTCGGGTCCTGCAGGTCCATCACGCGGGCGCCGACCGTCGGCGTGCGCTGCTCGGGCACGATCAGCAGGCCCTTCTCGCCGCCCTCGCCGGAGCCCCGCTCGGGGGCGAAGCGGCGGTTGATGTCGCGCGCGGCGTCGCGCATCAGCTCCAGGTGCTCGCGCTGGTCCTCGCCCACCGGGACCTCGTCGGCGCGGTAGGCCAGCACGTCGGCGGCCATCAGCACCGGGTAGAACAGCAGCCCGGCCGAGACCAGCTCGCGCTGGGCTGCCGATTTGTCGCGGAACTGGTGCATCCGGGCCAGGCGGCCGTTCGGCACGACCGACGACAGCAGCCAGGTGAGCTCGGTGTGCTGGGGCACGTCGCTCTGGCGGAAGAGGATGCACTTGGCCGGGTCGAGCCCGGCGGCGAGCAGGACGGCGACGGTGTCGTAGGTGCGCTGGCGCAGCTCGGCCGGGTCGTAGGCGACCGTGATCGCGTGCAGGTCGACGACGCAGAACAGCGACTCGTCGCCGGCGGCGTGCGCGCGGTCCTGCCCCTCGACCCACTGGCGGATGGCACCCATGTAGTTGCCCAGGTGCTTGGTGCCGGTCGGCTGGATCCCGCTGAAGATGCGCACCGCGCAAGGATAGGCAGGCTGGCGGCGCGGCGGCGCCTCTGTCTTTGCCCGGGGGCGCCACCTTGCAACCGCCGAAAGCGTCCTAGGGTGAGCGCCACCGGCCTGGCGCCACCGCGCCAGGACCCGCAACCACCACAGGGAGACCGACATGGCTGCACTGACCCACGGCATTCTCGCGCCCGACAACGACGCCAAGCGCCAGGAGATCATTGACCTGCTCACCGCCGCGTACTGGATGGAGATCGAGACGGTGATGAGCTACATCGCCAACTCGGTGAACCCCGACGGCGTCCGGGCCGAGAAGGTCATCGAGTCGCTGCAGGCCGACATCCAGGAGGAGCTCGGCCACGCGCAGCAGTACGCGCAACGCATCAAGGACCTCGGCGGCACCGTTCCGGGTTCGAAGGACTTCAAGCCCGCTCAGGACTCGCTCCAGCCGCCCGCCGACAGCGCCGACATCGTCCACGTGATCAAGGGCGTGATCGAGGCCGAAGAAGGCGCCATCGACCACTACAACAAGATCATCCAGGCCACCGACGAAGACCCCGTCACGCAGGACATGGTCACGACCATCCTGGCCGACGAGGAGGGCCACCGCCGCCAGTTCGTCGGCTTCCTCAAGGAATACGAGAACTAGGGCGCTGGGTGCCGGGCGCCTAGTGGTGGACCGGCACCTTGAGCCAGAACCGCGAGCCGTGGCCCTCGACGCTCTCGACGCCCACGTCGCCCCCGTGTGCGCGGGCGATCTCGCGGACGAGCGCCAACCCGAGGCCGGTGCCGCCGATCTTGCGCGTGCGGGCCGTGTCGACGCGGTAGAAGCGGTCGAAGACGCGGCGCTGGGCGTCGGCGGGAATGCCGATGCCCTCGTCGCGGACCGCGACGACGACGTCGCCGTTGCGGCGTGCCGCCTCGACGACGACCGGGCCGCCTTCGGGCGAGTACTTGATCGCGTTGGTGATCAGGTTGGCGATCGCGCGCCGCAGGTGGTCTTCGTCGCCCTCGACGACGAGGTCGCCCTCGGCTTCCAGGACAACGGGATGCTGCTCGCTCTGGCGCGAGAAGAACTCGACCTGCTGCTCGAGCACGCCGCCGAGCTCGACCGTGCCCATACGCAGCTCCTCGTCGGAGTGCTCTAGCCGCTGGATGTCGAGGAAGTCGCTGATCAGGCTCGACAGGCGGCCGGCCTGCTGGTGGATCGTCCCGAGGTATTCATCGCGTTCGGCCTTTTCGTAGTCGCGCGCCATCAGCAGCTCCGCGAAACCGAGGATCGCGGACAGCGGCGTGCGCAGCTCATGCGAGACCGTCGACATCAGCTCGTCCTTGAGCGCGGCGGCGCGGCGCTCCTCGGTCACGTCGCGCAGGACGAAGATCCGGCCGACGAGCCCGCCTTCGGCGGTGTGCACCGGCGCGGTGTAGCGCTGGACCACCTTGTGGCTGTCGACCAGCTCGTATTCGTCTTGGAACTCGCCGTGCGGGTCGGCCAGGATCTCGGCGATCCGAGCGCGGTATGCCTCGGGATCGGCGGTGCGGTCACCGATGAGCTGCCCCATGCGCGGCAGGTCAGCGGCGGTGAGCAGCGGCTCGATCTGAAACACCTCGCGCTCGAACCGCTGCATCTCGGGGTTGTTCACAATCAGCTCGCCGCGCGTCCCGATCAGGCGGATCGCGTCGCCGGTGGAGTCGAGGACCGCACGATGCACGTCCGCGAGCCAGCGGCGGCGCTCTGACTCGATGGCGTTGTCGAACGCGACCGCGGCCTGCTCGCCGAGATGCTCGGCGGCCGCGACCTCACCGGGTCCGAACGGGTCGGTGTCGGCTCGGCCGATGCTCAACACGCCGACCACCCGGTCGCCGTAGCGAAGCGGCACATGCAGCTCGCGGCGGACGCTCAGTGCCTTGCCGAACGCCTGCAGCCGCAGGTCGCCGTCCGCGTGGCTGCCGGTGAGCGTCCGGTCTTCGGAATAAGCCCGGCCTGCGAGGCCGTGCAGCGCATCCGCGGTGTCCGGCAGCGTTGTCTCGTCGACGCCCCGGGATGCGATGAGCCGCGGGACTTCCTCTTCCAGCCCCGTGAGCGCGTAGACGGCGCCGACCTCGGCGCCGAGCATGTCGGCCGAGCGCGAGAGCAGCAGTTCGGCGCGCGGGTGCAGTCCGCTGGTGCGCCCCAGCTCGTCGGCGAGGTCGGCGAACAGCTGCGTCCGGGCGTGGGCGGCGCGCAAGGCAGCAGCGGCTTCCTCGAGCTCGTGGGTGCGGGCGCTGAGGGCGTCGTTCGCCTCGGTCAGCTCGTGCTGCCCGGCTTCCAGCTCCGCGGTCTGAGCTTCGAGCTCGACCGTCTGGCTCTCGAGTTCGACCGCCTGCTGCTCCAGCTCGGAGTTCTGGCGCTCCAGTTCGACCTGCTGCGCCTCGAGCTCGGCGGCGTTCGCGGTGAGGGCGTCGGCCATCGCGTTGAACGACTGCGCGAGCTGTCCGAGCTCGTCGCGGGCGTCGACTTCGAGCCGCACCGAAAGGTTGCCTTCGCCGAGCGCGGTGGCCGCGTCGGCGGTGCGGCGGATCGGAGTGACGATGGCGCGCGCGAGGAAGATGACGAGCCCCGCGAAGAGGACCAGCGCCAGGATGCCGGACGCGATCGCGAGGGTGAGCGCCTGGTCCGCCCGATGGCCGGCGGCTTCGGCCGTGGCCTGCGCGTCGCGGCGGACGATGCCGGCGAGCTCGTTGATCTCGTCGCGGAGCTGGTCGACACGGCGCTTGCCGGCCCCCGCGAGGATGACGTCACGCCCACGGTCCGGGTCGGTCCTCAGGGTGGAGACGAGCGGGTTGGCGTACTCGTTGATGTAGTCGCGCGCGTTGTCCTTGATCGCGTCCGCCAGCGCCTGCGCCCGGTCGTTGGGGAGGCGCGCGTTCTGCAGCGCCGCCGTGGTCTCGGGAAGGTTCGTCTGGGCCGACAACAGCGGCTCCAGGAACGCGTCTCGGCCGGAGATCGCGAACCCGCGCACGCCCGTTTCGGCGTCGACGACCAGCGACTTCACCTTCTCAGCCGTCGTGGCGGTCTGCTCGGCGTCGCGGGCGGCGTTCGCGGAGCGGTCGAGTTCCCGGATCGAGAACGCCAGGACCACGACCGCAGCGAGCAGCGCGACGGCGACGAGGCCGACGGCGAGCGACATCCGGCGGGTCAAGCCCATGCTGGTCACCGCGCGCGGCGGTACAGGTGCGGGGCGACGCGTTCGAGCCCGAGCGCGGTCGGGTCGGCGATGCGTTCACTGCGTCCGAGCAGCAGCAGCCCGTTCGGCGCAAGCTGCGCGGCGAGCCGCTCATGCAGCTCCAACCGCATCTGCGGCTCGAAGTAGATGGCCACGTTGCGGCAGAGGATCACGTGCCATGGGCCCGGGGCCGCGGGCCGCGTCGTGAGGTCGCGGACTTCGAAGACGGGCGAGGCGTCAGCGGGCAGCGTGTGGCCGGCGAGGACGCCTTGGTCGAGGCCTTGGCGGGCGCGCGAGACGTTCTCGGGCAGCAGGTCGCTGCCGAGCAGCTGCGCGCGTCCGGCAGCGCCGAGGCGGTCGAGCAGCACGGCCATGCTCCACAGCTCCGCGCCGTTGGAGCAGCCCGCTGACCAGACCCGCGGCCGCGGCGTTTGCCGCAGCCAGCCCATGTGGCGCTCAAGGTGCTCAAACTGCTCGGCGTCGCGGAAGAACCCGGTGACGGAGATCGCGACCGAGCGGCGGAACTCCTCGCGGGCGGAGCCGGAGGTGCGAAGGGCTCGGCCGAGCGCGGCGATGTCGGTCACGCCCGCGCGGCCGATGGCGCGGGTGATGCGCGCCTCGACGTGCGCCTGGCGGAACGAGCGGAGGTCGAGGTCAGCGGCTGCGGAGAGCGCGCGCAGCTCGGCGGAGGTGAGGGCGGCCATCTACGACACCAGCGAGGACGGGCCGAGCTTGTCTCGCACGGCGTCCAGCAGCCGGAGGGGGGAAAACGGCTTGGTGACGTAGGCGTCGACGCCGACCTGCAGGGCGGCGTCGCGGTCGAACTCCTGCGCGCGGGCGGTGAGCATCACGACCGTCAGATCGCGCGTGGCCGCGTCGGCGCGCAGCTTGCGGCAGACCTCGAGGCCCGAGAAGCCCGGCATCGCCCAGTCGAGGAAGATCAGGTCTGGCTTGTGGAGGCGGGCCAGCTCAAGCGCTTCGACGCCGTCGCTGGCTTCCAGGATCGTGAAGCGGCCGGTGTCGAGCGTGACGCGGACGAGCGTGCGCAGCGCCTCTTCGTCGTCGGCGATCAGGATCGTGTTCAACGGGGCGTCCCGGATTGCAGCATGGCCTGGATGTCCTCGGTGGGAAGCGAGCAGAACGTCTTGACGCAGGCCGGGTCGAACTGCGTGCCGGCCTTGGCCTTGACCTCGTCGACCGCGACCGACAGCGGCAGCCCGTCGCGGTACGGGCGGTCGCTCGTCATGGCGTCGACGGTGTCGACGATCGCGAAGATGCGCGCCGAGACCGGGATCTCGTCGCCACGCAGGCGAGACGGGTAGCCGGCGCCGTCCCAGCGCTCGTGGTGGTGGCGGACGACATCGATGGCGCTGTCGAGGAACGGCACCGCGGCGAGGATTCGGGCGCCCTCGTCGGGGTGGTTCTGGATCAGGCGCCACTCGAGCTCGTCGAGGTTGCCGGGCTTGTTCAGCACGGCGTCGGGCACGGCGAGCTTGCCGATGTCGTGCAGCAGGAACCCGTATCCGAGCTGGGGATCGTCGGCGGCGTGTCCGCCGAGGTGGGCCTTGGCGAGCAGCTGGCCGAGCTGGCAGACGCGGCGGATATGTCCGCCGGTGGTGTCGTCCTTGGATTCGACGGCGGTCGCGAGCGCCTCGACGGTCGCGTGGTAGCTCGCTTCGAGGTCGGCGAGCCGGTGCAGCTCGCGGCCGTAGCTCTCGCGGACGTCGCGCGCATACGCCTGGAGCTGCTCGTGCAGCTGGGCGCGGGCGGAGATATCGCGGGCGGAGATGCTGACGCCGAGGACCTCGCCCTCGGCGGAGATCGCCGGGCTGGTCGAGACGGAGAGCTCGTACTTCGTGCCGTCGGAGCTGCGCCAGACGCAGGGTGCGTCGAGCAGGGCGGTCGGCCCCGGTCCGATGCTGGTCCAGCGGCGCAGGCCTTCCCACGGTGGTGGGACCGGCGGTGGCTGGCCGATCACGTCGCGCGCGCTCCAGCCGAGGACCTGCTCGGCACCGTGCGTCCAGCGAGAGACGTTGCCGTGCACGTCGACCTCGAAGGCGACGAGGAAACGGCCCTGTTCCGCGGCAGCGCGAGGCGCCCGCGAAGCGGTTGGCAAGACTTGCGTCCCCTGTCTCAACCTGGATTCCCCCCGAATCGTTCCCACGGAGGTCTCCCCGACCCCCTCCTCCATGTCTCGGCCAATCAGCCGCAGACTTGAGGTTTTGATGAACCTAGCGTGCGATTGCTCCACGTTGGGCACGACGCTGGTTGTATCAGCAGAGTACTGCCGGTCCCATACCGTCTGGTGGACTGCAGGCCGGCTTGCGGGAGCTCGCGATGCCCTGCAGTTCGGTGCAACCTGTGTTTAGGGCGTCGCTGCGGACCACATGCGCGCCGCGGCGACTCGGAAACAGCTGCGGGCGATCCTGGCGCCCGCGCCGCCCGTCCATGCGCTGACGCGGCAGCCTGCGACGGACGGAGCAGGACGCCGCGGCGGGCAGCTAGCCCAGCGGCTGGCGCAGGATCGGCCGTTTCGCGGCCGTGGCCTCGTCGAGGCGGCGGACCGGCGTGGTGTACGGCGCGGACTGCGCGATCGAGGGGTCCTCAGAGGCCTCGGCGAGGATGTCGGCGATGGCCTCAGCGAACGCATCGAGCGTCTCCTTCGTCTCCGTCTCAGTCGGCTCGATGAGGAGCGCCTCGTCGACGAGCAGCGGGAAGTAGACCGTCGGCGGGTGGAAGCCGTGGTCGAGCAGGCGCTTGGCGAGGTCGAGGATGCGGATCCCGACCTCCTTCTTCATCACCGTGCCGGAGAGGACGAACTCGTGCATGCAGCGCTCGCCGAACGCGAGCGGCAGCTTGTCGCCGACGAGCTCCTGCAGGCGCGCCAGCAGGTAGTTGGCGTTGAGCACGGCCGTCTCGGAGACGTCCTGCAGGCCCGGCCCGCCAAGCGAGCAGATGTAGGCGTAGGAGCGCACGAAGCAGCCGTAGTTGCCCTGGAAGCCGCGGAGCTTGCCGATCGTCTGCGAGCCCGCGCCGGACGCCGGAGTGCTCGTGAGGTCGAACGTGCCATCAGCGAGTTTCTCGATCACCGGCACCGGCAGGTACGGGGCGATGCGGTCGCTCACGGCGATCGGGCCGGAGCCCGGTCCGCCGCCGCCGTGCGGCTGCGTGAACGACTTGTGCAGGTTGTAGTGGACGATGTCGAAGCCCATGTCGCCGGGGCGCGAAACGCCCATGACGGCGTTGAGGTTCGCCCCGTCGTAGTAGAGCGTGGCTCCGACCTCGTGGACGATCTTGGCGATCTCCTCGATGTTCGGATCGAACACGCCGAGCGTGTTCGGGTTCGTGAGCATCAGGCACGCGACCTGGCCGTCGGTCTTCGCGCGCAGGTCGTCGACGTCGACGCCGCCATCGGGGCTCGTCGCGACCGGCACGACCTCGTAGCCGGCGATCGTCACCGTCGCGGGGTTCGTCCCGTGGGCGGTGTCCGGCGCGAGGACCTTCGTGCGCTGGTCGCCGCGGGCCTCGTGGTAGGCGCGCGTGACGAGCAGGCCAGCGAGCTCGCCGTGGGAACCAGCCGACGGCTGCAGGCACACGTGCGGCAGGCCGGCGACCTCGCCGAGCGCGCGCTCGAGGTTGTACATCAGCTCAAGCGCACCCTGGGCCCGCTTGGGGTCCTGGAGCGGGTGCAGCCGCGCGTGGCCGGAGAGGGCCGTGACCCGCTCGTGGAGGCGCGGGTTGTGCTTCATCGTGCAGGAGCCGAGCGGGTAGAAGCCCGAGTCCAGGTCGAAATTGCGGCGCGAGAGGCGCACGTAGTGGCGCACGAGCTCCGGCTCGCTGACCGACGGCAGACGGGCCGGCTCGGCACGCTTGCTCTTCGCCGGGATCAACCCGTCGACGAACGGCACGTCGAGCGCCGGCGCCTCAAACGCGCGGCGGCCCGCCTGGCCCTTCTCGAAGATCGTGACGGCATGTTCGCGCTGCATCGGCGTCGCGGCCGAGGCGTCGGCCGGCGGGCGGTCGTAGGCCGGCGCGCTGTTGATGGTCACGGTCTCGTCGACGGCGCTCATGCCGCGACCTCCTGCTTCGCGGCCGAGGGGCCGAGCGGGGACTTCTCCCCCGCCTGCGCAGCGGCGATCGATTCCGCCAGCACGCTGGCGAGCTTGTCGATATCGGCCTTGGAACGCTGCTCGGTGAGCGCGACCAGCAGGCCGCCGCTCCACTCGTCGCGGACGCGGCCCAGGTCGAAGCCAGGGTTCACCCCGCGGTCCTGCGCGAGCGCGATGACCTCGGCGACGTCGACGCCGTCCGGGAGCGAGACGGCGAACTCGCGCACGACCGGCTGGCCGTGCAGCGCGGTGACGCCGTCGATCGCGGTGAGCTGCTGGCGCGCGTAGTGGGTGCGCTGCACGAGCAGCTCGCCCAGCTCCACCAGGCCGTCGCGGCCGAGCCACGTGAGGTAGACGACGCCCGCGAGCGCGTTGAGCGCCTGCGAGGTGCAGATGTTCGAGGTGGCCTTCTCGCGGCGGATGTGCTGCTCGCGCGTCTGCAGCGTCAGCACGAAGCCGCGGCGGCCGTCGGCGTCGGTCGTCTCGCCGGCGATGCGGCCGGGCATGCGGCGGATGTGCGCGTTCGTCGCAGCGAAGAAGCCGAACGACGGGCCGCCGAAGTCGAGGCGGTTGCCGAGGGCCTGCCCCTCGCCGACGCAGACGTCGACGCCCTGGTTGCCCGGCGCTTCGAGCACGCCGAGCGCGATCGGGTCGGCCTGGCAGATCGACAGGGCGCCCGCGCCCTTGGCGAGGTCGCTGATGGCCTGCACGTCTTCGATGGCGCCGAGGAAGTTCGGCTGCTGGAAGATCACCGCGGCGACCTCGTCGCCGTGCTCAGCGAGCAGCGCGGCCAGCGCCTCGGTGTCGGTCGCGCCGTCCTTCAGCGGGGCCTCGATCACGTCCGTGCCATAGCCGACCGACAGCGTCTCCAGGGTGGTGCGCGAGTCGGGGTGCAGCGCCGCCGACACGACGTACTTCGGGCGCTTGGGCGACGCGAGCTTGGCGAGGTAGCCCGCCGCGGCCACGGCGCTCGGGCCCTCGTAGACCGACGCGTTCGACACGTCCATGCCGGTCAGCTCGCAGATCGCCGTCTGGTATTCGAACATCACCTGGAGGCCGCCCTGGGAGACCTCAGGCTGGTACGGCGTGTACGGCGTCAGGAACTCCGAGCGGCCGAGCAGCATGTCGATCGCAGCCGGGATGTAGTGGTCGTACATGCCCGCGCCCAGGAAGGTGATCTCGTCCTCCGCGGAGGTGTTCCGCTTCGACAGCTCCAGCAGGTGCGCGAACACGTCCTGCTCGGGCAGCCCGTCGGGCAGGTCGAGGCCGCCACGCAGGCGGACGCCGTCGGGGATCTGCGCGTCGAACAGTTCCTCGAGCGAGCCGACGCCGATGGCCTCGAGCATCGCCGCGCGATCGGCGTCGGTGACTGCGGTGTAACGGCTCATTCGCCTGCTGACTGTAGGGGGAGAGTGTGGAGAGCTAGGAGAGACTCGCCACGTAGGCGGACTGGTCGAGCAGCGTGCTCGTCTCCGAGGGGTCGCTCAAGCGGACCTTGACCATCCAGCCGCCTTCGTACGGGTCGTCGTTGATCGCCTCTGGCGCGTCGTTCAGCGCGTCGTTGACCTCGATGACCTCGCCGGACAGCGGCGCGATGACGTCGGAGACGGCCTTGACCGACTCGACCTCGGTGTACGACTCACCAGCGGTGACAGTCGTGCCGACGGCCGGCGGGTCGAAGAAGACGACCTCACCGAGGGCGTCCTGGGCGAACCAGGTGATGCCGAACGTCGCGACGTCGCCGTCGATGCGGGCCCAGTCGTGCTCCGGGTGGTAGAGCAGCTCGTCGGGGTAGGAAGCGTCGGCCATTACAGGTCCTTCGACTGGTAGAGGGGACGGGCTTCGACGATCGCCGCGCGGTGCTTGCCGCGCACGTCGACGGTGAAGGCGGTGCCGACCGCGGATCGGGGCCGCGGCACGTAAGCGAGGCCGACGCCCTTGCCGAGCGTCGGAGAGAAGGTGCCGGAGGTGACGACGCCGCCGCCGACGACGGGGTTGCCGCCGCGCGGGATCCCGGACTCGGTGAGCGAGAACGGCACGAGCACCTCGGGCGTGGAGTCGGCGCGGAACTGGGCGACCGCCTCATGGCCGATGTGGCCGGTCGCTTCCTTGACGGCCCAGCCGAGGCCGGCCTCGATCGGGTTGCGCGCGGCGTCCATGTCGTTGCCGTAGAGGTGGTAGCACGCCTCCAGCCGGAGGGTGTCGCGTGCGGCGAGGCCGATCGGCTTGACGCCGGCCTCGATGAGCGCGTCGAGCAGCGCCACGGCCTGGTCCGGCGCGACGAGCAGCTCGACGCCGTCTTCGCCCGTGTAGCCGGTGCCGCAGACCAGCGCCTGCTGGCCGGCGACCACGAGCGTGTCGACGTGGAAGCGTGCCGGCAGCTCCCCGCCTTCGGTCAGCAGGCTGCTCACGATGGCGCGGGCCGTCGGGCCCTGCACGGCGAGCATCGCGAACGCGTCCGCCGCGTCGACCAGCTCGACCTCCAGGTCGCCGGCGCCCGCCTGCGCGTGGTGGCTGAACCACGTGAAATCGGTGCCGTGGTTGGCCGCGTTCGTGACCGTCAGGTACTCGTCGTCCTTGAGGCGGTACGTGAAGATGTCGTCGAAGATCCCGCCGTCGGGCCGCAGGATCAGGCCGTACTGCGCGCCGCCGACTTCGATCTTGCTGACGTCGTTCGTCGTCAGATGCTGGAGCGCCGCGAGCGCGCCAGGGCCGCGCGTGATGATCTGGCCCATGTGCGAGACGTCGAAGACGCCCGCCGCCGTGCGGACGGTGTCGTGCTCGGCGCGCACGCCGCCCGCGTACTGCACGGGCATGTCCCACCCGGCGAAGGGCACCATCTTGCCCCCGAGCTCGACGTGGCGGTCATGGAGCGGAGTACGGCGCAGAACGGCGGTCATCGAAGGCCGCAGATTACCCGAGCGGAAGGCCGGGCAGCAGGCGGCTGCAGCGGCTGCGCGGAGTTGGCGCAGTCCGTGGGAGTTCCGTCACAGCTGGGCTGCCAGAGTCCGCCGCATGGCCCGAACGCCGCAAGCACCACTCGGCGAGCAAAGTAATACGTTCGAGTCTTACCGCTACGATCGACGCGTACGGGTGACAAGCAAAGGCACCTCGCTCGAGGCGGCTCGCGCCGCAGTCCGCTGCCGGACTTCTACATCGCCGCCCACGCTGCGGTGACCGGCCGCGCGCTGCTGACGCGCGACACCGCTCGCCACAGAACTAGGCCGCCGCGGCGGCATGGCCCGCTGCAGCCTCGGCCGCCGCCAGGCGGCGGTCCGCTGCTGCGGCGCGCGGCATCCGGCGGGCTTTGGCGGGCACGCCCTTCCAGCCGACGCGCACGGCTCGAAAGTAGGCCTGGGCCAGGCGCTCGTCATGCCGGGTCCAGCGGATGCCGAGGATCTCGCGCGCCGCGGGAGGAAGGGCCGCCTTGGTGATCCACGTGGCGCCGAAGACGGCGGCGCGCTCCCCCGCGATCCGCCAGAGCTGCGGCGGCATGCCGGGCGGCGGGACCGGCATCGTCGTCGCCTTGATCGCGCCGACGGCGACCGGCGTGGCCTGGAGCTGGCTGGCGAACATGTCGTCCCAGTAGCGGCGGAACGCCTCGTAGTTCTCCGGGACCGGCGCCATCGACATGCCGTAGCGCCGCCACCAGGTGATCGACTCGCGGTAGAAGCGCTCCAGCTCGCTGCGGCTCAGCGGGGTGCCGAACACGCGCTGCGTTTCGATCGCCGCTTCGACGAAGGTCGCGTGGGTCCAGTAGAAGACGCTCGGATCGAGGGCGCGGTAGCGGTGTTCGGCGCCGGCCTTCGAGCGGATCGGCTGGTGCCAATCGCGCACGTCCTTGGCCGTGCCGACGCCATCCTCGTCGTAGACGACGCCGAGGATCGGGCCCGCGGAGCGGCTGATGCGGCCGATCGGGTCGTCGAAGTACCGGGAGTGCTCGACAAGCGCCTGCGACACCGCCGGGTGCATGTTCTGCAGCACGCCCGTGCGGCCGATCAGCAGCAGGCTGCGCGTGTCGCCGAGCAGCCGCCACGAGAGTGAGGCTGGGCCCAGCGGCAGGCCGACGAGATCGGTCCGGCGGTGGTCGGTGCTCGCGGCAGTGGTCGGCGAGGCCACGTCGTTGGCGGCGGCGCCGTGGTTGGCAGGCGTGGCGGGGGTCGTCATGCCGCCGACCGTAATCCGTGCGATCGCTCGGATTCTACTCGCGTCGGCATACCCGGAGAACGGCGAAAGCCCGCGTCGCCGCGGGCTTTCGAAGGCAAATCCGAGCGATCGCTCGGACGCAGCTCAGGTTGGGCTCGGCGCGCCGCAGCGGCCTACTTCAGGAACTGCGGGATGTCAATGTCGTCGTCGCCGATCTCGAGCGAGGTGCGGGTCGACGAGTCGATGGTCGGGCGGCGGTCGCGCGGCTCGCGGAGACCAGAGTCAGAGCCGCGGCTGAACCCGGAGTCGCGGCGCGGGGCGCGCTCCTCGCGGGCCGACGGGCGGCCGGGGCGCTCGCGGCCGCCGACGGCGCCACCGAGGCGGCCGCTCTGCTGGCGGCGGCGCACGTCGTGCTCGAAGCCGGTCGCGATCACCGTGACGCGGACCTCGTCGCCTAGGGCGTCGTCGATGACGGCGCCGAAGATGATGGTGGCGTTCGGGTCGGCCGCGCTGTGCACGATCTCGGCGGCTTCGTTGACCTCGAAGAGGCCGAGCTCGTTGCCGGCGGTGATGTTGAGCAGGATGCCCGTGGCGCCGTCGATCGATTCCTCGAGGAGCGGCGACGAGATCGCCATGTTGGCGGCGTCGGCGGCGCGCGATTCGCCGGAGGCCTCGCCGATGCCCATGAGGGCGGAGCCGGCGTCCTGCATGATCGTGCGGACGTCGGCGAAGTCGAGGTTGATCAGGCCGGGGATGGTGATCAGGTCGGTGATGCCCTGGACGCCCTGGCGGAGCACGTTGTCGGCGTGCGCGAACGCTTCGACGATCGTGGTGCGGCGCTCGACGACCGAGAGCAGCAGCTCGTTCGGGATGACGATGAGGGTGTCGACGACCTCACGGAGCCGCTCGATGCCTTCCTCAGCCTGCCGGGTGCGCTGGGCGCCCTCGAAGCCAAAGGGCTTGGTGATGACGCCCACGGTGAGGGCGCCGACTTCGCTCTTGGCGATCTCCGCGATGACGGGCGCCGCACCGGTGCCGGTGCCGCCGCCTTCGCCTGCGGTGACGAAGACCATGTCAGCGCCCTTGAGCGCCTCGCGGATCTCGTCGCGCGACTCCTGCGCGGCGCTGAAGCCGACGTCCGGGTCGGCGCCTGCGCCGAGGCCGCGGGTGAGCTCCGTGCCGATGTTCAGCCGGATGTCGGCGTCGCACGTGGCGAGGGCCTGCGCGTCGGTGTTCGCGGCGATGAACTCGACGCCGCGTAGGCCTGCGTCGACCATCCGCGAGATCGCGTTGGTGCCGGCGCCGCCGACGCCGACGACCTTGATCACGGCGAGGTAACCGCCTGCGCTATCCATGTGAATGGTCCATCCGAAGTTTCGTGGATTCTGACAGGTTCCGCCTGGCTCGACCCGTGGCTGAGCTTCGCGACCGTAAGCAAGCGTCCTGCCCAGGTCAATGAAGTGGGCCTCGACGCATGGGTCCTTGCAGGGACTTTCGACCAGTCTCAACTCAGCATAGAGGCTTGCACCATCGCGCCCAGCGGTGCGGCGACACCCTCGATTCCGGGTTGAGACTCGGCGGCGGCGTGGCTACGGGGCCAGGC
>JAEYAL010000238.1 GCA_023404805.1 Actinomycetes bacterium | reverse complement strand
GGGGCGCGGACTCACGCGCTCCGGGCGCCGACGAGGCTGGGCGTAGCCGGCCCCGCGGGCCACAGCGCGTGGCCGGCGCCGACGTCGTGCTGTCGGGTGGCGAGCCGGTCGTCTACCTGGAGCGGTCGCTGAAGGGCCTCCTCGTGCTCGTCGACCACGACGACGAGCGGCTGCCTGCCGCGCTGCGCGCGCTGGTCGACCACGCGAGGGCCCACCGCAAGCGGCTGCAGCTGGAACGGATCGACGGCGAGCCCACGCCGGGCCACGCGCTGGCGCCGATGCTGCAGGAGGCTGGCCTCGTGATGGGGCCCAAGCGCTTCACCGTCGGGCCCGGCTGAACTCGGGCGGGACGACTGCGCCGAAGCTCGCGCACGCCCGGGCCGTTCGGCGCAACCGGGCCGTTCGGCCCGCCACCCGCCCGAGCCTCGGTACGCTCGCGCGCATGATCGTTCTGCGCAGCACCTACTCCGGCACGGCTGATGAGGTCGGCGCGCTTCGCCCGGCCCACCTGGAGTGGCTCGACGGGCTCATCGGCGACGGCATCGTGATCGCCGCCGGCCGTCTCGCTGACGGCTCGGGCGCCGCGATCCTCGGCGCTGGCACTGATGCCGCAGCGCTCCTGCGCGACTTCGACGCCGACCCGTACGTCGTCGGCGGCGTCGCGAGCTACGCCGAGGCGGTCACCTTCCCGGCGGCGCTCGGCGGCGACGAGATCAAGCGTCTCGACGCCCGCGAGACGCCGACCGGCTGAACCAGCGCGCACACCCCCGCACGAAACTGAGCGTTCTTTACCTACCCCTATAGGGGAAGAAAAAGAACGCTCAGTTTGGTGCCGGGCGGTTCAAGCCGTTTTGCGGCCGGGGTTGAAGAGGCCCTTGGGGTCGAAGGCGCGCTTGATCGCTTCGTGGGCGCGCACGGCGGCTGGGTCCCATTGGGCGGCGAGGTGGCCGGACTTCAGTCGCCCCAGGCCGTGCTCGCCCGAGATCGTCCCGCCGAGGGAGATCGCGAGCGCGAACAGCTCCTCGGCGGCGGCCGACGCGAGGTCGCAGCGCTCAGCGTCGGCCGGATCGAGCAGGTAGGTGCAGTGCATGTTGCCGTCGCCGGCGTGGCCCCACGCGGCGTGCTCCAGGCCGTGGCGGCGGGCGATCGACGCGCTGCCAGCCAGCAGCTCGGCAACGCGGTCGGTCGGCACGGCGACGTCCTCGCTGAGCTTGCCGCCGCGCCGGGCCGCGACGGCGTTCGACACACCGCCCCGCCAGCTCGCGAGCGCCGCCGACGACGCCGGGCTCGGGACGGCCGTCCACGCGGCCCGCGCCTCCTGCCAGGTGTCGACAAGCGCGTCGCCGCGCGCTGCGGTGGTCTCGGCGAGGTCGCCCTCCAAATGCGCGATCAACAAGACCGCACTGGTCGGGTCGCTCAGCGCGCTCCACTCGGCAGCCGCGCCTTCGACCGGCAGCGTCGCGCCGGCGTCCTGCAGCGTGCCGCCGTCGAGCAGCTCAAGCGCGACCGGTACCGCGCCGCAGGTCAGCGCGCCAGCGACGCCGTCCTGCGCGGCCACCAAATCGGGAAAGAGCCCGACGACGATCTGCTCGGCGCCGGGCGGCGGGATGAGCCGCAGCCACGCCGCCGTGATGATCCCGAGCGTGCCCTCGCTGCCGACGAGCAGCGAGGTGAGGTCGTAGCCGGCGACGTCCTTGCGGGTCGGGCCGCCGACGCGGACCAGCTCTCCCGGGGCGAGGACCGCTTCGACGCCGAGCACCCACGCGCGCGTCACCCCGTGGCCGAACGCGTGCGGGCCGCCGGCGTTCGTCGCGAGGTTGCCGCCGATGTGGCTCGATTCGCTGGCACCCGGATCGGGCGGGTAGCGCAGGCCCGCCTCGCGAGCGCGGCGGTGCAGCGCCTCGGTGGTCACGCCCGCCTCGACCTCGCAGCGCCACCATTCAGGCTCCATCGACCGCACGCGGTTCAGCCGCTCCAGCGACAGCACGACGCCGCCCTGGGGCACCGCACCGCCGCTCAGCCCGGTGCCGCCGCCGCGGACGGTCATCGGCACGTCGTGCGCGTAACACCAGGCGACCGCAGCCGCGACCTGTTCGGCGTTGCCGGGCCGGACGATCGCGTCAGCCTCGCCGCGCAGGCCGGCCCAGCGGGTGGCGTCTTCGAGGTCAGCCGCCGCCGGGTGGGCGACGTGCTGCGCGCCGACCACGGCGCCTAGCTCACGCTCGAGGCTCGCGAACCCAGACATGGCGCCAACATACGGCCGCGCCCACGCCAGGTTGTGTGGGGTCGGTCGGACATCGCGTGGTGACGCACCAGGTTCTGTCCGTTGACAGCGGGTTTGGCGCCGTGAAACTCCGGCTGGCGTGCCCCACCGAAGTCGCTCAACGTCCGCCTCGCGACGAGCCTGCCGCTGTCGGCACCGACGTCGGTCGGCTGGGACGTGTTCCGCGACCTGCTCTGCTGACCGGCGCCCGCCGCGCTGAGCGGCGCCCCATAGCCTGAGGGCGGATGCCCGAGGGAGACACCATCGCCTACGCGGCGCACCGCATCCGGCCGATCCTGGCGGGCGCGGTGCCGCAGCTTGAAGCGCGGCACGCGGCGACGCGCGGCTGGGATGCGCGGCTCGCGGGCCGCACGGTCGAGGGCATCGACACCTACGGCAAACACCTCTTCATCCGCTTCGAGGGCGACCTCGCCATCCACTCGCACCTGAAGATGACGGGCAGCTGGTACACCGGCCGCGAGGGGGCCCGCTGGCGCCGCGCGCCCCGCCGCGCCTGGCTGGTGCTCCGCGCCCGCGGCCACGAGGTCGTGCAGTTCGACGGCCCGATGCTCGAATTGCTCACCGGCTTGCGCGCCCGCGGCGACCGGCGCGTCGCGAGCCTTGGGCCCGACATCCTCGCGCCCGAGTTCGACTACCCGCGCTTCCTGCAGCGCCTGCGCGGCGACGATCCGACCCGCCCGATCGGCGACGCGCTCCTCGACCAGCAAACCGTCGCCGGCATCGGAAACCTGTGGAAGGCCGAAGGCTGCTTCGACGCGCGCCTGGACCCGTGGCGCCCGCTCGCCAAGACGACCGACGCGGAGGCCGTGGCGGTCATCGACGCGGTCCGGCCCCGGATGGCCGACTCGGCGCGCGGCGGCATGCAGATGCGCGAACGCCATATCTACCGGCAACCGAAGTGTTCAGCGTGCGGCGGCGATGTCGCGGTACGCGGCCAAGGGGACGACAACCGCATGACGTACTGGTGTCCACACTGCCAGCGGTAGCGCGCCAGGGGGTGTACCTTGGCGCCATGGCCTCGACCGTCCTCGAGCGTCGCCCCCGCGGGCAAACCGCCGCGCCGAAGCCGTGGCACCACCTGCGTGCGCCCAAGGAGCCAGCGCGGTTCCGGGCGGCCGGCGCGCCGACGGCGATCGTCGGCCACATGGGGGCGCCAGCCGTCGCGCCGCCGAACTCGACCGCAGGCTTCCTCGCCGCGCACCGCCTCGGCGCCGACGGGATCGAGCTCGATCTGCTGGCCGTCCGCGGCGGCAACATCCTCGTGGCCCACGACGAAGGCGCCGCGGCTGCGAGCACCGACGTCCTGCCGCTGACCGACCTTGAGAACCTGCTCGCGTCGCCGCCGCTCGCCGAGGTGCCCGTGCTGCTCGACGTCAAGTCAGCTGGCATCGAGCGCGCGATCGCCGCCGCGCTCACCGGGGCCCGGCTCACGCCGCGCGCGATCATCTCGACCACCGACCCGCGCGTCCTGCGCGCGCTGCGGTTCGCCTCTCCGGGCGCGACCCGCTCGCAGACGTTCCCGCGCTCGCGCCGCGACCCGAACCGCAGCCCCGTCGCCCAGAGGCTCGCGGCGCTGCGCCGTCCCGCGATGCGGCGGGTGATGCCGCTGATCGTGCGCCGTGCCATCCAGCGCCACGGCCTTGCCGCCGTGACGGTCAATTTCCAGCTCGTCTCGCCGGAGCTCGCGAAGCTCTGCCGGGAGCGCAAGGTAGAGCTGATCGTGTGGACCGTCGACTCGCCCGCCGACGCCCGCCGGATGCTGGACCTCGATGTCGACGTGATCATCACCAACGACCCCGCGGCCATCATCGAAGCCCGCCGCGCGCACCTTGCCCACGGCTGACGCGGCATGAATCCCGGTAGGCGATACGGGAAACCTAGTTCCACCGGCCTGACTCGGTTAGGGTGTCGCGACCGCGACGGCTCTCCCGTGCCCACCGCCGCCGCGTCCCGCCCCGTCACACGGCGTTCGTGCGCCGATCTCGAAAGCAGCGCCTTGCCGCACCGTGTTCGCCGCGTCGCCCCCGTCCGGGCCGCGCTCGCTCTCGCATCTCTCGGGCTGCTCGGAGCGCCCTCGGCGTATGCCGCCGACGTCCCGAACTGGCCGAGCGGCACGAAGGCGCTCGTCCAAGACGGCCACGCCAACCAGAACCTCGAGCCGACGACGACCGACGACCTCGACGTCCATTCGCACTCGTACGGGGTCGTGCCGCCGGCGCCGAACACCGTCAGCGGCCCGTTCATCAAGGTGCGTCTCGCGCAGGGGCAGGCCGCCGGGCGCGCGACCCGCGCGGTGACGCTCCTGGACTTCACCGGCGATGAGCAGCCCGACATCTTGGTGGACACCGAGGTCAAGTCCGACCTGCAGCTGAACGCGACGTTCCCGCTCACGGGCGACGCCTACGTCTACGACGTCAGCGACGCCGCCGGCATCGAGCAGTGCGCCACTGTGCCGCCGCGCTCGGAGGCGCTCTTCCGCTCCGACAGCAAGTCGTACAGCGACTCCGCCTCGCGCCGCAACAACGTCGCCATCGTCTCGCTCGACGGGCTGAAGACCGCCGCCGGCCTGCCGTTCACGGCTGGCGCGCGCGACAACGCCCCGCGCCTGCTGACCGTCGCCGGCGACCAGCCCGCTACCGCCGGGCCGGCCGTCGGCCCGGCGCGCGACGCGTTCCCGGACGCCGCTGCCGCGCCCGCGAGCAGCTGCGGCCCCACGCAGTTCGCGTACGACTTCTCGCAGGCGTCCTACCTGTACCCCGCCGCAAGCACGCCGACGCATGACGTGACCCACGCCGACCCGGCCGACAACGCCGGCGGCTTCGCGGACCTGCGCCGCGTCTCGGTCCAGCAGCGCGACCTGACCGTGAACGGCACCGACATCGTCGCCAACCGCGGGCAGTTCCCGCTCACGGTCGGCCGCCACCCGACCGATCTGACCATCGACTTCGCGCCCACCGGCGATGTCGTGTCGGACACGTGGCTCTTCAACAACACCTGGAGCCGCAGCACGGCGCCCTTCGGCCCGTCGGCGCAGGTGCGGACCGAGGGCGCGGGAGCCGGCCGCGTCAAAGTGACCTTTTTCCAGGGGCTACCGGCGCTGAACCTCACGCAGAACGACCGCAAGCGCTGCCTGCCCACGCTGCCGACGGTGACCGGCGGGATCACGTCGCGCACGTACACGGTGCCGCTGCGGGTGCTCGGCAACGGCAACCGCCGCATCCAGATCCCGATCGAGGAGCTCGTACCGGCCGAGGGGTCGAACCTGCTGCCTCCGGTCGATCTGAGCTTCCGCTTCCACACCATCTCCGACCCTGGCCAGCCCGACGCGCCCGCCCCGATCGACCATGTGCCGCTGTTCGCGGGGTACGGGCCGGACGGCACCGGCCTGGCCGCGGGCTGCGACGCGGGCAATGGCGACGCCGGCGCGCAGGTCTACCTCGACCGGTCGTTCCCCGTCCGTTCGCCGCTGCCGGCCGTCGAGCTGAACGCCAGCACCACGACGCCGGCGCGCGGCGCCCCGGTCACGTTCGACCTTGGTCAGACCGCCGCAGGCACCCGCGTCTGCTCCTTCCTGCGGGCGTTCACCCCGAACGACTGCTCCACGCCGTTCCTCACCCAGAGCTACCAGCAGAACGCCACCGCGTACCTCGCGCTCGACACCGCCGCCGGCCCGTGGGACCAGACCCAGGTCGACATCAAGGTCCAGAACGCCCGGCCCGTGGCTGCGATCAGCCGCGTCGGCACCACGCCCGAGCAGGGCACCGACGGGACCTACGCGATCGTTCAAGGCGCGGCGGTGAGCGTCCCGCTGAAAGTGACCGGCACCGATACCGATCCGGGCACCACGTTCTCGTACCGCTGGACCCTCGACGGCGGCCCGACGGCGGCCACCACAGAGACCTACACGCCCTCATTCAGCACGCCTGGCACGCACACCGTGCGCGCATGGGTGAGCGACGACTCCGAAGACCCCGGTACCGAGGAGAGCCTCGCTGACGTCCTGACCATCACGGTGGTCCGCTCGCCGCAGGGCGAGGTCGTGATCGCCCGCCCGCCGCGGACGGTCAACGGCCAGGCGTTCGACATCGAAGCGAACACCACCGAGAGCCTGGCGTCGTACCAAGCGCTCACGTGGCAGTGGGACCTCGACGGCGACGCCGACGTCGACTTCGACCCCGCGCGGACGACCCGGGCCCTCACGGGCGTGGAGATCCCGACGGCGAACCCCGCGCACCTCGTGCGCGTCCGCGCCACCGACGCCGGCGGCCGCACCGCCGACGCGACGATCTCGCTCAACGTGCGCCGCGCCAACGAAGCGCCGCCGCTCGCGCGGTTCACGGTGTCGCCGTCCGCGCCGAAGTCCGGCGCCGCCGTGACGCTCGACGCGTCCACCAGCGAGCTTTCGCTGCCCGAAGGCGGGTTGCAGGGTCCGGTCGGCCAGAACCCGGCCAACGTGAAGTTCCACTGGAGCTTCGGCGACGGCACACCCGACGTGGTGGCCACGACGGCGACGACGACGCACGTCTACGCCGGTTCGGGCCGCCCGAAGGCGGCCCTGATCGTGGAAGACGACCGAGCGACGCCGTCGACGCTGTCCGATCCCGTCGAGAAGACGATCGACATCGCGCCCGGCACGACCGACGCCAACGCCCCGGAGGCCAAGCTCGTCCGTCAGGATCCTCCGGCCGGCGAGCCGGTCTTCGCGAACCGCGCCGTCACCATTTCGGCGGCTGCGAGCAGCGCTGCGGTCGGCCACGCGCCGCTCACGTTCGCATTCGATCTCGACGGCGACGGAACGTTCGAGCGGACCGCGTCCAGCGACCCGACCGTCACGTTCACGCCGCCGTCCGCAGGCCCGCTCGCGGTCGCCGTGAAGGTGATCGACGCCTTCTCCAGCGCGTCGACCGCCTCGCTGGCGCTCGACGTCAAGCCGGAGCCGGTCGCCGCGCCGACTGCGGTGCTGGCAGGCCCGAACGAGGTCACGCTCGACGGCGTCTCGGTCGACGCGGCCTACGACGCCACCGGCTCCAAGGGCAACAACCTCGACCCGGCCGTCACGTTCCGCTGGGACCTCGACGGCGACGGCACCTTCGAGACGCCGACCGGCGCCGAGCCCAAGCTCACCGCCACGTTCAACGAGGCCGGCGAGCACGAGGTGGGTGTGCGCGTGACCGACCGCTACGGCAACACCGCTGAGGCCGCCAAGAAGACGATCGTGCGCAGCGCCGCCGACGTGGCGGCGGGCTGCACGGGCAGCTCGTCGTTCCGCGAGGCGGAGTACGCGAACATCCGCCTGCGCGGCTGCGTCGTCACAGTCGAACGGCCGTCGGCAGGCGATCTCTTCGTGATCACCGGCAAGACCGTGCAGTTCAACGGCATGCGGCTCTCAGAGCGCGCCGGCACGCGGCCCACGCCCCGGCCGTTCGCGGACTGCGCCTCGGCTGACTGCAAAGCCGTCGAGACGGCGTTCAACGCCGCCGGCGGCCCGTGGGGGCTCGCGCTCGACGCCTCCGACGGCACCCTGCGGTCCAACGGCCTGACGTCGCTGCGCGCGACGGGCTCCGGGCTCGATCTGCCGCTGCTCGGCGGCGCGCTCAACGTGACGCTCCCGTCCGAGCCAGAAGACGGCTTCACGCTCGCTACTCCGCAGGCCGCTGAGCTGCTCGGCTTCCCGCTCGCCGGCTCCGCGTCGCTGACGTTCCCGGACCCCGGCGAGTCCGTCATCACGGTCAACGTCGGGCTCCCGTCGGTCCTCGGCGGCTTCACCGGCACGGCCGGCATCCGCACCACCGCGTCGGGCGGCGTCGTCCTCAACGAGCTGCGGATCGAGGTCGGCGAGGTCACCCTCGGCAAGCTCACGCTCGGCGAGCTGTACTTCGTCTACTCGCGGCCCGAAGCGCTGTGGGAAGGCGGCGCGTCGCTCACGCTGCCCACGCCGAAGCCGCTCACGATCTCGGCGCAGCTCGCGATCCAGAACAACCGCTTCAAGCGGATCTGGGCGCAGGTGTCGGGCCTCAACCAGCCGATCGCGTCAGCGATCTACCTGCAGGCGATCCGCGCCGGCATCTCGGTCGACCCGCTCGACCTCACCGCAGGCGTGTCGCTCTCGGCCGGGCCGACGATCAGCCGCAAGCGCGTGCTCGGCATCGACGGCGACATGCGCCTGCGGTTCCCGAGCCCCGAAGCCAACTACTACCTGTTCGCGCTCACCGGCAAGCTCAGCGTCGCCGACATCCCGCTGGCCAGCGCGTTCGCGCAGTTCACGTCGAACGGCTTCTTCGAGATGGGCGGCAAGGTCGACGTGACCGCCAGCGTCGGCTACTTCACGGCTGGCATCCAGGGCTGGATGACGAAGAACGCCTTCAACATCGACGGCGACGGCGAGGTCGGGCTCGACGTCAACGGCTCGCGCGTCGCCCTGCTGGGCGGCCACGGCACGCTCTCGACGACCGGCATGGCCGCCTGCGGCGAGATCCCGATCCTCGACATCGGCGGCGGCTTCGGCGTCCGCTGGGGCGTGGGGGCCGAGGCGTTCTGGGGCTGCGACCTCTCGCCGTACCGCGCGACGCGCCCGGCCGACGCGCCGGCGCAGCCCGAGATCGCGGCAGGCGCCAAGGCCGTCCGCACCGACCTGCGCCGCGGCCGGCTCCTCCTCGCCGGACCGTCCGGGCACCTGCTCGAGATTCCGGCCAAGCAAGAGAAGGCGCTGGTCACGGTCAGCGGTCGCAGCGCGCCGCCGCGGGTCGCGATCCTCGACGAGGACGGCCAGACGCTGCTGTCGACGCCAGCCGACGGCACCGAGGCGCTGACCAAGGGCATGCTCGTCACGACCGACCCCAAAGCGAAGACCACGACCATCCTCTGGAAAGCGCCGCCGGCTGGCAAGGCCTGGGTGGTCGCGCAGCAGGGATCGTCGTCGGTCACCAAGGTCGACCTCGCCCTGCCCGCGCCGAAGCGCACGTTCGGCGTCGCGGTGGGCGGCTCCGGCCATCAGCGGACGCTGCGCTGGAAGATCACGCCGGCCCTGGAGGCCGGTGAGACGGTCCAGCTCGCCGAAGAGGGCGCCGAGGCGGGCACGCAGCTCGTCTCGACGGCGAAGTCGTCCGGTGTGGTGCCGTTCGCGCCGCAGGGCGGCAAGGCTGGCAAGCGCAACATCATGGCGACGGTCGTGGCCGGCGGGCTCCCCGGGAAGGCGCAGACCGTCGCCACCTACACGGCGCCGCCGCCAGCGGTTCCAGCGCGCGCGTCCTCGCTCACGCTCAAGCGCAGCTCATCGGGCGTGCTCGCCAGCTGGACGCCCGGCGCCGGCGGCGTGAAGCCCGCGAAGTGGCGCGCGGTCGTCCGCGTCGCGCATTCGCAGCGCAAGCAGCTGCTCGTCGTGGGCGGTTCGCAGACCCGCATCCGCATCCCGAACATCAACCCGAGCGACGCCGTCAGCGTCGTCCTCACCGCCGCCGACCCAGCCGGCATCGAAGGGCCCGAGCACAAGGCCGTCATCAAGGCGGGCCTGCGCGCGTCGTCTGGCCCGCTGTCGCTCGCCTCGACGGCCGTCCCGCGCGACGTGGTGATCCAGCGCCTCGGCGGCAGCCGCCTCCGCGTCACCTGGAAGACTGGCCCCGCGTTCGTGCGCGGCTGGTCGATCCGCGTGAGCGGCGCCCGGAACGGCCGCCGCAAGGGCGCCGTCACCCTCCTGCGCAGCGCCGGCGACGACCACTCGGTCGACTTCGCGAACGTGCCGAAGGGCGAGCTGCGCGTGAGCGTCATCGGCCGCCGCTACCAGGGCACCGTGACCCGCAAGGACGTCAAGTACCTCGGGGGCACGCTCCGCGTCCACTGAGCGGATGTCCCCTGATTGCACCGGCACGCTGCCTGTGGGCGGCGTACCGGTGCAATGCGCCGCCCGGCTGTAGATCGGACGCCGCTTAGTGTGGTACGAATCACCGATGGACGAGCGCATCGTTGATTCCCTTACGCGGGTACCGGTCTTTGGCGCGCTGGGTCGCGACGAGGTCGCCAGGATCGCCGAACTGGCCACCCCGCGTCGTTTTGCGCCGGGCCACGTGATCTTCCGCGAGGGCGACGCCAGCGACACGTGTTACGTCGTCAACAGCGGCCGCGCACGCGCGATCCGCGAGCACGCCGACGGCCGCACCATCGCTCTGGCGCACTTCGGCCCCGGCGACTTCTTCGGCGAACTGGCGATGTTCGACGCCGAGCGCCGCTCCGCGACGGTCGAAGCCCTCGAGGAGCTGGACACCATCGCGATCTCCGCCAGCGACATGCGCCGGCTGCTGCGCGAGTGGCCCGAGATGAGCCTCAAGCTCATCGCGGCGCTCGGCCGCCGCCTCCGCGAAGCCAATGAGCGTCTCGCACGCCAGTCCTTCCAGACGGTCCAGAGCCGCGTCGCGACGGTCCTCGACCAGCTCGTCTCGTCGGCCCGCGACCAGGGCGCCGGCGCCGGCGACGTCCTCCTGACGATCACCCAGGCCGACATCGCCAAGCTCGCCGGGTCCTCCCGCGAGTCCGCCAGCCGCTTCCTCGCCGTTCTGGAGCGCGCCGGCGTGATCACGCAGGGCCGGGGACGCCTCACGGTCCACGACCCTGACGCGCTGCGTCGTTACGTCTTCTGATGCCGCCCAAGGCGGACGAGATCTCCGCGGGTGGCGTCGTCGTTGACGACGAAGGCCGAACCGTCATCATCATCCCGACGCGCCGCGCTGCCAGCGGCGCGAAAGTCACGGCCCTGCCCAAGGGCCACATCGACCCCGGCGAGGACGCTGAGACCGCCGCCTTGCGCGAAGTGCGCGAAGAGGCTGGCATCGAAGCTGAGATCGTCGAGAAACTCGGTGACGTCCGCTACTGGTACCAGCGCTCCGGCCGCTCGATTCCCAAGCAAGTCAGCTTCTTCATGATGCGCTACATCGGCGGCCACACCGACGACCACGACGACGAAGTCGAGGTCGCCCGCTGGGTCCCCCTCGAGGAAGCCGAGCGCCTCCTCACCTTCCAAGGCGAGCGCGACATGGTCCGCGCCGCGATCGACCGCCGCGCCGCCGCGCAGGACAAGTAAGGTAGGCCCTCGTGCAGGTCCTGAACTTCTACTCGACCATCTTCGCCGACCAGCTCCGCAACGGACGCAAAAAGGCAACGATCCGGCTCGGGGACAAGTCCCATAAGTACCGCAAGAACCAGGCTGTCCTGGTCACCGTCGGGTACCAGCATTCCGTGCGCGAGAAGATCTTTCTCGCCGTGATCGACCAGGTCGAAGTCAAACGCTTCAAAGACCTCTCGCCGCGCGACATCGAGCACGACAACCCCGAGTTCCGCCGCGCCGAAGAGCTCCGTTCCTTCCTCGAGCAGATCTACGGCAAGCCGGTCACCCAGGACGACACCGTCACCCTGGTCCGCTTCTCGCAGATCATCGAGAACCCGCCGTCAGTCACTGACGCCTTGCGCGGCATCGGCGGCGCCCAAAACTGAGGGCGCCTCTGAGGCGACGTCTCGGGCGCTCGCTCAGGCGAAGCCCGGAGGCGCCGTGCTGCCGGGGCGCTGCGGCGGCGCCGCGGGGGCAGGCGCGGGGACGCCGTAGACGGCGCCCGGCGTGTCGACGACTGGCGCCGGGTCGTTGACGGGGGTCACCGCAGCCGGCGACGGCATGATCGGGACGGCCGGGGCCGCCAGCGGCTTCGGGGCGTACGGGTCGTTCGGGCGGACCATGCGCGAATCGCGGTCGAGCGTGCCGGGGCCTTCTTCGCCGTAGGCGCCGCCGGGCGTGTAGTACGACGGCGCAGGCTGGCCGAATGAGGGCGGCGCGGCTGCCGCAGGCTGGGTGTACGCCGTGGGCGCGGGCGCAGGTGGGGCGTACGCCGAGGGAGCCGGAGCGGCAGACGGCGCGTGCGGGGGAGCGGGCGGTGCGTAGGCCTGCGCGGGCTGTGCGTACGCAGGGGCAGCGGGCTGCACCTGCGGCGCCGCAGCAGGCGGAGCGCCCGGCACGAACGCGCCGCCAGGCGCGGCAGCAGCCGGAGCCCACTCAGTCGGAGCACTGGCTTCCTCACGCAGCATCAGCGCGCCCGCGACGACCAGACCGGCGCCGAGGAACGCGAGAAACACCCCCGGGCCAGTGGAGAACAGGCCGTCCGGCACGGAGACGCCGGGGAGCTCGTCGCCCTTGCCGGGCTCGCGGAGGACCGCGATCACCGGACGCAGGCAGATCAGCGCTGCCGCACCGAGGAGCTCGGTGCGGTGCTGCTGGACCGAGCCCTCGCCCGACCACACCTTGAGGCCGACGAGCACGCCGGTGCCGACGGCGAGGAGGTGGAGCACGACGCTGATCGCCGAGAACACCTTGTAGCCGACGAGCTCCTTCTGCATCTCGTCGACGATCTGCGGCGCGCCCGCATCGACGGCAGCCGTCATCGCGTTACCGCCCTGCTCGCTGAGGAAGCCCGAGTCGCCGAACATCGCGGAGATGCTCTTGAGCAGCTCCTTCGCGGCCTCCTCGTTGAGCGTGTACCAAGGAAGCAGCAAGGCGCCGGCCGCCATGAGCGCGCCGAGGAGGACCAGCGCAGCAGCCGGGGGGAGGCTGCGATCGAACCGGAGGGTCATGCATCTGTGTTCGGCAGCAGATCCCAACCCTCGCGCGCGAGCCAAACGGACGTTTGAGCGCCTGTGCGACGGCCGCAAAGCGGACAGTGACGTGCGATTTGCTCGTCGGCGGGCGCGCCGACGACGCGACCAGCGGCTTCCCGCTACTTGGTGTCGTCCGGGTTCCGCGGAACCCAGGCGCCATGCGAATAGGCGAGGTGCTCGGTGTTGTCGAACTGCTTCGCGGGCGCCTGGCTCTCGAAGTCGTCGATCCAGGGGCGCCGCCGGTTGTTGCCGAGGGTGAGCGCGCCGAGCAGCAGGAAACCGCCGCCCGCCGCGACCATCCAGAGGCCGGGGCCGGGGCGCATCGCCGCCTGCGGCTCAGGCGACAACACCCACAGCGCCACGCCCGCGATGGCCAGCGCCGCCAGGCCGGAGATCGCGAGCAGCGGCGCGTTGGCGCGCGCGCTCCAGGCTGTCTTGGCGAAGACCGAGCGGATGACGCCGATGAACGCCAGGAGCGCTGCGAGGAGCACGCCGATCGCCAGGTACTTCTCTTGGTCCCAGCCGGTGGCCGCGATGCCGATCACCTCGGTCAGGCCGTCGAACTGCTCCGAGCCCGGCTCCTTGACCGCCGCGCTTGGATTGCTCCAGACGTAGAGGATCTGGCCGGCGAGCTGCGCCTTGACCTCGCCCGCCTTGAGCGCGGACTGGCCCGCCTGCTCAAGGTCGAGCCGCAGCCACGGCTGCATGACGCCGAGTCCGAGCAGCGCGACACCGACCAGGCCGACTACCTGGCCGAACCCAAAGCGGTTGTCGCTCCTCGCCATGCCCGCAGTATCGGCCATCGAGCGGCGGGAATTTAAGGCTGACAGGAGCCAAGCAACGACCTGGCGCTCTCAACCCGCTACAGTCACCAGCGACCCGTTCTGGCACTCGCGCACCGAGAGTGCCAAATTGTGGCGGGTCGAACCGTTTTGAAACCCCCTATTGGAGGCAAGCAATGACGCTCAAGCCCCTGGGCGACCGCCTGATCGTGAAGGCCGTCGAAGAAGAGCAGACGACGGCCTCGGGCCTCGTCCTCCCCGACACCGCCAAGGAAAAGCCGCAGAAGGGCGAAGTCGTCGCTACTGGCGACGGCCGCTGGGACGACGAAGGTGACAAGCGCATCCCGCTTGACGTTTCCGTCGGCGACCAGGTCCTGTACTCCAAGTACGGCGGCACCGAGATCAAGATCGACGGCGAAGACCTCCTGGTTCTTCGCGAGTCGGACGTCCTCGCAATCGTGGAGGCCTAAACACCATGGCTCACAAGGAACTGAAGTTCGACATCGAGGCCCGCTCGGCCCTCGAGCGCGGCGTCGACGCTGTCGCCAACGCCGTCAAGGTCACCCTCGGCCCCAAGGGCCGCTACGTCGTCCTCGACAAGCGCTTCGGCGCTCCGACCATCACCAACGACGGCGTCACCATCGCCCGTGAGGTCGAGCTCGAGGATCCGTTCGAGAACCAGGGCGCGCAGCTCGTCAAGGAAGTCGCCACCGCGACCAACGACGTCGCCGGCGACGGCACCACCACCGCCACCGTCCTCGCGCAGGCCATCGTCCACGAGGGCCTCAAGAACGTCACCGCTGGCGCCAACCCGCTTGGCCTCAAGCGCGGCATCGAGAAGGCCGTCAACGAGGTCGTCGAGGCGATCCACGGCCTCTCGAAGGAGATCAACGGCAAGGACGACATCGCCCGCGTCGCCACCATCTCCAGCCGCGACGAGGAAGTCGGCGACGTCATCGCCGACGCCATCGACAAGGTCGGCAAGGACGGCGTCGTCAACGTCGAAGAGGGCCAGACCTTCGGCCTCGAGCTCGAGTTCACGGAGGGCATGCAGTTCGACAAGGGCTACGTCTCGCCGTACCTCGTCACCGACCCTGATCGCCAGGAGGCCGTCCTCGACGACCCGTACATCCTGATCGCGAACCAGAAGATCGGTTCCGTCCGCGACATCCTCCCGGTCCTCGAGGCCGTGATCCAGTCCGGCAAGACGCTGCTGATCATCGCCGAGGACCTCGAGGGCGAAGCCCTCGCGACCCTCGTCGTGAACAAGCTCCGCGGCACGTTCACCTCGGTCGCCGTCAAGGCTCCGGGCTTCGGCGACCGCCGCAAGCGCATCCTCGAAGACATCGCCATCCTCACGGGCGGCGAGGTCATCACCGAGGAGCTCGGCCTCAAGCTCGAGAACACCTCGATCGAGCAGCTCGGCCGCGCACGCCGTGTTGTCATCGGCAAGGACTCGACGACCATCGTCGACGGCGCCGGCGACGCTGCTGCCATCAAGGGCCGCATCGCGCAGATCAAGTCCGAGGTCGACTCGACCGACAGCGATTTCGACCGTGAGAAGCTCCAGGAGCGCCTCGCGAAGCTGTCCGGCGGCGTGGCCGTCATCAAGGTCGGCGCTGCCACTGAGACCGAGGTCAAGGAAAAGAAGCACCGTGTCGAGGACGCCCTCCAGGCGACCCGCGCTGCGCTCGAAGAGGGCATCGTCCCGGGTGGCGGCGTCGCGCTGCTGCACGGCGCGAAGTCCGTCTCCGTCGACGGGCTCGAGGGCGACGAGGCGACCGGCGCCAAGATCGTGCTCCGCGCGCTCGAGGAGCCGCTCCGCCAGATCGCGTTCAACGCCGGCCTCGAGGGCTCGGTCGTGATCAACGAGGTCCGCGCCGCAGCTCCGGGCTTCGGCCTCAACGCCGCCACCGGTGAGGTCGTCGACCTCGTCGCCGCTGGCGTCATCGACCCGGCCAAGGTCACCCGCTCTGCGCTGCAGAACGCGGCCTCGATCGCCAAGAACATCCTCACCACCGAGGCCATCGTCGTCGAGGCTCCCGAGCCGGCCGGCGTCGGTGGCGGCGGCATGCCCGACATGGGCGGCATGGGCGGCATGATGTAAACAGTCGCGCTGCGACTGCCAGCATCCGCTGGTTCTTCTGAAGGCCCGGTTCCGCGTCTGCGGGGCCGGGCCTTCGGCGTTGTGGGCCGTGCCGCGCGATGCGACAGACCAGCTGGCCTACGCCAGGAGCTCGCCAGGGAGCTTGGCGTAACCCGGGCCGACGAGATCGCCGACGTCGCAGCTCGCGAGATCGGCGCCCAGCGCTGCGGCAGCAGCGACGTATGCCGCGTCGTAGGCGGTCAGCTGAAGGCGGCGCGCCGTGTGGCGGATCGCGGTCGACAGCGCGGCATCGACCCGGACGAGCTGTCCGAGTTCGGCGATCCCCCATGCGAACTCGTGGAGCAACGCGGCGTTTGCCTCCTCGCGGAACCTGAGCGCTGCGTTCTGGATCTCGTAAAGCGTGAGATCCAGGATCGCCAGCGGCTGGCCAGAGGAAACGAGGCCCAGGGACTCGCCGTGCGCGGTGTCGTCGACATCGACAGCCGCGACGAGCACGCTCGCATCGACCACGATCATCGTTGGTCTCGCGCTGCGCGGATGATCTCGGTGCCGCGTCCTCCCTCGCCTTTGCGCGGCCGAGCGCCAAGCTCCCGCATCCGCGCCGCCAACGCCTCGTTGCGGCCCTCAAGCGCGGCGGCCGCGTAACCGCGGATCACCGCGCTGCGGCTTTCGCCGCGCCGCTCCGCCTCGGCGTCGATTCGCGCGAGCAGCTCATCGGGCAGAGAGATCATCACCTTGGCCACCGACCGAGTATTACCGGTATTACCGTGCGCGGCAAGGCGGGCCGGATCAAGCATGCTTCGACCGTACGCCCCGAAATGCGGCGGAACTGCGCAGCGCTGCACCAACTCTCCGCGGCGGCACGTGCCACGTCACTCGTCCAGCGGCCGCTCGCTGCTGGCCTGCTGGCGCCGATGGACTCACCGATGGACGAGCTCACCTTCAGCCAGGCGGCGCCTGCGGCGGTGTCACCTGAACAGGTACCCGATGCTTCGGTGACGGTGCGGCTTCGCCGGTTCGCGGCGGCCATTGTCGACGCCGCCATCACCCTCGTGGTGGCTTTCCTGCTGCTCGCGATCTTTGTCAAGAAGGCGGCTTTCACGGTGGACGACGACGACCACGGGGGAACGCTCGCGGGGCTGTTGCTGCTCGCGTACTACCTCGTTGCCGCAGGACGCGCGGCCTACGCGGCCGGTGGCGGCCGGACCCACAGCGGTCAGACCTTCGGGAGATGGGTGCTCGGCATCCGGATGGAGGAGGTGGCCGGAGGCCAGCCCAGCAGGGGTCGGGCGGTGCTCCACGCGATGGTTCCCGCGTTCATCGTGACGAACCCGCTCTTGCTCGCATGTCTGAACGAGCCGCTCGGCCGTTCGGAGACGATCAACGGAGCGATCGCGTTGAGCTCGATCCTCTTCGCCTGCACGGTGCTGGCGACCGCGCTTGCGAGCGCGGAGGGTTTGACGTTCTACGACCGCCTCTTGGGCGTCCGGACGGTGCGGCGGTACCGAGGGCCGAGGACGATCGTCATCGGGTTCTAAACTGAGCGACTTTCCAAAATCCGAGAACCCCGTCTCAAGTGGGACGCGCGCCTCCGGTGCTCGAAGTCCCGCACATGCGGGGTTTCGTTCGGTCGCCGCTGGGTGTACCACTCGTTACCAACGGCGTCCAGTAGTACGGTTGCGCGCATGCCGGGGGCCGTCCGAACGCAGCAGCGCGCTGACGCGCGCCGTAACCGCGAAGCGATCCTCGACGCCGCTGCGAGGGTCCTCTCGCAGAAGCGCTCGCCCACGCTGATCGAGATCGCCAGCGCGGCCGGGATCTCGCGGGCCACGATCTACCGCCACTTCTCCGACGTCGAAGCGATCCGCGAGGAGCTTCTCGCCGAAGTCCATGAGCTCTCCCGCGACCTGCTCCGCACGCACCTCGCTGAGGGCCTGCAGAGCGGCGAGCCGTTTCCGGTCTGGGTCACCAAGCTGATGCGGGAGGGGCTGCCGATCCGCACGCGCTACGCCGAGGCGCTCGCCAAGGAGCCCAAGCAGGACGAGGGCAGCATCGCGATGTTCCAGCCCGTCTTCAAAGCGCTGATCCGCCAGTCTCAGCAGCGCGGCGAAATGCGCGCCGACCGCGACGCTGGCCTGATGGCGGAGGCGCTCATCGCGGTGGGCTTCTACGCCGCGCGCCGGATCTACCGCGACGGCGTACCGGTCGAAGACGCCATGCAGCTGTTTGAGACCTTCATCGACGGGATGGCTCCGCAGCCGCGCCGCATCTGACGGGACGCCCCCGCGGGCGCGCCGCATCTGACGGGACGCTCGCCTCGCCCGCCGGACCAGACGCGCTGGCCTTCTGAGCGGGCTTGGGTTTCGCGTGACTGGCCCGACAAGTGAATTTGGATGTCCGCTGGCGCGCCGCCGCTATACGATCGCTCCATGACTCCCCGGGTTCTTGCGGCATCGCTGGCTGCGCTGGCCGGCTTGGCGGTCGCAGCGCCAACGGCCGGCGCGACCGACTACTTCGCGACCACCGACAACTCCAGGACCACGCAGGACTGCCTCACCGAGGCGACGGCCTGCGCGCTTGGACGGGCGCTCAGCCAGATCCCCAACGTCCCGCTTGATCAGCAGTCGGTCGGCGTGCATGTCCTGACGCTGCTGCCGGGCGGCTACGACGTCGCCGACATCCTGGCTGGCGATCCGAGCCCGTTCCCGATCGACCGGTTCGACGTGAAGCGCGGCCTGACGGTCCAGGGCAAGCCCGGTGCGGCCGCGCCGACGGTCGATGTCAGTGGCGTCCCTGCGATCGATCCCGGCATCCGGATGGACAACGGCGGCATCCTGCGTCATCTGCACGTCGTCCGGAACGGCCCGGGCGTCGCGGTGCGGGCCGCAGGCCTTGCGCCGGACTTCAGCATCGTCGGCGCCACGGCGACCGTCGACCGGGTCGCAATCAGCGTCGACGCGCCGGCCGATGCGAGCGTTTCGGTGGCACTCGACCTGCGCGAGATCGCGACGGCGACGAACAGCCTCTTCGAGCAAAGCGGTGGCAAGCCGGCGTCGACGTTCTCCTCAGCCGCAGTCAGCATCGTCCCCGGTGTGGGCGACGCGGCACCGCGCCTGCTTGGCTCGACGGCGCTTTCGGCGACCGGTATCGCCGTCGCCGTATCCGGCGGCGGGACGGCGACCTCCACAGCTGCGGCGATCAAGAACGCCGTGCTTCGAGGCGCGGTCGATCTCGAGGCCCGCGCCGTGGCGAGCCCGTCATCACCCGTCACGGTCGAGCTCACCAACAGCGCGTGGCGCAACGCAGCCCCGCAGACGGCGACGACCGGGCCGGCGACCATCGACGCCAAGACCACACCGGTCAGCGCTGATCCGAAGCTCGACGGCGGCGGCAAGCCGCTTGAAGGCTCGCCGCTGATCGACGCCGGAACAGCGCTGAGCGAGCTCGGCTCGCTGGACCTCGACGGCAACGCGCGCGTCCAGGGCGCCGCGACCGACATCGGCGCGTTCGAGGTCGCGCCCGGCGCGCCGCCCGGCACGGGTCCTCAGCCGACGACGCCGACCGCCGGCGGAACGCCTTCGCCGCCGCCCGGCCCGTCCCAGCCTGCCGCCGACACCTCAGGCCCCGTGCCGACGTTCACGCTCGGCAAGTCGCTCAAGCGCTCCAAGCTCACGGCCCGCAAGGGTGTGACGCTCGCGGTCAAGCTCAACGAGCCGGTGAAGAGCGCGAAGGTCGAGCTGATCCAGGTCACGAAGAAGAAGGGCAAGAAGCCGAAGGAGAAGGTGCTCGCGAGTTCCATCCTCGGCCCTGGCGGCCCAGACCTCGCGTTCCGCCTGAAGGCCAAGCCGTCGAAGCTGCCGAAGTCCAAAACCAAGCTGACGCTGCGGTTCACGTTCGTCGACGCAGCGGGCAACACGACCGTCGTCGACAAGACGGTCAGCGTCTGACGCCTCGACTCGGGCCGGGATCGGCGGGATAGGCCTGCGCATTCCGGCCGGGGCCGCGCGCCGGCGCTCGTGGGCGCTCAGGCGGTGACGGCGTCGGGCTGGCCCGGCGCCGTGCCGACTCGCGCCAGCGACGCGTCGATCCGCTGGCGGCGGCGCTTCACGCGTCTCACCTCGTCGGCCTCGAGCGGCGCGAGGACCCACCAGGCCGCGAGCGGGCTGATGGCGAGGACGGCGTAGGCGAGCGGCCAGCCGACCAGGTCGACCGAGGCGCCGAAGGCGGGGGCGCCGAGCGCCGAGCCCACGGCCACGACGGTGTTCTGCAAGCTCATCGCCGTGCCAGCGCGCGCCTTGCCGGCGATCTCTCCGGCGGCGGTGAACGACAGGCCGTTCCACGTCATCGTCGCCACGGCGGCGGCGACGACGATCGGCGCGGCGAACCAGCCCGGCGAGCCGGCCCAGACGGCCGACGTGACCGCGAGGACGAGCAGGAGGGCGCCGGACGCGAGCCCGCGGCGGCGGATCGGGGCGATGCGGCGCTCCTCCTTGTCGGACACGCGCCCGGCGTGGACGCGGCCGATCGCGCCAAGCAGCTGCGCCGCGGCGAGCACGCCGGCGGCTGCGGCGGCGCTCATGTGGTGCACGTCGACGAGGTAGAGCACGAGGAAGCCGAGCATCGAGCCCTGCGCGACGACGAGCAGACCGGAGCCGGCGCCCAGACGCCACTGGCGGCGGTCGCGCAGCGGCGGCGTCGTGGGGAGGGGCGGCAGAACGGCAGGCTGCTCGGGCGGCTCGCGCAGCAAGAGGGCGCAGACCGAGGCGGCGACGACCATCAGGCCAGCGAGCGCGAAGAACGCGGCTTGGATGCCGTCGGCGCCTGCGAGGAGCGGCAGGCTGACCGAGCCGAGGGCACCGCCGAGCGGGAGCGCCATCTGCCGCAGGCCGAGCGCCGTGCCGCGCTCACGCCAGCCGAACCAGCCCATCACGGCCCGGCCGCTGGCCCCGGTCGCTGCGGCGCCGGAGGCGCCGGCGAGGGTCAACGCGAGCACGAACACCGCGAAGCTTGGAGCGGTGCCCGCCCAGACCGTCGTGGCAGCGGTCCCGAGAAGGCCGATCGTGAGGACGGGGCGTTCGCCGATCTTGTCGGCGAGCATGCCCCACGCGATGAGGGTGAACATCGTGCCCAGCGCCAAGGCTGAGAACGCGATGCCGACCTCGCCGAGCGAGAGCCCGAACTCCGCGCGGATCGACGGGCCGAGCGATGGCAGTCCCATCCGGAGCGCCGCAAAGGCCGCGGCGCCGAAGGCGGCGCCGCCGAGGACGACCCAGCGGTAGGGACCGGCGCCTCGCCCTTCGGCGATTCGCTCGATCTCCATGCGCTCCTCAGTCGTCACCCACAGATCACGCTAGGGCCGTCCCCCGAATGTCTTGTGCGAAACGCCACACGCTTCGGCGTGTGGCGCACGGGCCTACATCTGCTTGACTTCGATCGTGATCGGAGTCGATGGCAGTTTGGGTTTCCACGTCGGCGAAGCCTGGATCCGCGCCATGAAGTTGCCGGTCTTACGGAACGGAGCGAGAGGCCGCTTGGCGCGCATGAAGCCACAGCGGTCGGCGGTGGCACCGAGGTACATCTTGCCCAGGTACTTGGAGTTCGGCGACGAGTTGGCGAAGAAGTGCGCGTAGTAGCTCTTGCTTCCGCCCAGCAGCGAGAGCCCTGAAACGATCCAGCGGCGCTTCGTGCGGTAGTCGATCAACACGTCGTCGATGTGCACACCGAGGTTGACGACGTCGATCGTGGCGCCAGCCAGTTCGGTTCCGAGCCAGAAGTCGCGGACCACAACCCGGGCATCGGTGCCCTTCGTCGGACCGAACGGCATGCCGGTGATCCACTGGTCGATCGTCGTCGTGAGGTCGCCGCGACGGTCGGCCGTCAGCATGGCGGTGCTCGCTGTCTGAACGCCCTTGACTTCGACGGTCAGCCTGACCTCGCGGCCGGGCGTGAGTTCTTCGACTTCAGCAGGGATAGGCTCGGCAACAGCGGGAAAGTCGGGTGTTCCCGGGAACGCGACGTAGCACTTGTTCGCGACCGAGACCGACGCTGCGTCGGCGGCGGACGCTGCGAAGGTCGGCAGGGCGAGCGCGGCGATCAGCGCGGTGCGGGCGAGGGTGGCCTGTCGGAGCATGATGGGAAGCAGCCTGTGGGTGAGGAGAGCGGAGCGACCGGGGGAGCGTGAGCCGCCATCACGGCGCAGCTCACGCTCACCTATACGGCTGCCCACCGCTGCTTCTGTAGTCAAACCTGTCCAGTGACAGGTGGCGGCGCATTTCAGTGGGTCATCCGGCCAGCCGGGGCCGACCGGCCCATACCCGGGTGGCGGCGCGGCGCCCCGACAGGCGCTGCGCCGAGCAGCACCGTCCAGGCGCTTAGCGGTAGGTGACCGTCGAGGTGACGGTGCCGCCGATCCACGGCAGCGCGTCGCCCTTCCACGTGCGCGAGGCCTGCACCTTGACGTCGAAGACGCCGGTCTTGCGGAACGGGATCAGAGGCTTCTTGACGCGGATGTAGCCGCAGGCGTCGGTCGACTTGCCGAGCCGCTGCTTGCCGACCTGCTTGTCGCCGCTGAAGTAGTAGGCGTAGTAGACCTTGCCGCCGCCCTTGCTCTCGCCGACGCTGGCCAGGCCCGAGATCTCCCAGACGCGCTTGACGCCGGCGCGCTTGCGGGCCGCGTCGACCTTGAAGCCGACGTTCGCGACCTTGAACTTCGCAGAACCGACCTCTGCGCCGGTCGCGAGGTCGTTCACGACGATGCTGGCCTTGGTGCTCTTCGTCGGCCCTTCGCGCAGGCCGGACGTCCACGAGTCGATGCCCGTGTCGAGTGCGCCGGTGGTGTCAGCGGTCAGCGAGGGCAGGCCGCTCACGGTCTGGTTCTTGACGAGGAGCGAGACCTTGACGTTCTGGTTCGGGGCCAGGCCGGTCGCCGTGAACGGGATCGGCTGCTGGCCGACGCTCGGCCAGTAGACGTAGCACTTGCCGGGCACCTTCACTTCGGCCGCCGACGCGACCGGCGCTGCAGCGCCGACCGTGGTCGCGAGGGCGCCGCTCGCCAGGGCGGCGGCGCGGAAGGAACGGGAGAGCGGAAGGGTGGGCACGAAGGACTGCCTGTGTCGGGAACGCATGACGTGAGGGGCCGATCCTAAAACAGGCCGCGGGGCTCGTCGCGCCTGTTGCCTGGGCATTGCTGGACCGCGGGTATTTCAGCTGCGCCCGAGGGCGACCTCGAGAACCGGCCCGAGGCGGTCTTCGGCGTCCGAGGCCGCGGTGAAGTGGATCGCCGCCGGTTCCTTCACATAGGAGATCAGGTCGAGCGCCTGCATCCGGGTAAGCACGAACTGGAACATCTGCGCCTGTTTGTTCGACGCGTAGTTGCGGCCGATGTCGACCGCCCAGCCGCTCGTGTGCAGCGAGTAGGCGTGGGTCGCCTGCACGGTCTCGGCCTGCAGCAGCCGCTGGTACTTCAGGTCGCGCACCGTGCTCGTGGCCGTGAGGATCTTGCGTCCGCCGGTCAACTCGCGCACGGCGGCGCCAACGGTCACGAGGGCTGCCAGCGACCCGCGGCGCAGCGCCCGGTACCGCGCTTGCGAGGTCTTGAGCCGCCCGGCGAGCTCGCCCATCGCCGGGCTGATCGCGATGCCGTTGGCGTTCAGGGCTGGGATCGGAAGCGGAATCAGCTCGCCGTCCTCACGTGCTTGGGCGACCGCCTCAGGGTCGGTGAATCCTGGGTTCTCGTCCGGCGGGTGCAGGTAGTCCTCGCGCGATGCCTTCGCGGTGATGAGCGCGGCTTTGCGCGTGAGCGCGTCCTTGTCGTCGCGGTACTGCTCCATGATCTGCTTCGCCGCGAGCAGCCGCCAGAGGTAGGTGGCTGAGTCGTCCTGGAACCGCGAGAGGATGCGGTAGGCCTTCGGCGAGCGCTGCGGGTCGACGTCGAAGTACAGCTGCACGTACGACACCTGCTTGCGTCCGTACGCCGCCAGCACGTTTTGCAGGTTGCCGATGCCCATGTGGTAGCTGGTCAGGGCGAGGTCCTCGCGGCCGAGCTTCTGCTTGGCGATCGTGAGGTACTTGACCGTCGCGGCGAGCGCTGCGGCGGGCACGAAGCGCGGGTCGACCTGCGCCCGTTCGATCCGCATCGCCCGCAGGCGGGCGCGGCCGCGCCGGGCCGCCTCGGCGCTGCCGCGGGCGTCCCACTTGCGGACCTGGCCGGTGACCTTGGCGATCTGGCGCGTCAGCACGGCTGAGCGGCTGAGGTCGATGTCCATGCCGAGCAGGCTGTTGCCCGTCTCGCCGACGATCTGCGTCAGGCCGATCGCACCGTCGACCGTGCCCGTGGCCGACGCGTTCGGGCGGCCCGCGCTCTCCAGATAGACGAGGGCCTCGAGCGTGTCGGCGTCGACGGGCGAACCGCCCGCGCCGGCGGCCTTCTCGATCTCGTCGCGCCAAGCGTCGACGCGCGCCGCCGTGGCGACCGCGCCGCCCGGCACCAGGGCGTAGAGCGGGTGTGAAAACCCGCTCGCGGCGCGCTCGGCGAACTCGTCGTCGGAGCCGGGCTGGTAGCGCAGCACCGCGAGGGCCGCAGCGCCCGCGTCGCCGCTGCCCCTGCCGGTGACCGGGGCGCTCGAACCGCGTTCGGCCGGGCCGCCTCCGCGGGTCAGCAGCGTCGCGACCGCCACCACGAGCAGCAGGACGAGCACGCCGACGAACGCGCGGTCTCGGCGAGGTGTCGCGGGGGCGGGCACGACGGCGGATCGTGGCAGACCCCTCTGCGCGATGCGCTGGACCCGGCCGGGCGGTGCGCTGCCCGGGGGTGACCACGGAGACCTGATAAGTCTGTGGGCCGTGGCGCTTGTCGCAGACCACCTGTCTCGCCGCTTCGGCGACAAGACCGCGGTCGACGACGTGTCGTTTTCGCTGCCCGCCGGTGAGGTCATCGGCCTGCTCGGGCCCAACGGCGCAGGCAAGAGCACCACGATCCGCATGGCGATGGGGCTGCTCGACCCCGACGGCGGAACGATCACGTGGGACGGCATTCCAGCGGGAGGGATCGACCGGCGCCGGGTCGGGTACCTGCCTGAGCAGATCGGCGTCTACGACCGGATGACCGTGACCGCGCACATCGCGTTCTTCACCGAGCTGCATGGCCGCAGCGCTGCCGAGGCGCGGACGTCGGCCGCCGAGTGGGCCGAGCGGCTTGAGCTGCCGGCCAGCGCGGTGGTCGGCTCGCTCTCGAAGGGCAACCAGCAGCGGGTGCAGCTCGCCTCGTCGCTGGCGCACGGGCCCGAGCTGGTCGTGCTCGACGAGCCGTTCAGCGGCTTGGACCCGATCGGGCAGGCGCTCGTGGAAGACGTGATGCTCGATCTCGCTCGGGGCGGCGCGACGCTCGTGCTGTCGTCGCACGACCTCGAGCGCGTCGAGCGGTTCTGCTCCTACGTGGCGCTCATCGCTGCGGGGCGGTTGCAGTACGACGGTTCCGTCGACGGGCTGCGGGCGCGCCACCCAGGGCTGCGGCGGCGGCAGCTCGAGCTGGCAGCGCCGAGCCCGGAACTGCGGTCGGCGATGCCGGCGCTCGCGCCGGTCGATGGCGACGAGCTGGTGCTGAGCGTCCCGGCGGCCGAGGTCGACGGCGAAACGCTGCTGCGCGCGGCCCTCGACGCCGGTGCGCGGGTGACCGGCCTGGCGCTCGTCGAGCCGACCATGCGCGAGCTGTTCGTGCGCGAGGTCGCTGGAAAGGGCGCCGCAGGATGAGCCCGCATGGCCGGAAGGCCGGATGGCGCCGCGGCTGGCTCATCGCGCTGCGCGAGTTCCGCGAGCGGGTCGGCCAGCGGGCCTACCTGATCTCCTTCGTGGTCGGCGCGCTGGTGGCGGCTGCGGCAGTTGGGGCGCCGGCGCTGATCGGTGATGACGGCAGCGGCGGGACCGAGGAGCCAGACCGCGTCGCGGTGGCGTTCGCCCCGCAGGGCGCCGGCGTCCGCGGGCTGGCGCTCGCCGATCTGCAGGCCGGGGCTGCCGCCGTGCGCGGGTATCCGCTGCGGTTTGCCGAGGTGCGCAGCGCTGAGGCGGTGCGCGAGGCCGTGCGCGCAGGTGACGAGCTCGTCGGGATCGTCGTGGCCGGGCCGCGCACCGCGCCGACGGTTCGGGTCGTGTCGCGCGAAGACGGTGGCGGGTTCGTCGCCGACCACGCCGTGCAGGCGGTCGACGAGGCGGCGGTCCGTGTTCGCGCGCAGGCGCTGGGCGACGTCGACGCTGGGGATCTCCTGCGGCCGGTGGAGGCGAGCGCCGAAACCGTGAAGGGCGCCGGACCGACCGTTGCGGCGACTGCGGTGGTGTCGGTGCTGGGGCTGCTGCTCTACATCGGCGGCATCCTGCTGACGCAGACCTACGCGAACGGCATCGTCAGCGACCGGACGAACCGCGTCACGGAGCGGCTGCTGACCGCTGCAAGACCGCTCGAGCACCTCGCGGGCAAGCTCGTTGGCGTCGGCGCCGCCGGGCTCCTGCAGTTCGCGGGCTGGATCGCCGTCGCCTTGCTGGCTGACGCGGTGCTCGGGAGCGGCACGGCGCTCGATCGCGTCCCGGGCGCGCTCATCGCCTGGTTCCCGGTGGCCCTCGTCCTGACCTACGTGCTGTACGCGTCCGCCGCCTCGGTGCTGGTCCTGCCGGTGCGCAAGAGCGAGGACGTCGGCGGCGCGATCGCTCCCGCCGTGATGCTCCAGGTGATCGGCTTCATCGTGGCGACGACGATCATCGCGCCCGGGGCGACGGTCTCGCGGACCGTCGAGGTCCTCTCGCTCGTGCCGTTCTTCTCACCGCTGCTGATGCTCGGTCGCCTCGCTGGCGGACCGGTGCCGGCGTGGGAGCTGGCCGTCGCCATCGCCGGGCCGCTGCTGCTGGCCGCTGTCCTGCTGCGCGTCGCCGCGCCGGCCTATGCGCGGTACGCGATCGACGCACCGGGTGGCAAGGGCCTCAAGGCAGTCGCAGGCGTGCTGCGCCGCTGATCGCGCCGTGTCCCGGCCCCGAGGTCGGGCCGTGCGGGGTCGGTCACACGTAGGCGCCGCGCGGCGATCGCGGCGCGTGTGGCGAACCGCCGGACCGGTTCGCTCCGGTAGCGTGCGCCGTCGTGGTCGTCGCAAGCATCTGGGGCACAGGCTTCACCATCTTGGGCGCGACCCTGGCTCTGTGGTCGCTCTGGTGGATCATCTCCGCCGCGCGCACGAACATCGGTGAGCGCGAGGCCGAAGTCGAGGCGCGCGAAGCCGTCGGCCGTGGCGAGTCCTGGGCCGACCAGAACGGCTCCGCTCCGCGCCCCTTCAGCGACGCCGAGATCCGCGAGCTGTCCGAGGCGCTTGAGCCGTCGGACCCCGCCGAGGCCGGCGTCGACGTGAGCCCGGCCCCGCCGGAGCCCAAGCGGCGCCGCGGCCGCTGAGGGCCCGACGC
>JAEYAL010000230.1 GCA_023404805.1 Actinomycetes bacterium | reverse complement strand
ACTGGTTGGACCCACCGCGCCCGCTCGGTTTGCGGCGGAGTGGGTCCAACCAGCTGGCGGAGCCTTAGAAGCTGACGGTGCGCGCGGCCTCGAAGCCGTCGCTCGCGAGCAGCTGGCTGAGCGCCTCGGCCGGCACGGGCCGGTCGGAGGAGACGACCATCACGGCGGTGCCGTCGCTCGGCTCGTCGCTCGGGCGGTAGCCGACGGCGGCCGAGTTGATGTTCACGCCGGCGTCGCCGAAGACGGTGCCGATACGGCCGAGCATGCCCGGCTGGTCGCGGTAGCGCAGGACGGTCACGTGCTCGTCGAGCTGCACGTTGAAACGCCAGCCCCAGGCCTCGATCAGGTGCGGGCGCTGGCGCTCGCCGACGAGCGTGCCGGCGACGCGCGTCGAGTTCCCGCCGGATTTGACGCTCACGCGGACGATGTCGGCGAAGTCGCGGGCGCGGCTGTTGGTCGACGACGAGAGGCTGATGCCGCGCTCCTCAGCGACCGACACGGCGGAGACCTGGTTGACGGCCTCCTCGGTGTGGCCCGAGAGCGCGCCGACGAGGACGCCGAGCGACAGCGGGCGCGTGTCGCGCTCGGCGATCTTGCCGAGGAACTCGCTCTGGAGCTCGTCGATGCCGCTGCCTTCGTTGAGGGCGGTCGCGAGGCGGCCGAGGCGCTCGCAGAGCGGCACGAACGGCCCGAGGGTCGCGAGGTCCTCGGCGGCGACCGACGGCACGTTGATGGCCGTGGTGACAGCGCCGCTGGTGAGCGCGAGCACGATCTGCTCAGCGGCCTGCTGGCCGGCGCGGTCCGTGGCCTCCGCGGTCGAAGCGCCGAGGTGCGGGGTGACGACGACCTTGGGGTGGCCGAAGAGCGGGTGCTCGGTGACCGGCTCGCTCGGGAACACGTCGAGGCCGGCGCCGCCGACCTTGCCCGAGTCCAGGGCGCGGCCGAGCGCGTCCTCGTCGATCAGACCGCCGCGGGCGACGTTGAGGACGATCACGCCGTCCTTCATCTTCGCGAACGCCTCGTCGTTGAGGAACCCGAGCGTGTCAGGCGTCTTCGGCAAGTGGATGGTGATGAAGTCGGCCGCCGCGAAGATCTCCTCCGGCGTCGCGGCGTGCTGGACGCCCGCTTCCCTGAAGCGGTCGGCGCCGACGAACGGGTCGTACGCGACGACCTTCACGCCGAAGCCCGCGGCGCGCTCGGCGACGAGCTGGCCGATGCGGCCGAAGCCGAGGATGCCGAGGGTCTTGTCCTGCAGCTCGACGCCGGAGAACTTCGAGCGCTCCCACTTGCCCGAGGTGAGCGAGGCGTGCGCCTGCGGGATGTTGCGGGCGACGGCGAGCAGCAGCGCGACGGTGTGCTCGGCGGCGGTGACGACGTTGGACTGCGGCGCGTTGACGACGACGATGCCGCGCTTGCTCGCGGTCGGGACGTCGACGTTGTCGACGCCGACGCCGGCGCGGCCGATGACCTTGAGGTCGCCGGCGTGCTTCAGCACGTCGGCGGTGAGCTTGGTGGCCGAGCGGATCAGGATGCCGTCGAACTCCGCGAGGCGCTTCTCGAGATCGCCGTCGGCCCAATCGAAGCCGAGCTCGACGTCGAAGCCGGCGTCGCGGAGCGTCTCGATGCCGCTCTCGCCGACGTTCTCTTTCACGAGGACCTTGGGGCTGGACATGTGGGACTTCCTCCTGGTGCGGTGTGCGCGGCGGCGTGATCTACGGCCGCGCACGTGGTGCGGGATCGGTGCCCAGGCGCGCGGCGGTGCATGGTTCGCAGCTCCCCGGTGGTCGTTCCCACCTCGTCTGGCGCCAGTCGCCGCGAACGCGCCGAGCATATCGGTTCGGGGGCGCCCGATCGGGCAGCGCTGCGTGAGGCTCGTCCGCGCCGCGCACCATGCTCGCGTTGCGCCCGCGCGCGGGGACCGGGCGTGCCGCTGAGCCGTCGCCGGCTGACCGGCCGGTGAGGTACCGTGCCCACGCCCATGCACCCACCGCTGATCGGGATCACGACCTCGGAGCTGCGCACCCCGGACCGGGTCGATCCGATCCCGGACGCCGAGCCGCCGCAGCGCGAGCTGGCGCTTGGCCTCGACTACCCCGTGGCGGTCGCCGCGGGCGGCGGGGTCCCGGTCGTGCTTCCGCCCCACCTCGATCTGGCGTCCGAGCTGATCGGCCATCTCGACGGCCTGGTGCTGTCCGGCGGACCCGACATCCACCCCGCGCTCTACGCGCACCCGCCGCATCCGAACCTCGGTCCGAACGAGCCCGCGACCGACGCGTGGGAGCTGTCGCTGCTGCGCGCTGCGCTCGATCGCGGCCTGCCGGTTCTGGCGATCTGCCGGGGGATGCAGCTTCTCAACGTCGCCTACGGCGGGACGCTCTGGCAGGACATCAACACGGAGCTGGAGCTCGGCGAGGTGCACCGGCAGACGCAGCGAGGCAGCGAGGTCACGCACGACGTCGACGTCGAGCCGGGCTCGCGCCTCGCAGAGCTGACTGGCGGCGGCACGATCGCGGTGAACTCCTTCCACCACCAGGCGGTGCAGGAACTCGGGGACGGGCTTGTGATCACGGCGCGCGACGGAGGGCTCGTCGAGGCGGTCGAAGACCCGGATCGGCCGTTCGTGGTGGGCGTGCAGTGGCACGCCGAGTCGCTCTACGCCCGGCCCGAGCAACTCGCGCTGTTCCAAGGCCTCGCCGCCCGCGCCGGCGCGGCCGTCTGACCAACCCGGCCTGGTCTGCGTGCGCCCATCCTTGCTCCCGTTGGCCAGTGTCGCGTCCCACCTTTTGGCCGCATTGACAGACCGGGCGCGCCGCCCGGCCGTACGGTGGACGTGGTGATGTCCCAGCCATACCCGCCGACTGGCGGCCCGTCGCTCGACGAGGCCTTCACGCCGGACGGTGCCGCGCGCCCGCTCTACGCGGAGGTGCTCGGCGCCCTGGAAGGCGTCGATTTGGCGGCTCAGGCCGAGGCGGTCGCCGCGCACCTGGCTGCGCGCGGGGTCGCGTTCGGCGGCGACGCCGGCTGGCCGTTCGTGGTCGACCCGGTCCCGCGGCTGATCGAGGCGGCTGAATGGGCCCGCGTCGAGGCTGGCTTGCAGCGCCGCGCGCAGGCGCTGGAAGCGTTCGTCGCCGACGTGCAGGGCGAGCGCCGCGCCTTCGCCGACGGTGTCCTGCCGGCGACCACGCTCGACGGCTGCCCGTTCATCGAGCCGGATCTCGCCGGACTGCCGGATCCGCCGTCGGCGCGCATCGCGGTCGCGGGGATGGATCTCGTGCGCGACGCCCACGGCGAGCTGCTCGTGCTGGAGGACAACTGCCGCACGCCGTCGGGAATGGCCTACGCGCTCGCAGCGCGCGACGCCGTGCGGGAGCTGGCCGGCGACGCAGTGGCGGTCCGCGACTTCCGGGCAGAGCTGCAGGAGACACTCGCCGCGGCGCTGGCGGCGGCGATGCGGGAGGGCGCGCCGGATGGCGCCGAGACGGTGGTCCTGTCGGACGGCCCAGGCAACACCGCATGGCATGAGCACCAGGTCCTCGCCGGGCTCGCGGGCGTGGACTTGCTGGTCACGCAGGACATCCGGCGCGACGGCGACGTGCTGCGCCGGCGCGACACCGGCGCCCCGATCGGCGTCGCGTACCGGCGCACCGATATCGACCGCCTGCGGACCGACGACGGCGCGCTGACGCCGCTCGGCGAGCTGCTGCTCCCGCCGCTGCAGGCTGGGACGCTCTCGCTCCTGAACGCGTTCGGCACGGGTGTGGCCGACGACAAGCGCGTCCACGCGCACGTGGATGACCTCACGCGCTACTACCTCGGCGAGGAGCCGTTGATCCGATCGGTGCCGACGCTCGACCTCGCCGATCCCGCCGCGCTCCACGAGGCGCTCGACCGCGCGGGCGAGCTCGTGCTCAAGCCGCGCGACGGGCACGGCGGGCACGGCGTGGTCATCGGCCCGGCGGCGACGGCCGAAGAGCTCGACGCCCTGCGCGCCGAGGTCCGCGCGGCGCCGGACGGCTGGATCGCGCAGGAGGTCGTCGCGCTGTCGACGCACCCGACGGTGGCCGAGGGCGCGCTCGCGCCGCGGCACGTCGACCTGCGCCCGTTCGCGCTCGCGGTTGGCCGGCGGCAGTGGCGGGTCCTGCCCGGCGGGCTGACCCGCGTGGCGCTGACCGCTGGAGAGATGGTCGTGAACTCGTCGCGAGGCGGAGGAGGCAAGGACACGTGGGTACTGACGTGAGCACCGCACCGAGCTGGGCAACCTGGCCGGTCCGTCCGGACGCCCCGGCATGGACGATCGGGGTCGAGGAAGAGGTGATGCTCGTCGCCGCGCCGGGGTACAACCTCGCGCAGGCCGTCGACGAGGTGATGCCCCGGCTGCCGCTCGACGTGGCCCCGCGCGTGCACCGCGAGACGCACGCGGCCGCGGTCGAGCTGGCCACCGGCGTGCACACGAAGGTCGACGACGCGGTCGACGACCTGCGGAACCTGCGCCGCGTCATGCGGCAGACGTGCGATCCGCTCGAGCTCCAGGTCGCCTCGTCGGGGACGCATCCGTTCGCGGTGTCGCGGGAGATCTCGGTGTCGCGCGGCGAACGCCAGGCGGCGGTCTACGGGTCGATGCGCGAGCTCGCCCGCCGGGAGCCGACGTTCGCCCTCCACGTGCATGTCGGGTTCGCCGACCCCGAGGACGCGATCAAGGTCTTCAACCGGATGCGGGTCCACATCCCGATGCTGCTCGCGCTGTCGGCGAACTCGCCGTTCTGGCAGGGCCGCGACACGGGCCTGGCGTCGAGCCGCACGCCGCTGTTCCAGGCGTTCCCGCGCGTCGGCGTGCCGCGGCGGTTCGCGTCGTTCCAGGAGTGGGTCGACACGGTCGACATGCTCGTCAGCTGCGAGGCGTTCCCCGACCCGACCTTCCTGTGGTGGGACGTGCGCGTGCAGCCCCGCGTCGGCACGATCGAGGTGCGGATCATGGACGCGCAGGTCACGCTCGACGCCACGCGCGCGCTCGTGGCGATGGTGCAGTCGCTGGCCAAGCTCGAGCACGAACAGGCCTGGGCCGAGGAGGCGTCGCAGTCGGCGCCGGAGGTCCACGACGAGAACCGCTTCTTGGCGGCCCGCGATGGCGTGCAGTTCGCGCTGATCGACCCGGTGCAGCGCCGGCGCGTCCCGCTGCGCGAGCGGCTCGACGAGCTGCTCCCGCTTCTGCGCCCGCACGCGCAGGACCTCGGCTGCGCCGATGCGCTCGAGGCGATCAACGACCTCTTCGACACACCCGGCGCGGGCTACCAGCTGCGCGTCGCGCGCCGCGCCGAGCGGCTCCCCGGGCTCGTCCGGCAGCTGTCGGCCGAGTTTTAACTTGCGTCGTCTGGCGCCGCAGCGCCTCAACGCCAAACCCGGGCGGTAACGGGCGTTTAGGCCATCCGTCGACGGTGTCGCCCCACCAACGCGCCACAAGGTGGGATTGTGGTCTGACGCCATCGTGTGACCGCGGTCACTGTGGTTACATCGGCGTAACTGAGCGGGTGTTCAAGGGGACCGCCCGCCTCACTCCCGCAGTAGGTCGCATGTCGAACTCGTCGCTTCGTGCGCGGCTCGCCACATCGGTGGCTGCCGCTGTGCTCACGCTCTTCGCCGCCGGCGCGGGGGCGCCAGCCGCCCACGCGGAATTCGTGGTCGACATTGGAGACGCGCAGCCGAGCCAGACGAAAGAAGCGATGGCCTACAGCAACTTCTCGCTGTCGCTGAGCTTCCCGCGCGACTCGACGCCGAAGTCGCTTCAGCTCGACCTGCCCAAGGGCCAGCTCGGCGTGCTCTCGGCGGCGGCGATCTGCCCGCTTGCGACCTTCCAGGCCGACAACTGCTCCACTGCCGCGCAGATCGGCAGCACGAGCGTGGTCGTCAAGACGACCGTGATCGGCAACATCACCGCGCCCGGCGCGATCTACCGCATCCCGGCGACCGGGACAGAAGCGGGCCGGCTCGGCATCGTGGTCCGCCCGCCGATCGGCGACAAGATGTTCCTCCAGGGCCTGATGCGCGTGCGCGACGACGGGAGCTACGGGATCCGGGCGACCGTCCCCGACATGCCGAAGACCGCCAACCTCACGGTGATCCCAGGCCTGCCGCCGGTACCGCTCGACATCACGCTCGAGTCGATGCTGATGACGATGTACGGCCGCATCGGCAACGCCGGGCCCGCCGGCTTCTTCTTCAACCCCGCAGAGTGCATCCCGGCCGTGACCGCGGTCTCCTCCACGGCCTGGGACAACTCGGTCGCCGCTGACACCTTCAGCTACACGCCGACGGACTGCGACGCCGCGCCGTTCACGCCGTCGCTCGCCTTCCTGCCGAACCCTGCCCCTGCCAGCGCGCCTGCGGCGTTCTCAGTGCGCGTGACCACGCCCTTCGACAGCAACGCGGCCAAGGTCCAGGCGCCGATCCGCAGCACCACGATCGTGCTCCCGCCCGGCGTGCAGCTCACCGGCGCGACGAACTCCGACGGCGCGCTCGTCGACTGCACCGACGCGCAGTTCAGCTACGCGAACCTGCAGCCGTCGACCTGCCCGGCAGGCAGCAAAGTCGGGACGGTCGTCATGGACTCGCCGCTGGTCGGTGAGGTCCCTGGTGAGGTGTTCCTCGCAAAGCCCACCGAGGGCTCGGGCGACGTGATCCGCCTCTTCGTGACGGCGCAGCTCGGGCCGCAGGCCGACGCCGTGCGCGTGAAGCTGCTGATCCGCGTCAAGGTCGACCCGGCGACCGGGAAGATGACGAACACGCTCGTCGACCTGCCCGCGCAGCCGGTGAAGAGCTTCTCGTTCACGTTCCGCGGTGGCGACTCGCCGGGGACGCGCTCGCCGCGGCTCTGCGGCACCTACAGCGGGACCGCCGAGATCACGCCGTTCTCCTCCGCGACGCCGCTGACGCGCTCGAGCGACTACGTCGTCTCGCAGCACTGCCCGACGCCCGGTGCGTTCCGCCCCGCGCTCACGATGACGACCTCGCCCACGACGGCGGGCGCGGCCACGACCGGGACGACGACCATCACGCTGCCGGTCGGCGACGAGCCCATGACGCAGACGAAGGTCTCGCTGCCGCCGGGCATGCTCGCCAACCTCTCGGGTGTAGACCTCTGCACGCGAGCCCAGGTCGGCGCGGGCAGCTGCCCGGAGAGCTCGAAGGTCGGCGACGTGAGCAGCCTCGCGGGCCAGACCACCAAGCCCGGGCTCTTCTCAGGCAAGGTCTTCTTGACGCAGCCGCCGGATGACGCCTCGCTGGCTGGCCTGTTCATCCAGGTGCCGGTGGTCGTCGGGCCGATCTACCTCGACGACCTCAAGATCGAGGCGGCGCTCGCGCTGCGGCCGGACTACGGCGTCGACGTGATCAGCTCGATCCCGGAGAACGTCCGTGGGCTGCAGCTCGACCAGCAGGAGCTCAGGCTCGTGTTCAACCGCGCGAACTTCCTGACCAACCCGCCGGTGTGCGACGGCAACACGGTGCAGGGCGCGTTCACGTCGGCCAATGGCACGAAGCAGGCGACCTCCTCCCGGCTCGCAGTCACCGGCTGCGACGCGATGAAGTTCGAGCCGTCGTTGAGCTTCACGGCGACGCCGGCGTCCGCGACCGCTGCGGCCGGGCTCACCACGACGGTGTCGTTCCCGGCCAACGCGGCCGGCAGCATCCAGGCGCCGGCGAAGCGGATCGCGTTGACGCTGCCTGAGGGCGTGGCGCTCTCGCCGTCGGCGGGTGCGCGCGGCGACCTCGCAGGCTGCTCCGACGACCAGTTCGGCGCGGGCGACCTCGCGCCTCCGACCTGCCCGGACGGCTCGGCCGTGGGCACGACCTCGATCCGGACGCCGTCGGTCGGCAAGCTGACCGGCAAGGCCTACCTCGGCACACCCGTCGCGGGCCATCTGGCGCGCGTGATGATCGACGCGACGAGCGACACCTACGGGCCAAACGCGCGTGTGAAGCTCGTCGGAGTCATCGACGTCGACGAAGCGACCGGCAAGACCACCGCGACGTTCGACGGGCTGCCGCCGGTCGGCTTCACGGAGTTCTCGCTGGCGATGCGCGGCGGCGACGCTCCCGTCCTCGCGATGCCGCGCACCTGCAGCGACCACACCGGCTCGGCCGTGATGACGCCCTACGAGGGCGGTGGCGCCGACGTGACGCCGACGGCCGCGCTGAAGATCGACCAGGACTGCCCCGATCCGGCGGCGTTCGCGCCGACCGTCGAGCTCGCGACTTCGACCACGCAAGCGGGCGCTGACACGGCGCTGACGACCGTCGTGAAGGTGCCCGCCGGGCACCAGGCGCTCACCGCGCTGAACCTGACGATGCCGCGCGGTCTGCTCGGCCGGCTGACGGCGGTGCCGCTCTGCCCGACGGGCCAGGCGCAGGCCGGCAGCTGCGGCGACGCCTCGCTCGTCGGCACCGTCACCGCCAAGGCCGGCGTCGCCTCTGCGCCGTTCACGGTGAAGGGCCGCGTCTACATGACCGCCGGCTCCGGCGATGCGATCGCCGGCCTGGCGTTCGTCCTCCCGGCGGTCGTCGGACCGATCGACCTCGGCGACGTGGTCACGTTGTCGACACTGAAGATCGGCGGACCCGATCTCGCGCTGCAGATCAGCGCCGACGCGATCCCGACGCAGGTCAAAGGCATCCCGCTGGGCCTGAGCGAGCTGTCGATCGCGATCGACAAGCCGGGCGTGGTGCTCAACGCGTCGACGTGCGACGCGCGCACGGCCGCAGCCTCGTTCAGCGGCGCTGGCGGAGCGACCGCCACGGCCAGCGCGCCGTACCAGGCGACGGGTTGCGACCAGCTCGCCTGGAAGCCGCAGATGCAGCTCGACTTCACGGGCACGCCCGCTGAGGTCGCGGTGAAGGGGCACCCGACGGTCGTCACCGAGATCACGCAGACCGAGGGCCAGGGCAATTTGCGCGGCGCGCGGGTGCTGCTGCCGACGGGCATCGCGACCGACCTCACCAACATCAACGCGCGGTCGTGCGCGAGCCTCGAGCTCGCGGCGTCCGGCGGGTGTCCGGCGAATGCCAAGGTGGGCTCGGCGACGATCATCACGTCAGCGCTGCCGGAGCCGGTGGATGCCCCGATCCTGCTGGTGAAGGTGGCAGGCCAGGTCCTACCGGGCTTGCTCCTCCAGGTGCGCGACCAGATCAGCTTCGACCAGCTCGGCGTGACGAAGATCGATCCGAGCGGCCGGATCCTCGTCACCTTCGACAACCTGCCGGACACGCCGATCTCGAAGATGTCGCTGACGTTCACGGGCGGCGCTGACGGCGTCATCCAGATCGGCAAGGACATCTGCGCAGCGGGCGCAAGCGACGCGACCTTGACGGCCCAGCACGGCGCGCAGGTGCCGTTCACGTTGCCGGTGCGCTGCAACGGCAAGGTCTCGTCGTTCGGAGCGACGACCACGGTGCCGGCATCCGCGGCGCTCGTCGTCCGGCCGAGCGGCAAGAAGCGCGGCTACACGCTCACCGTCAAGAACACCGGAGGCGTGCGCCGGATCGTGTTCGGCATGCCGAAGGGCTTCAGCTACGCCAGGGGCGCGAAGAACGCCATCAAGGTCAAGCTGACCGGCGCCACGGGCAAGGTGAAGGTGACCCGCTCGATCAAGGGGCGTGTGCTCACCGTGCGGATCGCCTCCGCCAAAGTCACCGGCGTGACCGTGACCGCCCCAGCGAAGGCGTCGAAGTTCACCGCGAAGTACGCGGCGAGCCTGCGCAAGAAGTCCGGGCAGAAGAAGCTGAAGCCGACGCTGTCGCTGCTCGACGCCAGTGCCAAGGCGGTCAAGCCGACGGCGAAAGTGAGCTTCGCCAAGAGGTAGCGGGAGAGCCATGGCGGGGCGCGCTGTCACGGCAGAGCGCCCCGTGCTGTTGAGCGACTGTCGCGCAAGCGGGCGGTCCCCCGCGTTACCGGTGTATCGGCTCGCGCCCATGCGCGACGCGGAGTAGCGTCTTGGTGATTCTCGTGCCCGAGTCCCCGGGCGCCTGTCCCTAGCGAGATCCATGTCACCATTCCTGCGCCGCGTCGGCTTGGCCGTCGCATTGGCGGTTGCCTCATCCCTCGGAGCGGCGGCCGCCGACGCCTCCGCGAGCCCGGTCACGAGCGGCCGCAACAACTGGTCGTGCAAGCCATCGGCAGCGCATCCCCATCCGGTGGTTGTGCTGCACGGCTTCCTCGGCAACGCCGACAACGACCTCGGCGGCAGCCTCGGCGTGGCGCTCAAGAACAACGGCTACTGCGAGTTCGACCTGACCTACGGCCAGCCCGTGTCGTGGATCCCGGTCGGGGGCATCACCGACGTCGGCGCGTCGGCGCGCAAGATCGCGGCGTTCATCGACCGCGTCCTCGCCGAGACCGGTGCCGCGAAGGTCGGCATCGTGGGCCACTCCGAGGGCGGCATGCTCTCGTCGTACATCCCCAAGATGCTCCCGGGCATGAAGGAGAAGATCTCGACGGTCGTCGGGATCGCCGCGGGCAACCACGGCACGTCGTTCGGCGGCGCCGTGTACCTCGCAGACTGGGCGAACGTGCGCCCGCAGGTCGACTTTGTGCTGAAGGCCTTCGGCTGCAAGGCGTGCACGCAGCTCATCACGAGCGCGCCGATGGTCCGCGCGCTCAACACCGGGCCGATCGCCCAGCCGGGCATCCGGTACACGATGATCGCGTCGCGCAACGACAACCTCGTGACGCCCCACGACACGGCGACCACGAAGGAGACCGCCTTCATCCGCGAGCCGGGCGTCGCCAACTTCTACGTGCAGGACGTGTGCCCCAAGAGCGTCGTCGGCCACATCGCGATGGCGTGGGATCCGAGCGTGATCCGGCTGGCCCTCAACGCCTTCGATCCAGCGAACGCCGTGCCGGTGCGCTGCGACTACACCATCCCCTTCTAGGGGCTGAGCCCGCCGAAGGGCTCCGCGTTAGATGCACCAGAACGACGAAGGGCGCCCCGCGGGGCGCCCTTCGAAAGCGTCGGGACGAGGAGGAACTCGCCTGGCGGCTCGTCCTACTCGTGGAACTCGCCGTCGATCCAATCCATCTTGGAGCGCAGGCCTGCGCCGACGGACTCGAGCTGGGTCTTGGCCTGCTCTTCGCGGAGGCGGTTGAAGTTCTCGTTGCCGGCGCGGTACTCGCCGACGAACTCGCGGGCGAAGGTGCCGTCCTGGATCTCGGTGAGGATCGCCTTCATGCGCTCCTTGGTGCCGGCGTCGATGACGCGCGGACCGCGGGTGAGGTCGCCGTACTCAGCGGTGTTGGAGATCGAGTAGCGCATGCCTGCGAGACCCTTCTCGTACATCAGGTCGACGATGAGCTTGAGCTCGTGGAGGCACTCGAAGTAGGCCATCTCGGGGTTGTACCCGGCCTCGACGAGGGTCTCGAAACCAGCCTGGACGAGCGCCGAAGCGCCGCCGCAGAGGACGGCCTGCTCGCCGAAGAGGTCGGTCTCGGTCTCTTCCTTGAAGGTCGTCTCGATGACGCCGCCGCGGGTGCAGCCGATGCCCTTGGCGTAGGCGAGGGCGAGCGGCTTGGCGTTGCCGGTCGCATCCTGGTGGATGGCGATGAGGCCGGGGACGCCGGAGCCCTCTTCGTACTGGCGGCGGACGAGGTGGCCCGGGCCCTTCGGAGCGGCGAGGCCGACATCGACGAACGACGGCGGCTCGACCTGGCCGTAGAGCACGGAGAAGCCGTGGCCGAAGAGGAGCAGGTTGCCCTCGGCGAGGCCGTCGACGACGTCGGCCTCGTAGATGTCCTTGTGGAGCTCGTCCGGGACGAGGAGCATGACGATGTCGCCGCGGCTGGCGGCGTCGGCCGGGGAGACGACCTCGAGGCCGTGCGACTTGGCCTGCTCGACCGACTTGGAGCCCTCGCGGAGGCCCACGATCACGTTGACGCCGCTGTCCTTGAGGTTGCGGGCGTGCGCGTGGCCCTGGCTGCCGTAGCCGATGATGGCGACGGTCTTGCCGTCGAGAAGCGCGAGGTCCGCGTCGTCGTCGTAGAACATTCGCGCGAGTCTACGGGGAGCGAGGGGACTCACGCGGCGTGGTCACAGGTGGGCCGCCGGGTAGGCCGCGAACCCCGGGCCTGGTCGGGCCGCGTCGCTTGGTGGGAGGACGGCGAGGCTCGTAGCGTGGGCGGCATGGCCCTCTTGCGCGAACCGGACGTCCTCGAGCCGCACCTGGCGGATCCGCTGGATGTGCGCTGGAGCCCGCGCGCGTTCGACGACCAACATGAGCTGGACCCCTCGCAGCTCCATCTGCTGCTGGAGGCGGCGCGCTGGGCGCCGTCGTCGGGCAACTCGCAACCGTGGTCGTTTATCGTCGGCCTGCGGGGCGACGAGACGTTCGACGCGTTCTACGAGCACCTCTCCCGCGGCAACAAAGCGTGGGCGCACCGGGCGAGCGCGCTGCTGATCGCGATCCGCCAGACCGAGAGCGGCCCGGACCACGAGCTGCCGTGGGCCGGCTACTCGCAATACGACCTCGGCCAAGCCGCGGCGCACCTGACGGTGCAGGCCCACGCGCTCGGGCTGCACGTGCACCAGTTCGCCGGTTTCGACCACGAGGCGGTGCAGGAGCGCTTCGGCGTGCCGCCGCACTGGGCCGTGACGACCGGCATCGCGGTCGGGGTTCCGGCGTCGCCGGAGGTGCTCGACGAGCGCACCCGCGAGAAGGAGCTGGCGCCGCGCACGCGCCGGCCGCTGCGCGACTTCGTGTTCACCGGCGAGTGGGGCCAGACGCCGATCGACTTCGGCTGAGCGCTACTTCTTCTTCGGGGCGGCGCCGAGGGTCAGGTCGACCTTCGCGCCCTCCTTGAGGATCGAGCCGGCGCGCACGGAGGCGTGCGTCACGACGAGCTTCTTCGGAACCGGCTTGCCCTTCTTCTTCTTGGGCCTCTTGACCTTGCCGAGCTTGCAGTGGCCGCGGGTCAAGAGCTCGGTCGCGGCTTTGAGCGTCGTGCCTTTGAGGACAGCGACGACGCATTTGACCGGCGCCGCTGGCGCGTTCTGACCGTTCGCGCCGTTTTGGCCGTCGGCGCCGCTTTGGCCGTTCGAGCCGCCGGGCGTCTGGCCGCTGCCTGCCGCCGCCGGCACGGTGATGGTGACCTTGGCGGTGGCGGTGCCAACGGCGTTGGTCGCCTGGTAGGTGAAGGTGTCGGTGCCGCTGAAGCCTGCCGCCGGCGTGTAGCTCACCAGGCCCGTGGACTGTGCGACGGCGCCGAGCGTGCCACTGCCGGGCGCTGCCGCGATGCCGTAGGTGAACGCCGTCCCCGTGCAGCTGAGCGGGATCACGATGGTGCCGCCGCCGAGCGGCGTCGAGACTGCCACGTCGGTGCAGACCGGCGGGAAGGTGGGGTCGGCCGGGGTGATGACAACCTTCTGGGCTTGCGCTGCGGCGTTGCTCGGCGCGTAGGTGACGCCGGTGGCGCCCGCGATGACATGGCTGGAGCCGCCGCCGCCGGCCGCGCCGACGTAGAAGCCGGGTCCGATGTAGGAGACGTGCCCGGCGCCGCCACCGCCGCCGCCGAACCAGCCGCCGCCACCGCCGCCGCCCATGCGGTAGGTGTCGGCCGCCACCATCGGGTTCGGGTTATAGGCCCCCGCGCCGCCCTGTCCCGCGGCGCCGGCGTCGCCATTCCTGCCCGGCACGCCGGTCGACGTGCCGTAGGCCCCACCGGAGCCGCCCGCGGTCGCGGTGCCGCCTGC
>JAEYAL010000209.1 GCA_023404805.1 Actinomycetes bacterium | reverse complement strand
GTGATCGCCGCCTCGCCCGGCGAGCTCCTGCGGCCCGCGCTCAGCGCCGCCTCGGCGGCTTCCAGCGCACGTGTGGCCTGCGCGACGCCGAGCGCCTCGCGTGCGAGTTCGCGCACCGTCGTGGTCGCCGCGCTGCTGCGCCCGAGCTGCGGCACGTACGCCAGCGTGCCGCTGCGCGCGATCGTGCCGGCGTCAGGCATGTCGCGGCCAGCGAGCAGCCGCAACAGCGTCGACTTGCCGGTGCCGTTGTCGCCGAGCAGGCCGACGCGGTCACCGCGGCTGACGCGCAGGTCGAGGGAGGGGATGACGGTTCGGCCGCCGTAGCGGCGCGCGACGCCGACGGCGTCGATCAAGGTGGCAGGCATGCGGGCCTCCGAAGAGGTCGAGGAGCGACAACGAGCAGCCGCCGCCGTCGGCCTGGGCCGGCGGGCGAGTCGTGGGCGGCTGAGGGCTATCGCGTGCGCATGAGGCGGCCGGTGAAGGCCACCAGCGACGGTAGCAGCACCTGGCGCGGTGCTTCCACCGCCGGCGGACAGGTGTCCCGGCCCGCCCTAGAATGGGGCCATGTCCGGCGGACCGCAGCATCCCGACCTGACGCAGCGCCAGCAGCTGGTGCTCGGCAAGGTCGTCCGGGTCTACCAGCAGACCGAGCGGCCGGTCGGCAGCAAGTCGCTCGCGTCCGACGACACGCTTGGCGCTGGCCCATCGACGATCCGCAGCGAGCTGGCGTGGCTGGAGAACGCCGGGCTGCTCGACCATCCGCACACGTCCGCGGGCCGCGTGCCGACCGACGCCGGCCTGCGGTACTTCGTCGACCACCTGATCGATGACGCGCCCGCCGTTCGGGTCGACCTCGACCTGATCCGCCGCGAGCTCGACGCTGCGATGCGACTGGTCTCCGTGCAGCTGGCCGACCTCACCGACCTGCTCGCGGTCGTGTCGGCGCCGCCGCTCGGCACGGCGACGATCCGCCACATCGAAGTGCTCGCGCTGCAGCCGCACGTCGTCGCCGTCGTCGTCATCACCTCGACGGGCGGCGTCACCCGCCGTGTGTTCACCTTCGAGCAGCGCGTCGACCAGGGGCTCGTGGCCTGGGCGTCGGAGTACCTCAACGAGCGGCTCAACGGCACCGGCCTCGGCGCCCGCACGCTGCACAGCCGCCTCCGCGACCCGGGGCACGGCCCGCGCGAGTCCGCGTTCCTCCAGGCGATCTCACCCACGTTCACCGACCTGGAAGACGGGGGAGAGGATTCGCTCTACGTCGAGGGCACCGCGCGGCTCGTCCGCGGCCGCGACCTGTCGGCCGCCAGCGAGCTGCTGGAGATGCTGGAGCAGCGCCGTTCGCTCCTCGGCGCGCTGCGCGAAGCGCTCGGCACCGGCGAAGTCGTCGTGCGGATCGGGGCCGAGAACCCCGACCCCGCGCTGCGCACGCTGTCGCACGTGGCCGCCGCCTACGGCCTGCCGCGCCGCCCGCTGGGCACCGTCTCGTTGATCGGCCCGCTCCAAATGGACTACGCCGGCTCGATTGCCGTCGTCCGCTCAGCCGCCGCGCAGCTCTCGCGCTACATGGCCGACGTCTACGAAGACTGACGCGAGAGCGCAGGAAAGCGAGGTCAAATGCCGGCGATGCACGTCATGGCGTGCCGTCGGCGAGGCCCCGGCCCAGTTCGGTGTTCTCCATGAACCACTTGGTTTCGGCCTCGCGCCGTTGTTGGACCTTCACGCGTTTCTCCACGTGATCAAGGCGGCGCATCAAGAGGTCCGCGAGTAGGACGTATTCGGCCGCTTCGATCGAATCGCTCCATTCGATCTCATCGGTGTGCGCCAGAACATTGCGGATCGCGCCGAAGGCGATCAGGTCGCGCAGCTTAGTCTGCAGAGCGGGGTGCAAATCAACGCCGAGCCGACGGCGCGCCTGCACCATCGGGCGGCCTCTGTCGCCCGACATTTTGACCTTTGCACCCCAGGCCGTAAGGGTCAGCATGTCCGCCTGTCCCTCGCTGGTGTACTGGGGGTCTTGCGGCGGCCATTGGACGAGGAGGCCGTCAGTAATCAAGCATTGAAGAGCGGCCGCCACGTGAGGCGCCGCGGTCGCGTTTGCGCCGCCCACGAAATACTCGACCTGGCGGCTGCGGCGGAATGCTTGTCCCTCGGGCAGAGCTGGGAGCAGGCGGTAAGCCAGAATCTCGGCAGGCAGCTGAAGCTGGTTGGCGGCGAGAGTGCCCACTGTCGCAGTTCAACAAATCGGGCCGGATAGCGCAATCGCTTGCGCAGAGCTTGGGCTCTGGCAGGGTTGATGCGTGATGCTCGAAGCGTTAGCATCACGCATCATGGCGCGTACGACGATCGATCTTGATCCTGCAGTGCTCCGCGAGCTCAAGGCGCGAGGGGCGCAGGAGGGGCGCAGCCTCGGGGCAGTCGCGTCTGACCTGTTGGCAGCGGCGTTGAAGCAACGGTCAGATGCCGTTAACCCTCCTGACTTCCGGTGGCAGACGGCGTCGCTTGGCGTGCCGCTCGTCGACCTTGAAGACCGCGAGGCAGTCCGCCGGGTGCTGGACGAACAGTGAGCGCGACGATCGACGTGAACGTCTTGGTTCACGCCGTCAACCAGGACGACCCGCTGCACGAAACAGCGAACGCGTTGCTCGCAGGCCTCGTCGCGGAAACTCGGATGTTCCATCTGTTCTGGCCAGTGCTGTTGGGGTTCGTGAGGATCGCGACGCACCCGCGGATCTTGCCCCGGCCGCTCTCTCTTGACGCCGCGCTGGCCAATGTCGACGCCCTCGTGACCGTGCCGCACGTGCGTGTTCACGGCGAGGATGAGGGCTTCTGGGCGTTCGCACGGCAGGCTCAGACGGAGGCTGGCGGCGGCAACGATGTCCCGGACGCGCATCTCGTCGCGCTGATGCGGCAGCACGGCGTGCGCACGATCCACACGCAGGACCGAGGTTTCCGTCGATTCGATGGGATCGCGGTGCAGCGGCTTACGGACTAAGTCGGCCGCCGCGCCACGGCTCAGCCGCTCACGGCGCGGTTACGCCCGTCCGCCGACAGACCGGGTTTGCCCTCGGTCAAGCGGCCATTTCCTGGTCCCCCGGTCCCCAGGGCGTTGGTGTGGCGCTACGTTCGTTGAGCGCCGCGGTCAAACCAGTACGGGACCACCTGCTGGAGGGGATTGGCCCGGCTTCGGCTTGCGCTGGAGCGAGCCGGACACTCGACGGGATGGGGGAATCTCGTGCAAGCGCCGCGCACCGACTACGACCGAGCCAAGCTGCTGGTCGAGGCTGTCCAAGAGCTCTCGACGTCACGGACGATCCTGCAGATCCAAGCCGTCGTGCGGTCCGCTGCGCGTGAGATCGCCGGATCTGACGGGGCGACCTTCGTGCTGCGCGGCGCGGGGGAGCGCTGCCACTACGTCGACGAGGACGCGATCGAGCCGCTCTGGAAGGGCCAGGACTTTCCGATGGAAGCCTGCGTCAGCGGCCACGTGATGCTGACGGGCGAGCCGGTCCGGATGCCCGACATCTACGCCGACGACCGCGTGCCGCACGACGCGTACCGGCCGACGTTCGTGCAGAGCATGGCGATGGTCCCGATCCGCCAGTCCGCCCCGATCGGTGCGATCGGCGTCTACTGGGCCGACCATCACGACACGACCGACGGCGAGCTGGAGCTGCTCCAGGCGCTGGCCGATTCCACGTCGGTGGCGATGGAGAACGCGCGGATGGTCGACGAGCTCGAGCAGGCGCGGCTCGAGACCCTCCAGCGACTCGCGCTCGCGGGCGAGTTCCGCGACGACGAGACGTTCCAGCACACGCAGCGCGTCGCGTTCACGAGCGCGATGCTGGCGCTGCAGCTCGGGCTGCCCGACGAGCAGGTCGAGCTGATCCAGCAGGCGGCATCGCTGCACGACATCGGCAAGCTCGCCGTCCCCGACTCGATCCTGCTCAAGCCGGGCCGCCTCACGACGGACGAGTTCGAGCAGATGAAGACGCACCCGACGGCCGGCGCGGCGATGCTCGAGGGCAGCCACTCCGACGCTCTGCGGCTCGCTGCCGAGATCGCGCTCTCACACCATGAGCGGTGGGACGGAACCGGCTACCCGTGGGGGTTCTCGGAGACCGAGATCCCGCTCAGCGCACGCATCGTGACCGTGGCCGACGTCTTCGACTCGCTCACGCACGAGCGGCCGTACAAGCACGCCTGGCCGGTGGCCGACTCCGTCGGCGAGATCCACCGCCTGCGTGGGCAGCAGTTCGACCCCGACGTGATCGAGGCGTTCACGAGTCTCGACCCGGCGCTGCTCGTCGACGGGAACCGCTCGTCGCCGATGAAGCTCGTCGCCTAGCGCCGGCGCGCCGCCCGCCGCGGCCTGAGAGTGAGCCCGGCCACAGCCGGGCGCCCTGGCGCTGCGCTGCGCGCGCAAACCCTGCAAACTGGGCGTCGTGCCCCGCGACCCGTACGAGGTCCTCGGCGTCCCGCGCGACGCCGACGACTCGCAGATCAAAAAGGCGTTCCGGCGGATGGCGCGCGAGCTCCATCCGGACAACAACGACGCACCGGACGCCGAGGACAAGTTCAAAGAGGCAGCGACCGCCTACGAGATCCTCAGCGACTCCGATCGCCGCGCCACCTACGACCGCTATGGCCACGACGGCCTGCGCGGCGGCGGCTTCCAGTCGCAGGCTGAAGGCTTCGGCTCCTTCTCCGACCTCTTCAGCGCCTTCTTCGGCGAGGCGTTCGGCGGTGCTGGGGGCGGCGGGCCCGCAGCCGGCGAAGACCTGCTCGTGCGGCTCGACCTGTCGCTGGAACAGACCGTCAAAGGCGGCGAGGCGGAGCTGAGCTTCGACGCGATCGTCGGCTGCGACACCTGCGAGGGCACAGGCGCCAAACCGAAGAGCGAGATCAAGCAGTGCGACCGCTGCGGCGGCGCCGGCGAGCTGCGCGCGGTCACGCGCACGCCGTTCGGACAGGTCGTCCGCGCGGTGGCCTGCGACCGCTGCGGCGGCCGCGGCACGCTGATCCAAGACCCGTGCGACACCTGCCGCGGCGAGGGCCGCGTAGTGACGCGCCGCGACATCAAGATCGACATCCCGTTGGGTATCGCCCACGGCCAGCGGGTCCGCCTGCGCGGCGAGGGCCACGCCGGCGAGGCGGGCGCGCCGAGCGGCGACCTCTACGTGCAGGTCGCCGTCAAGCAGCACCCCGTCTTCACCCGCGACGGCGACCACCTCGTGGCCGTCGCCCCGATCGCAGCGCCCTACGCGGCGCTCGGCACGACCCTCGAGATCGATGGCTTCGACGGCCCGATCGAGGTCGAGGTGCCGGCCGGCGCGCAGCCGGGCGAAGAGGTCCGCATCGCGGGTCTGGGCATGCCGCGTGCCCGCGGCGACCGCGGCGAGCTGCGGGTCGTCCTCGACATCGTGATCCCGCGCCGGCTCGACGAGCGCCAGCGCGAGCTGCTCGAAGCGTTCGCCGACACGCTCGAAGACCGCAACATCAAGGCGCCCGGCGGCATCGGCGAGCGCCTGCGCCGCCTCGCCGGAAAGCGCCGATGATCCGCCTCGCCGTCCGCGTTCCGCGGGAGTCCTCTGAGCTCGTCCTGGCCGAGCTCCTCGAGCTCGCGCCGTCGGGTATCGAGGAGAAGGACGTCGCCGAGAACGCCGGCCTGATCGAGTACGCCGTCTACGGCTCCGCGGGCGAGCTGCCTGACCTCGGCGCCGCTGCCGCGCACGTGGCGGGGATCCCGGTCGACGTGTTCACCGAGGAGATCGCCGACGACTGGCACGAGCGCTGGCGCGACTTCCACAAACCCGTCACGATCGCCGGCAAGCTCCACGTGCGGCCGCCGTGGCTCGAGTCCCAGCCCGGTGTCACCGACCTCGTCATCGATCCGGCGCGCGCCTTCGGCACCGGCGCCCATGAGACGACGCAGCTCTGTCTCGAGTTCCTGCTCGAGCTCGAGCCCGAGGGCGCGATGCTCGACCTCGGCTCCGGCTCGGGCGTGCTCGCGATCGCGGCGGCGCAGCTCGGCTTCGACCCGGTCGTCGGGCTGGACTTCGACCCGGCCAGCGTCGAAGCGACCGACGAGAACGCGAAGGTCAACGGGGTGGAGGTCAAATCGGCCCGCTTCGACCTGATGCACGCCGACGCGATCCCGTCGGCGCCGACGGTCGCCGCGAACCTGCTCCGGCCGCTGCTGCTGAAGGTCGCCGAGACCGGCTTCGCCCCGGAGGCGCCGCGCACGATCGTCGCCTCGGGCCTGCTTCGCCACGAGGCCGACGAGGTCGCAGCGGCGTTCGAGCGCCATGGACTGCGCGAGACGGGACGCCGCGAGCTCGGCGACTGGGCCGCGCTGCTGCTCCAGCGTTAGCGCCCGGACGGCTGCCAGCGGGGGCGCTGCCCCGCAGCGCTCCCTCCGTCGGCGCCCGCCCGACCGGCGTTGCCGGCTGGGGCCAGGTCGTGCGCATTGGCACGAAATCGCTAGGAAACACGGGCGATTGTGGCCCTCGCAACGATGTTGCTTCCTGATGGAAACCCACTAGCGTCGAAGGCATGGCGTGGAACGTGGTGATTGCAGGCGGCGGCTTCGGTGGGGTCCATGCGGCCAAGTACCTGGCCCGCGTCCTGCCGCGCCACTCCGCGCGGATCACGCTCGTCAACGACACGAACTTCCTGCTGTACACGCCGCTGCTGCCGGGAGCCGCCGCTGGCACGCTCGAGCCGCGCCACGTCGTGGTGCCGCTCCGCGAGACGCTGCCGGACTCCGTCGACCTGCTCGTCGGCTCGGTCACGGGAGCCGAGCCGGACGAGAAGAGCGTCTTCGTCGACACCGTGAGCGGCGAGAGCAAGCGCCTGCGCTACGACCAGCTGGTCGTCGCGCTCGGCTCGGTCAGCCGCACGCTGCCGATCCCTGGACTCGCTGCGCATGGTCTCGGCCTCAAGTCGCTGCCCGAGGCGATCGCGCTGCGCAACCGCGTCCTGCGCAACCTCGAGCTCGCCGAGTCGACGGAGGACCCCGTCGAGCGCCGCGCGGCGCTCACGTTCGTCTTCGTCGGCGCGGGATACGCAGGCCTCGAAGGGCTCGCCGAGCTGCAGGACTTCGCGAGCGAAGTGCTCGACCTCTACCCGCGGGCGCGGGTCCACGGCATGCGGTGGATCCTCGTCGAGGCGCGCGACCGCGTGATGCCCGAGGTGTCGCCGTCGCTGGCCGACTTCGCGGCGCGCGAGCTCACCGCGCGCGGCATCGAGCTGCGCACGAGCACCACGCTCGAGGAGATCACCGAGAACACCGCTCGCCTGAGCGACGGCGAGGTCGTCCCGACGCACACCGTCGTCTGGACCGCGGGCGTCAAACCGCACCCGGTCGTCGCGAACCTCGGCCTGCCGCTGAACGAGACCGGCCGCGTGATCGTCGACAGCACGCTCGCCGTGCAGGACCGCCCGGGCGTCTGGGCCCTCGGCGACAACGCGAGCGTTCCCGACCCGGCGGCCAAGGGCAAGCGGCCGTCACCGCCGACGGCGCAGCACGCGATCCGCCAGGGCCGCACGGCGGGCCGCAACGTCGCCGCCGCGCTCGGCACCGGCACGCCGACGACCTTCAAGTACAAGACCCGCGGCGTGGTCGTCGACATGGGCCAGCGCAAGGCGGTCGCCGAGACGATGGGCCTGCGCTGGAGCGGCCTGCCCGCGTGGTTCATCGCCCGGACCTACCACCTCGCGCTCATGCCGGGCCTCGGCCGCCGCGGGCGTCTGCTCGCCGACTGGAACGTCGGCCTCTTCTTCGGCCGCGACACTGCCGAGCTCGGCCAGCTCGGCCGAGTGCCGCGCCTCGACCAGGGCGAGCACCCAACGCCTCAGCCGGCCGCGGGCGACACCCCTGCGCCAAACACTCAGCCGTAACCCGTCGAGCGTCCTTCCTCTGGGCCTATACCCCCAGAGCAAGGACGGTCGACTCCGCGGTGGCCGTCACGGGACGGCCGGCCCGAGGTACTGCGCCGCCAGCGCGGTGAAGCGCCCCGAGCGCTGGTCGAACTCGCCCACGATCTGCGCGAGCCATTTCTTGGTCTCGGGCAGATCGACGTGGTCGCAGGCGACGAGGATCTGCTCGATGTCGAGCCAGTCCTTGGGGCGGTCGAAGGCGGCCTTGCAGACGATCAGGTGCTCGGGCGACAGCACGCGGATGGTGGTGTCCGCGAACGGCACCGTGCGCGCGGCGCCCTCCATCGCCTCGTGGAACGGGTCGTAGGCGAAGAACAGGTCAAGCGGCGTGCGGCCCCAGCGCAGGCGGCACTGGCCGTCGCGCTCGACGAAGGCCTCGTTCACCGTGACGTTGACCCCGAGCGGACCGAGGACGCCGGCGACCGACCGGAAGCCGTCGGCCGCGACGAAGAGGTTGAGGTCGATGTCGACCGTGGCGCGCGGCTCGGCGTAGTAGGCCAGCGCGAGCGCCCCGCCAAACGCATGGCCGACCCCGGCCTGCGTGAGCGTCTCGTGGACCGCGACGACTTTGTCGGGAAGGCTCGGCTCGCTCACGCGGCGCCGGCGGTCGGCAAGGAATCCAGGCGGGGGAAGGAGGGGTGGTCGGCGCGGGCGGGCATCGGGAGCGCGTCGGCGAGCAGGAGGAGGTCTTCGAGGGCGGCGGCGCGATCGTCGAGCGAGGCGCCGACCCACTGGGCCGCGGCCGTGGCCGCGTCGGACGGCCGCACGGGCTCCGAGGCGCCGAGCAGCTCGCGCAGGACGCCCGCGATGGCGGGGGTGACGGTGGCGCCCTGCGCCAGCAGCGCGGTGAGCTCGCGGGCAGCGCGTTCCGCGGCTGGCAGCTCGACCGGAACCGCCGAACGCCGGGCGGCGGCCTTGATGGCGTCCGGATCGAATGGTTTGGTCGCTCGAGAGGCCGCGTGCTCCAGCACGTCGTCGGTGAGCCGGTCGAAGCTCGCCAGCGTGCGGCTGCGCGGCCCACGCTCGGTCGACACCGACTCCCGGAGCTCCCAGCGGTGGCCGCCACGCTGCGTGAGATACGCCATAGTGGGCAGTGTACCCACTTCTGGGTGGTCCTGTGAAGGGCAGGGTGGTGTTCTTGCCGCCGGCGGCGGGAGGACCCGCCGCGCGAGCTACCCTGTCTCTGTGGCCCAAGGCAGTGCAACCCGTCGAGAACTCGACATCACGAATGAAGCCGCATCGGCGCTGGCCGGTGCTGCGGACGCAACACTCCGGGAGCTGGAGCGAACGCTCGCGGCGACCATCACGCTGCGCGGCAACCGCATCGTGCTTGAGGGTGAACCCGACGCCGTCGCCGCGGCGGGCGCTGTGATCCAGGAGATCGTGCTGCTCTCCGAGCGCGGCGTGGCGCCGTCGGCCGACGAGGTCGAGCGGATCGCCGGCGGCGTCGCCAAGCATGAGTCGGCCGCCGCGCTGCACGACGACGTGATCTGGAAGGGCCGCACGACGCGAGTAGCGCCGAAGACCCCCGGACAGCGCGCCTACGTCAACGCGATCCGCCACAACACGGTCACGTTCGGGATCGGCCCAGCCGGCACCGGCAAGACCTTCCTCGCCGTCGCTCTGGCGGCCTCAGCGCTGGCGGAGCGCCGCGTCCAGCGGATCCTGCTCACGCGCCCGGCCGTCGAGGCCGGCGAGCGGCTCGGCTTCCTCCCGGGCGACCTGATGGCGAAGGTCGACCCCTACCTGCGCCCGCTGTTCGACGCCCTCCACGACATGCTCGGAGCCGAAAAGGTCGCCGCCTATCTCGAGAAGGGGCAGATCGAGGTGGCTCCGCTCGCCTTCATGCGCGGGCGCACGCTCAACGACAGCTTCATCATCGTCGACGAGGCCCAGAACACCACGCAGGAGCAGATGAAGATGGTGCTCACGCGCCTCGGCTTCGGCTCCAAGATGGTGATCACCGGCGACACGTCGCAGGTCGACCTCCCGCGCGGCACCCGCTCCGGGCTGCTTTCTGCGCAGCGCATCCTCTCCGAGGTCGACGACATCGGGATGATCAAGTTCGGCTCCGAAGACGTGATCCGCCACAAGCTGGTCAGGCGGATCGTCGACGCGTACGACGCCGACGACGCCGAGCGCGAGCGCCAGGCGATCCAGCGCCGCGCCGAGCGCGCCGCGGGGGACTGACCGGTGGGCGAAGCGACCGCCGGGGGGCGCCGCTGATGCTGGAGATCGAAGTCGAAGGGCGCGAGCAAGCGCCCGAGGCGCCCACCGATGAGGAGCTGCGCACGGCGCTGGAGCTCGCGTTCGCGTCAGCGGGCATCGGCTCCGGCCACGTGGCGGTCCACTTCGTCGACGAAGCCCGCAGCAAGGAGCTCGCGGAGGACTACCTCGGCAAGGACGACGCGACCGACGTCATCAGCTTCCCGGTCGACGGCGACGAGCCGATCTTCGCGCCCGGCGACGAGCTCGATGACGCGCTCGCGGGCGGCGCCGGGGTCGAGGAGCTGACGCGCGAGCTCGGCGACATCGTGATCTGCCCCGAGCGCACCGTCGACCTGCTCGAAGCGGTGGTCCACGGTGCGCTGCACCTCGTCGGCATGGACCACGAGGTCGACGACGGCCAGATGCTCGCGCTGCAAGCCGAGCTGATGGGCTGGCTGCGGTAAGCCACCTGGCCTTGCTGGATCGCCAGCTGCGCTACGGTGCCGCGATGCTGATCCGCGCCTTGGCCGTCCTGTCCCTCTCGGCCGCCGTCCTGTCCGGGTGCGGTGGCGACGACGAGCCGTCGGGCTCGGCCTCGACGTCGGCTGCGCCTGTCGCATCCACGCCCGCCGAGCGAAGCGGGCAGGTCTCCGAGGACGCACCGGCGGAGACGAAGAAGAAGCCGAACGGCCCGACGCCGGAGTGGGTCGACGACGTCAACGCGCGCTGCAAGAAGCACGAAGCTGCGACGAACAAGGTCCTCAAGGAGTTCCAGAAGGAAGGCGTCAGCGGGCCGGAGAGCGCCGCCGACGCGATGAAGGAGGTCGTCCCGCTCGGCCGCAAGCTGATCGTCGACCTGCGCGAGGTCGACGTGCCTGCCGACGTGAAGGTGCGCTGGATCGCGTTCCTCGACACGCTCGACGGCGCGTTCGACCTGATCCCGCAGCTCACGGAGACGCTGACGAGCGGCAAAGAGAACCCCGAGCTGATGAAGAAGCTCGAGAAGATCGAGAAGAACACCCGCCCGTTCGCCGACGAGTACGGCCTGACGGGCTGCCTCACGGGCGGCGGCTGAGCCCCGAGGGCGCTGCCTCGAGGGCAGCGCCGGATCGCCCGACCTGCTCCAATGGTGGGGTGAACCAACGCGAGCCGCAGTACGGCCCCGAAGACGGGGTCGAGCTTCCGATCCCGACGCCGCCGACCACCGAGCTGCGTGCCGAAGGCGCCCCTGAGGGCCCGACCCGTTCTGGATTCGTCGCGCTGGCCGGGCGCCCGAACGTCGGCAAGTCGACGCTCGTCAACGCCGTCGTCGGCCGCAAGGTCGCGATCGTGTCCGACAAGCCCCAGACCACGCGCCGCGCGATCCGCGGCGTCTGCACCGGCGACGACTTCCAGCTGGTGCTGGTCGACCTGCCGGGCGTCCAGCGCCCGCGCGACCAGCTCACCGAGCGCATGCAGCGCCGCGTCGAACATGAGCTGCGCGACTGCGACGCCGTGTTCTTCCTCGTCAACGCCGAAGAGGGCATCGGCCCTGGCGACCGCTGGATCGCAGAGGCGCTCAAGGGCGCTGGCGCCAAGGTGGTCCTGGTGGTCAACAAGATCGACCGCCTCTCACAGACGCAGCTGATCAAGGTGCTCGACGAGACCAACGAACTCGGGCTCGATGCTGAGGTCTTCCCGATCTCGGCGCGCTACGAGGAGCACATCGGGCCGCTCGTCGACCACATGGTGTCGCTGCTGCCCGAGGGCCCGTTCTACTTCGACTCGAGCGACGCCACCGACCAGCGCCTGGAGATCCTCCTCGCCGAGCTCGTCCGGGAGCAGGTGCTGCGGCGCACCTTCCAGGAGGTGCCGCACGCCGTCGAGGTCGAGGTCAGCGAGATCGGGCGGCGCCCGGCCGACGGGCTGCTCGTCGTGACCGCGCAGATCTGGGTCGAAGCCGACTCGCAGCAGGGCATCCTGATCGGCAAGGGCGGCGAGATGATCAAGCGGATCGGCCAGGCCGCCCGCGGCGAGATCGAGCAGGAGCTCGACGAGCACATCCACCTGGATCTCAAGGTGCGCGTGCGCAAGAACTGGCGGCGCGAAGACCGCCTGCTCGACCGCCTCGGCATCGAATAGCGGTAAGCGGCGCCTCGGGCGTCGGCGCAGCGGTATGCCACGATCGTGGTAGGCCGCGTGGTATATTCGTGGCATGAAGCGGCGGCTCTCAGCTTCGATCGACGATGAGCTGCTCACGGCTGCCGAGAAGGCTGTCGCGCAGGGCCGCGCGCCGAGCGTCAGCGCGCTCGTCGAGGAGGCGCTCGCTGAGCGCATGGCCCAAGAACAGCGGCTCGAAGCTGCGCGCGAGCTGTTCGACTGGATCGAAGACGAGTGGGGTCCGATCTCCGAGGAGGACCGCCGCGCCGCCCGCGCTGAGCTGGACGCCAACACGATCTGGGTCCGACCCGCGCCCGAGGGCGAGCGCACGGCGGCAGGGGCACCGCGGGCTGCATGACGTTGGTCCTCGACGCCGGTGCGCTCCTCGCGTACGAGCGGCGCAACGTGGGCATGCTCGATCTGCTGCTCACCGAACACGAAGCCGGGCGGGGCTGGCTGACGCACGGAGGGATCGTCGGGCAGGTATGGCGCGACCCGCGACGGCAGGTCGCACTCGGAAAGCTGCTGCGGGCAGCCGACATCGCTCCACTCGATGCCGCCCTCGGACGCGATGCCGGACGGCTGCTCGCTCAGAGCGGGACGACGGATGTCGTCGATGCGGCGTTGGTCCTCTTGGCGCGCGACGGCGACGAGATCGTCACTTCCGATCCCGGCGACCTCGCCCACCTCGCCCAGGTCGCCGGGCTCTCGGTCGGCATCCGCGTGGTCTGACGCTGCTCCGTAGACTCAGGCGTCCAATGGAGCCCAGCTACGACGCAAACGGCCTGGTGGCCGTGATCGCCCAGGATTTCGCCACGGGCGAGGTGCTGATGTTCGCCTACGCCAACGCGGAGGCCGTCGCCCTCACTCAGAACACGGGAGAGCTGCACCTGTGGAGCCGCTCGCGTCAGGAGCTGTGGCACAAGGGCGCCACGAGCGGGAACATCCTGAAGGTCCGCGACCTGCGGATCGACTGCGACGGCGACGCGCTGCTCGCGCTCGTGGAGCCGGCGGGCCCGGCATGCCACACGGGGGAGCGCACCTGCTTCTACCGCGCGATCGATGGCAGCGAGCCGACGCTCCAGCCGCACGAGGCGCTTCCGGCGCTGCAGCGCACGTTCGATGCGCGCAAGGCCGAGCCGACCGAAGGCTCCTGGACTGCGAAGCTGCTTGCCGATCCGAAGCTCGCGGGGGAGAAGGTCGAAGAGGAGGCCGAGGAAGTCGTCCGCGCCGCGCGCGAGGAGACCGACGACCGCGTCGACAACGAGGCCGCCGACCTCACGTACCACCTGTTGGCAGTGCTCCAGGGCCGCGACCGCTCCTTCACGGACGTGCAGGAGGTGCTCCTTGCTCGCCGTCGATGAGTCGCTGATCCGCCCGGGCCGCGACGAGGTCCGGCGCCTCTCCGCCGACTACGGCATCGTCCCGATCGCGCACACGTTCGTCGACGACCTGTCGACGCCGATCGCCGCGTTCCTCAAGCTCCGCGCCGCCGACCCGGATTCGCCCGCGTTCCTGCTGGAATCCGCTGAGCAGGCCCAGAAGGTCGGCCGGTACTCGTTCCTGGGGATCCGCCCGCACGAGGTGATCCGCTGGTCGCTCGGCGACGACGACCGGGATCCGTACGCGATCGTCGGCGACCTCGCCGAGTCTGCCCGCCAGGCCCCGGTCGAGGGGCTTGCGCCGTTCACAGGAGGCGCGGTCGGCCTGTTCGGCTACGACCTCGTCCGCACCGTCGAGACCACGCTCGGGCCGCCGCCGAACCCGGATCCGGTCGGGCTGCCCGACCTCGCGATCATGCTCACCGACACGCTCGTCGTGTTCGACCACCTCGACCGCCGCACGACGATCATCGCGAACGTCGACGCCGGCGCCGATCACCTCGATGAGGCGTACGAGCGCGCCGCAGAGGAGATCCGCTGGGTCCGCCGCGCGCTCGCCGAGCCGCTGCCGGAAGTCGAGGTGGCGCCGCGCAGCCGCGAGCCGCTGGAGTGGACGAGCAACCACACGCGCGAGCAGTACGAGGCGAACGTCGCGACGATCGTCGACTACATCTACGCCGGCGACGCGTTCCAGATCGTCGCCTCGCAGCGCTGGAGCGCCGAGCTGCCCGTCGAGCCGTTCTCGGTGTACCGCGGTCTGCGCGCCGTCAACCCGAGTCCGTACATGTACTACCTGGACTTCGGCGACTTCCAGATCGCCGGCGCCAGCCCCGAGCCGCTGCTGCGCGTCACCGGCGACCGGGTCGAGACGTACCCCGTCGCGGGCACGCGCCGCCGCACCGGCGACCCGGCTGACGACCACGAGCTCGCCGCTGAGCTGCTCGCCGACGAGAAGGAGCGCGCCGAGCACGTGATGCTCGTCGACCTGGGCCGCAACGACCTCGGGCGCGTGTCGAAGTACGGCTCCGTCGTCGTCGACGAGTTCATGAAGATCGACACCTTCAGCCACCTGCTGCACATCAGCTCGCTCGTGTCGGGCACGCTCGACGACGGCGTCCGCGCCGTCGACGCGCTGCGGATGACGCTGCCCGCCGGCACGCTGAGCGGTGCGCCGAAGGTGCGGGCGATGGAGATCATCGACGAGGTCGAACCGGTCAAACGGTCCTGGTACGCCGGCGCGGTCGGGTACCTGTCGTACGCGGGCGATATGGACACCTGCATCAACATCCGCAGCGTGGCGATCAAAGACGGCACCGTCTACGCCCAGACGGGCGGCGGCACCGTCGCCGACGCGACGCCGGAGAACGAGTACGAGGAATCCGTCACGAAGTCGCTGGGCACCAAGCGCGCCATCGATGTGGCCATCGGCCAGGAGGACTGGGCATGACGCGCGTCCTGGTCATCGACAACTACGACTCGTTCACCTACAACCTCGTGCAGCTGCTGGGGGAACAGGGGGTGGAGCTCGACGTGGTCCGCAACGACCGCGCGAACGTCGCCGACCTGATCGCCAGCGGCCCCGACCTCGTCGTCGTCTCACCCGGCCCGTGCACGCCCGACGACGCCGGCATCTCGCTGGAGTCCGTCCGCGCGTTCCCCGAGGCGGGGATCCCCATGCTCGGTGTGTGCCTCGGCCACCAGTCACTGGCGCAGGCGTTCGGCGGCACGGTGATCCGCCACAAGCCGGTCCACGGGAAGACGACGACGATCGAGCACGACGGGCGCACGCTCTACCAAGGGCTGCCCGAACGGACCGTCGTCGGGCGCTACCACTCGCTGATCGTCGAGGAGGAAACGCTGCCGGACTGCTTCGAGGTCACCTCGCGCGGCGGCGGCGTGATCCAGGGCATCCGCCACAAAGAGCTCCCGGCAGAAGGTGTCCAGTTCCACCCGGAGTCGGTCCTCACACCGGACGGGCGTCTGATGCTGGCGAACTTCCTGGCAAGCGCTGGCAGCACGCTGCAACCGCAATGAGCGGCGGGTGGCCCGTGGCGGCGTCACACAGCCTCCGCCCGATCCTCTACCGTGTTGCGATCCGCTCTGCCGCCGAGTCCTGGCAGGCAGGTGGACGACCACCTCTGCACCCAAACCCCTGTGCCTGACGAAGACGAGTCCCGAAGTCCCGCGCTGATGTCCGATCTCACCACGGTCATCGAGCGGCTGATCAACGGCGAGAGCCTCACGTCCGACGAGGCGGAGGCGGCGCTGGACTACGTCATGCGCGGCCAGGCGTCCGACGTCCAGACGGCGGCGCTGCTCGTGGCGCTGCGGGGCAAGGGGGAGACCCGCGCCGAGATCCACGGACTGGTGCGCGCGATGCGCAGCCACGCTGAACCGGTCCGCACACAGCGCGAGCACCTCGTCGACACCGCCGGCACAGGCGGCGGCACCACCACCTTCAACGTGTCGACCGTCGCGGCGCTCGTCGCCGCTGGCGCAGGCGCTGGCGTGGCCAAGCACGGCAACCGCTCGTCGACCAGCGCGTGCGGCTCAGCTGATGTGCTCGAGGCGCTCGGTGTCGGGATCGACTCTGATCCGCGGACGACCGCGGAGGCGATCGACACGATCGGCTTCGGGTTCATGTTCGCGCCCCGGCACCACCCGGCGATGCGGCACGTCGTCCCGGTGCGCAAGGCGCTCAAGGTGCAGACCATCTTCAACGTGCTCGGCCCGCTGACGAACCCCGCCGGCGCCCCGCGCCAGGTGATCGGCGTCAGCGATCCTGCCCGGATGCCGCTGATCGCCGACGCGCTGCTCGACATCGGCGTCGAGCGCGCGTGGGTCGTGCGGTCCCAGGACGGCCTCGACGAGCTCAGCATCGCAGCGACCTCGAACGTGATCGAAGTCGAAGGCGGCAAGCTGCGCCGCTTCAAAGTGAACCCGGAAGAGGCCGGGGTCGAGCGCCGCAGCTCCCTCGCGGGCCTCGACGGCGGTTCGCCCGCCGACAACGCCGCGGTCGCCCGGGCGGTCCTGGCTGGCGAGGCCGGTCCGGCCCGCGACATCGTGATCCTCAACGCCGCCGCGACGCTCGTCGTGGCCGGCATCGCCGACGACCTCTCAGCCGGCGGCGTTCTCGCCGCGGCTGCCATCAACGACGGGAGTGCCGCGCGCGTGCTCGACGACCTTGTGGCCATGACGACCGAGGCGGTTGCGTGATGAACCAGCTCGAGCGCATCATCGACCGCACCCGTGACGACGTCCGCAAGCGCCGCAAGCACGTGCCGCTCAGCGAGCTGGCCGACCTCGCCGCCTCGCGTGACGAACCCCGCGGGTTCAACGAGGCGCTGCTGCGCGATGGCGTCGGCATCATCGCCGAGCACAAGCGCCGTTCGCCGTCGGCGGGCGCGATCCGCGAAGGATCGACCGTCGAAGACATCGTCCGCGCCTACGAGGCCGGCGGTGCTGCCGCGATCTCCGTCCTGACCGACGAGCCGCACTTCGGCGGCACGCTCAAGGACCTCAAGATCGCCCGATCGGTCATCGACATCCCGGTCCTGCGCAAGGACTTCGTCGTCGACGGCTACCAGGTCGTCGAATCGGCGGCGTGGGGTGCTGACGCGATCCTGCTGATCGTCGCCGCGCTGGAGCCGCAGGAGCTGGCCGAGCTCCACGCCCAGGCCCGCGAGCTCGACCTCGACGTGCTCGTCGAGGTGCATAACGGCGAGGAGCTCGAAGCCGCGCTCGACGCGATCGAGCCGGACATCATCGGGATCAACAACCGCGACCTCACCGACTTCACCGTCGACATCGCCCGCACGCACGACCTGCTGACCGACGTCCCGGCCGGGAAGACCGTCGTCGCGGAGTCCGGGTTCTACTCGCGCGAGCAGGTCGACGAGCTCGAGCGGGTCGGCTGCGACGCCGTCCTGATCGGCGAGGCGCTGATGCGCTCCGAGGACCTCGCGGCCGCGACGCGCGCGCTAGCGGGGCCCACCGCGGGCGACCCCCACTAGGGTTTCGGGTCCGCCGCGGCCGCTGCCGCGTCCGCGCGTCTCCTCCGCTTCGCTCCTGCTCTCCCGACCGCCTGCTCTCACGCCTGCAATGAAGAAATTCGCCACCGGTTTCGCCGTCCTCGTCCTCGCGCTTGGCGCAGGGCTGTTCGGTGCGTTCGCCTACGACGAGTGGATCGACGACGACGATTCGGCGCCGGTCGCGCAGGCGCCGCTCTCGCAGGGGCCCCAGCCCGCCAACAACGACGCCGAGAGCAGCTCGCTCACGCCGGCCGAGATCTATGGCAAGACCGGTCCGGGCGTCGTGCTGATCAGCGCGATCGTCACGCAGGAGACGCAGTCGCCGTTCGGTGACACGCAGGAGCAGCAGGGCGAGTCGACGGGCACTGGGTTCGTCGTCTCGGATGAGGGCTTCATCGTGACGAACGCCCATGTCGTGCAGGGGGCCAAGAACGCCACCGTCCAGTTCGGCGAGGACAAGGCCATCCCGGCCCAGATCAAGGGCGTCGACGTCAACTCCGATCTCGCCGTGCTCAAGGTCGACCCGAAGGCGCACGACCTCACGCCGCTCGACCTCGGGACGACGAAGGGCATCCGCGTCGGCGATCCCGTGGTCGCGATCGGCAACCCGTTCGGCCTCGACCGGACGCTGACCACGGGCGTTGTGTCGGCCCTCGCCCGGCGTATCCAGGGGCTCAACGGCTTCAGCATCGAGAACGTCGTCCAGACTGACGCCGCGATCAACAAGGGCAACTCCGGCGGACCGCTGATCGATTCCGCTGGGCGCGTCATCGGCGTGAACTCGCAGATCCAGAGCGAGAGCGGCGGCAACGTCGGCATCGGCTTCGCCGTCCCCGTCGAGCGTCTCAAAGAGGTGCTCCCGCAGCTCGAGCGCGGCGAAGAGGTCCAGGTCGCCTTCCTCGGTGTCACCGCGGTTCCGATCGACGAGAAGACCGCCAAGGTCGTGAAGCTCAAAAAGGGCCTGCTCGTGCACAGCGTGTCGAAGGGCAGCGGCGCCGAAAAGGCGGGCCTGAAATCCGGCGACTCCGGCGTCATGTACGACATGGCCGGCGGCCAGGTCGACCTCGGCGGCGACGTGATCCTCTCCGTCGACGGCAAGGAGCTCGAGGCTCCAGCCGAGTTGTCCCGCTACATCGCCAGCAAGAAGGTCGGCGACACCGTCGAGGTCAAGTACATCCGCGGGTCCGACACCAAGGTCGTCAAGGTGAAGTTGGGGAACCGGCCGCAGACGGTGACGCAGCCGTAAGGACTGCCCGGACGGGCTAGCGGCGCGGCTTCGGAGCGCGCCCTGCAACAGCCCGTTCACCCGGCGCGACCCCAGCGCTCGCCGCTGCCCGAGACCCCGTAGAATCTTGCCAAGTGGCGACGCGCATCAAGTTCTGCGGGATCACGCGGCTGGAGGATGCGGTTGCTGCCGTCGACGCCGGCGCGTGGGCGATCGGGTTCATTCTGTGGCCCGGCTCGGCCCGGTTCATCGCGCCTGAAGAGGCGCAGCTGATCGCACGGCAGGTGCGGCGCAAGGTGCGGGTCGCGGGCGTGTTCGTCGACCAGGGCCTCGACGAAGTCGTGCGGACCGCCGAGCAGGTCGGACTCGACCTCATCCAGCTGCACGGCAACGAAGGCCCGGCGTTCTGCTCCGAGGTCCAGCACCGGACCGGCGCACAGGTCATCAAGGCTGCGCGCGTGCGCACCCTCGGTGACGTGACCGCCCTGCAGGCGTACCGGGTCGATGTCGACTTCCACCTGCTCGACGCGTTCGTCGAAGGCGAGCCGGGCGGCACCGGCACCACATTCGATCATGCGCTGGCGCGCGAGCACCGGCGCCGCACCGCGCTGATCCTGAGCGGCGGTTTGAACGCTGAGAACGTCGGCGAGGCGATCACGCAGGTGGCGCCGTTCGCCGTCGACGTCTCGAGCGGCGTAGAGATTTCACCAGGGATCAAAGATCCCGATCTGATCAGGGCGTTCGCGGCCGCAGTAGCCGCGGCGGACCCACAGCCCGAGGACCCAGAAGAGGCCGAGAACGGGTATGAGAGCGACCGGCGTGAGGCGCCGGCCGAGAGAGGCGGCTGGCCTGCGGGCAGCGCCGATGAGACCACGCGAGACCGTGGCGACGAGAAGCCGGACACCGGCGAGGAAGTGGCGCACATGCGCGACGAAGAGACATACGAGCCGCAGAGCGGCGATGAGCCCGAGACGACGCCGCAGGACGGCGCGCAGGAAGAGCTCTCCATCGAGAACGAACTCGCGACGGGCGAGGAGGCCAACGACCGGGCGATCGACGAGATCGTCGCCCAGGCCGAGGGCAGCGAGTTGATCGACGAGGCGGCCGACGACGCCGAGCTCGACGACCTCGACCCGCTCGAGGAATCCGACGAGAGCGAGCTGTCGTTCGGCGACGAGGCCGACCTCGTCGCCGGAGCCGACGACTGGACCGAGGTGACGTCGGACGACGCTGCTGAGGACGACGACGCTGCTGGGTTCCCGGTCCGCCACGGCGGCCGCGACCGTGGCGACGCCCCGCGCGGCGGCTACCGCGGCCCGCGCCGTGGCGACG